>DCFV01000240.1:0-372 GCA_002314435.1 Acidobacteriaceae bacterium UBA1795 | reverse complement strand
CAGGTTCCAGATCTCGACGTAGCGCGCGTCGTCCTGCCCGAACGGTAGATCCTTGCCATGCTCTGATGCTTCGAGCCCAAGGTCGAAGAAAATCTCCGAGCAGGGACCGCACGGCCCCGTCTCGCCCATCTGCCAGAAGTTGTCTTTAAGGCCAAACTCGAAGATGCGATCTTTCGGCACGCCGGCTTCGATCCAGTAGCCTTCAGCCTCGTCGTCGCGCGGAACGCCATCAGCGCCTTCGAAAATCGTGACGTAGAGCTTGTGCTTGGGAATCGCGTACCACTCGGGGCTGGTGATCAGTTCCCAGGCAAACTTGATCGCGTCGCGCTTGAAGTAGTCGCCAAAGCTGAAGTTGCCCAGCATCTCAAAGAA
>DCFV01000173.1:10108-11238 GCA_002314435.1 Acidobacteriaceae bacterium UBA1795 | reverse complement strand
GCCGTCTTTCATGCGAAAGCTCCTCTGCACAAGACAATAGGACCTAGCCTGATCGTGTGACTACAGGATATTCCGCTTGTGGGCATGCAAACCTACGCGGATTGGACCAGACTCTTGAGGATGCGGACGTTTCGCTCCTCGTCGCCAGGCTCGTCCACCGGCGTCTCTGCAATAAACGCGCTGTGCGCAAAACGCGTGTCGTTGAGCAGCCGCCGGAAAGGTTCGTTGCCCATGGTTCCCTGCCCGATGTGCTCATGCCGGTCGAGTTTGGAGCCGCGCTCGGCCTTGGCGTCGTTGCAGTGCCACACGCGCACGGCATCGAATCCTACCGTCGCGCCTACCTGCCGCATGGTCTCCTCATAGCCCTGGGCCGACACCAGGTCGTAGCCTGCCACGTGCGAGTGGCAGGTATCCAGGCACACGCCCACGGGCGCATGGGCGCGCAGCCGCGCCACCAACTCCGCTACCTGCTCAAAACTGCCGCCCAGCGAAAATTCCGCGCCAGCCGTATTCTCAATCAGGATGTGGAAACCGGTTCCCTGCCACGGCAGGCCGTCGATCGAGCGCTCAATGGACTCGGCGGCGAGTTTGAGCCCCTCGTCGCGCGTTAGCCCCTTCCACGAGCCGGGATGCAGCACCAAGTACTCGGCGCCAAAGGTCAGCGCGCGCTCAATCTCGCCGCGAAAAGCACCCACGCTTTTCTCGCGCACTTCGGTGTTCTGGCTGCACACGTTCACCAGGTAGCTTGTGTGGATGACCAGCGGCCCCACATCCAGCTTGGCGCGCAGTTCGCGCATACGCCGGGCCTGCGACGGGTCCACCTTGGGCGCGCGCCACATGCGCGGGCTCGAGGAAAAGATCTGAAACGTGTTGGCGCCGATCTCGCGGGCACGCTCCACGGCGTTCGAGGCGCCGCCCGCCGTGCCCAGGTGTACTCCGATGCGCTTCGTCATTTGCCAAGTCTAAACGGGCCGGTCGACGAGTCGCATCGCCTCCGGATCCCAGTGCACCACTGCGCCACGCTCGATGCTCAATTTGGCCAGCAGCGCCGCGCCTGCCGCGCGATATCCGAACACCGCGTCCTCCACGACCGGTTTGCGCGAGCGCACTGCTGCGAAGAAATTCCTGAA
>DCFV01000173.1:0-9776 GCA_002314435.1 Acidobacteriaceae bacterium UBA1795 | reverse complement strand
CCGGGTGCACCCGCGGATACTTCTCGCGATACGCGCTCTCTATCTTCCTCTGCATCGCCTCGGGAAATGTATCGATCGTCAGCCCCGGTTCCTTCTGTCGCGGCACGCGGCTCACCGTTACACCCGACCAGCCAATCTCCATCGTGCCTTCCGAGCCTGTAAACACCAGCCCCTCGCTCTCCTCGCCGCCGTCCACGAAGTTCACGCGTAAGCTCAGATTGAATCCCTCGCGGTAATCGAACAGTCCCAGCATCACGTCGTCCGCGTCGCGCCCATCTTTCCAATAACGCAGCCCGCCCGTTGCCATTGCGCGCGTCGGCCCGTGCGTGCCAGTCACAAAGTGCGTCCCGCTGAACAGGTGCACAAACAGGTCGCCCGCCACGCCTGTGCCATACGCCTTCCACTTCCGCCACTGGAAGAAGTGCTCTTGGTTGAAAGGAATCTTCGGCGCCGTGCCGAGAAAGCGCTCCCAGTCGCACGTCTCCGGCGATGCATCCGGCGGCACGGTATAGTTCCAGGCGCCCATTGACGAGTTGCGATCCCAGCGCGCCGTCACCATGTTCAGCTCGCCGATCGCGCCCGACGCCAGGAGTTCTTTTGCCTTCGCATACAGCACCGAGCTGACGCGCTGGCTGCCCACCTGCAAGATCCGCCCCGTCGCGCGCGCCGCTTCGATCATCTCCGGCCCGTCCGCGTAAGTATGAATCATCGGCTTCTCGCAGTAGACGTCCTTGCCCGCCTTCATCGCGTCCACTGACACCTGCTTGTGCCAGTGGTCCGGTGTGCCCACGATCACAGCGTCGATATCCTTGCGCGCCAGCACCTCGCGATAGTCGCGCGTCGCCAGAATGTCGTCGCCCCACAGCTCTTTCGCGCGCTCCAGCCGCCCGTCGTAGCAGTCGGCCACGGCCACCAGCTTTACGCCCGGCACCTGCACGGCCGTCTTCGTATCACCTTGCCCCTGACCGCCTGCGCCAATCAGCGCAATCTGGATGTGGTCGTTCGCCGCCATCGGCCGGGCCGCTTCATCCATGGCCGCCGTCAGCGCGTGCAGCCGCGTTCCCACCAGCGTGCTCGCGGAAACGGCTCCCGCCGTCCGCAAAAAGCTCCTGCGATTCAATCCGTGCACACACCCCTCCGGGCGTCGCGGTTGACGCCGCCTACCACCATACACGGCCCTGATGGACCGGCGCTCTAGTCGTCATCGTCTTTGCGTGGCTTGGCGTGATGCTCCGTGACCATCGCCGGCACGGGCTTCGAGCCCATCGCATCGCGCCACAGAATTACGTTCAGCTTCTGCGCGTCGGCGCGGTCGGCGTGGCGAAAATCCATCTTCATGCTCTCGCTCGCTCCCGGCGCCTGTTTGGTGTTCGCCGTGTAGATCAAACCGTTGTCGCGGTTCGTTGTGTCCGCCGTGTATGGTGCATGGTCGCCTGGGCCGGTGAACAAACTCCCGATCAGCGAACTGAACGCGTCGTTGTTGTTCATCGGCGGCAGCCCCAGCAGCGACTCCATCGTCCGGATCACGCTCACCGTCGAGTAGAAGCGGCTGTCCACAAACGGCGCGCCCTGCGGCCCACGCGGTGCGTATTTGCTGATGACGAGGGCATAGCTGCGATGCGCGTCCACATGATCCGCGCCGTCCTGCGCGTCGTCCTCGAGGACAAAGAACGCGGTGTCGTCCCAGAACGGCGAGTGCGCAATGTCTTCGACAGCGCGTCCCACGGCGAGATCGTTGTCCGCAACGGAAGACTTCGGCGTTGGCCCGCCCGGCCGCGTGCCTGCTGTGTGGTCATTGCCCAGCCGCAGCATCACAAAGTTCGGCATCGTGTCGCGGCCCTTCTGTTTGTCGGCGATCCACTGCTTGAGGTGACGCTCGAAGATATCGACGCGCACCTGATCGGGAACGGACAGCTCAAAGTCCGGAGCCTCCGGCGCGAAATGCCCCACAAGTTCGGGCTTCGTTGCCACGTTGGCCGCGATCAACGGAATGGACCACGGCCATTTGTTCACGCCGCCCCCCCACTCGGCCGGAAGCGCCTCGCCCAGCGCAACGGATTGGCGTGAGCAGTCGCGCCCTTTAAGCACCGGCCCCAGCGTCGGGTCCTTCGTCCCCTTCTCTCCACAGAACGTCGTCGCAATAAACTCGCCGAAGTGGTAGTAGCTCTTGCCGTGCGAAGCCAGGTTGCCCCACAGGTAGCCGCTCGCCGGCTCGTTCACATCCGGAATCTTTTGCAGCAGCGGATACCCTTCCGCCACCACGCCCTCGAAATCATACGTGCGCTCTCTGCCGCGATACGACTGCTGCCACGTCTTCTCAAGGTAGTCCGACCCGATTGCGGCGTTCGACCACACGTGGCCGTCGCCCGAAACTTCGCCCGAGTCGAAGAAGTTATCCAACACGCCGAACTCGAGCGCCAACTTGTGAATGTTCGGCGTTATCGACTCGCCATACATCGTTAGGCTCGCATCGCCGTTGCCCACTGGCTTGCCGTCCTTTTTCAGGTCACCCAGAACCTGATCGAAGGTCCGGTTCTCCTTGATGATGTAAATCACATGCTTGATTGGATTCTTTCCGCCTGCAAATGAAATCTTCTCCTCGGCGGCCTTCATCCGGTTCGACCGGAGCACCTCGTCTGTCCATGCCTGCAGGTGCGCGTCGATCGTGCGCTCATCCATCGTCGCCAGCGATCCGTGCAGCAGCGTCGCGATATAGGTGTACGACCGCAGCGAGTGCTGCGCCTCCATCTCCGGCGTCGCTGGCTGCGGATTGGCGTTCGCTGTTGTGCCCGCGCCCTTCCCCGTCGCCACGAAGAGCCTCCCGCCCTCGGCCGACGGCACAAACGCCAGAGCAAACGGCAGCCACTCCGTCGGCACAAATCCCACTGGCTCCACCATGCCTTCGTGCGCGGCCTTCGCGCTCAGCTTGCGCGTGTCGATCACCGCCACCGCATCGCTGGCCATGTTCGCCACGTAGAGTCGCGACCCGTTCCCGTTCAGCGCCACTGCCACTGGCTCCGTGCCAAAATAGCTCTGCCCCGGCAGCCGCGTGTCGAAGTAGCCTTTCACCGCGAGCGCATTGCCGGCCACATTCACCGCCGCTACGGCGTCGCGATTCGCCAGCGCCACGTACAGCGTCTTTCCATCCGCGGTGAGTGCAAACGCACACGGATGCGTGCTCGCCGCAACAGGGTTTGCCGGCTTCAGCAATGCTAGCTTGCGTCCCACCGTCTTCTTTTCGAGATTGAGTTCCACAATCTCCGATGCATTCCACAGCGCAACAAACGCGCGCTTGCCGTCGCGCGCCACCGTGAGCGCACCCGGATACACAGATGGCACCGCGTCGTTCTCCGCCAGGTCGAACCGGTGCTCGATCGCGCCTGTCGCCGGGTCCACCAGCAGAACATCGTCTGACAGATTGTCCGCCACAAGCAGCCGTTCCTGACCTCCCTCGCTGACCACGGCCACGTCCGCCGGAAACGGCACGCCCTTGTTGCCTTCCGTGTCGCCCACCAGCCGAGTTGCGCGCCCTGCAGCCAGCGTCTGCAGCGGAAGCTTGATGAACCGCTCTGCCTCCAGTGCACCGTCGGCAAACTTGTAGACGACAATGCCGTTGCCCGTGTCGCCCTTCCGGGTTCCCTCCGGGTCGCTGATCGATCCCATGCACGCGTAGAGATGCTTCCCGTCGCTGCTAAAGGCCAGCCCCGCGTACAGCGTCTGCTTGTCACGTTGCACCAGGGTGCGCTCGTCCGAAAAATCCTTCAGCGCACCGGTAGTCGTGTCGATCACCGCAATCGACTGCATGTAGCGTGACTCGTAAGTGCCGTAGCCTGCATTCACCGTCGCCACGTAACGGCCGTCCGGCGAGACCGCCATCGACATCGGCAGGCTGTTCAGCCGCTGCGGACTACCGGGCACCGGTTCAATCAGCTGCTTACTTGTAGACAGATCACGCGCCTGTCCGGCACTCACGCCGGCGGCAACAAAGGGAAGCATCAACAACAGCGCCTTAGTCCGCATGGCTAGAACCATACCACTCGTCTGTGTCCAGCGCGTTACACTGCAGGGCCGCCGCAAAGCCTGCAATAATTGAGGCTATGCGTACGGTACTGACTGCGGAAAGCCTCTGGAACGGAAGCCAGCTTGTGCACCGTCCCGTTGTCACCCTTGAAGATGGGCGGATTGAATCAATTGTCACGCGCGAGGATGCCAATATCCCCGTCGGCGCGCAGGTGCTGGACTTCCCCAGAGCAACGCTCGCACCGGCCTTCTTCGATGTACATTTTCACGGCGCGGTCAATTACGACGTGATGGATGCAACGCCCGAGGCGGTAGACGCAATCAGCTCCTTCCTCGCTACGCGCGGCACAGGCAGCTATCTTGCTACTACCGTGACAGCGCCCATGGATGCCACTCTGCGCTCTCTGGAAGGGCTCGCGAAACTGCTCAAGCGGCCCGCAACGCCCGGCCACGCGCGCCCGCTGGGCATTCATCTTGAAGGGCCTTTTCTCTCGCACAGCAAGCGCGGTGTGCATCCGCCTGCCAGCCTGCTGGCGCCGAACATTGCCGCCTTCGACAAGTTTTATGAAGCCGCAGAGGGGTTTGTGCACCTGATGACGCTGGCGCCTGAGTTGCCCGGCGCGGCCGAGCTAGCCGCCCATGCCACCGCACGCGGCGTGCGCATCTCCGTGGGCCACTCGAATGCCACCGCGGAAGAAACTCAGGCCGTGCTCGCAGCGGGCGGGGTCAGCGCCACCCACACCTTCAACGCCATGCGACCGCTCGACCACCGCGAACCCGGCATTCTGGGCACCGTGCTCACCAACGATGCAATCTACGCTGAGATCATCTGTGACGGCATCCACACGCGCCCGGAGATGGTGAAGCTCTGGTGGCGCGCCAAGGGGCCTCAGCGCGCTCTCCTGATCACGGACGGCATGAGCGCCACAGGCATGCCGGACGGCGAATACTTCCTTGGCGGCTTTGCCGTGCAGGTGACCGGCGGCCGGGCGATGGCTAACGGCGTACTCGCCGGCAGCGTGCTCACGCAGGATCGCGCGCTTGAGAATTTTGTCCGCTTTACGGGCGCTACCGTCGAGCAGGGGCTGGGCCTGCTCACCACCAACCCCGCTGCTATGACCGGCCTGACCCCCCGCACGGGTTCACTGGTCGTGGGTCAGGCGGCCAACCTGGTCGCGGTTGACTCGGCCGGCCACCTGCTCAAGTCCATCGTCGGCGGCCAGCCCGTAGCTTCAGCTTAGAGCGCCTTCTCTGCCAGACGCTCGGCCCGCCAGATTGCGCCCTCGATGCCTACCACCTCGTTTTCTCCGATGGGCATCTTAGGCGCGGCCGCGCGCAGGCCTGCGAGGAACGGCTCGCGCACCAGCCGCGCCTTGCCGATCACGCTGCCGATCCACGCCACCGGCACCTCTTCGGTCAGGTGCTGCTTGCGGCGCAGCTTTCCGCGCACCAGCAGCACAAAGTCCACCAGGTCTGCGGCGGCCTGCGCCAGCACACCTGCCGCCACCGGATCGCCCTCTTCAGCCAGTTGGCTGATGGCGGGTGCGAGCGCGGCAAAGTCCGGTCCCGGCGTGCTATCCCCCAGGCTCACCAGTTCGTCAATCGTTTTCGTCCCCCAGATGCGTCCCACTGCTTCCAGCACCCGTGTCGGCTGATCGCGGTCGTAAGCCCACAAGCCGCGACGCACTGCGTTCACGCCGATCCAGTAACCGGACCCCTCGTCGCCCAGCCGCGAGCTATAGCCGCCCGCGCACTCACGAGAGCCGTCTGGCGCGCGCCCAATACAGTTCGATCCGGTCCCGGCAATTTGCAGAATTCCTGGCCCGCCGTGGAACGCCGCGTCCAGCGCAATCACTTCGTCGCCAACCACTTCAGAACGCGTGATGCCAAATTCGCGCAGCACGGCCGTGATCCACTCCGCAACGCCGGGCAGGGCCGCGCTGGCCACGCCCACCGTGGCCGCATCGATCGCCGGCGAACCTGCCTGCTCAAACGCGTCCTTCAGGACCGCCCGCAAATTGGCCTCAGCTACCTCGGCGCCCACCCGCAGACGCTTGATCGAACCGCCCTGAGCAAATGCCAGCCGCTTGCCGTCACGCACAATTGAGGCGCGCGTGCGCGTGCCTCCGCCATCGATTCCCAACACAACGCTCATCGTTCTACAACTCCTTCGCAATCAGTGGCTGCGGTCAGCCCCGCCGTCCCGCAGCGTTCCAGCCAGCACGTTCAGGCTGCCATCCGACTTTGGAGGAGTCAGACCGAGCAGGTGCGCAAGCCACGGATAGAGGTTCACGTTTTCAAATGGCATCACCGTGTGACCGGGCAGAATGTCCGACCCCGCGGCGAAGAAACTTGCCTTCATTTCCGGCATCGTATGCGGATCGAACCCGTGCATGCCGGTCACCGGAGCGCGGTCCGGCTGTCCCGCCGGTCCCGCATGCGCACGGATCGAGTAAGGCCCTGTGGCGATCACCACCGGATCTCCCTCGCGCGGATTTTCATTGAAATGCAGATTTGCCGGCACATTCTTTAGCCGGTACACCACAAACTGCGATGAGGCCTTCTTCAACTGGTTGTAGACCCGCTCGCGGTCAGCCTCAGAGGAGGCATACAACAGCGGCCCAGCGGTTTCAAAGCCGCTCAGGTCTGCAAGCTGGTCCAGCGTGATCCATTGGCCCTGCTCGTGCACCATTCCGTGGTCGCTTACAACCACCAGGTCAATCGGCAAACCGGTCGCATCCAGCCCGGCCTTCAGCCGTCCGATCAACCCGTCCACCTTGCGCACCGCTGCGTGCGTCTCCGGCGCATCGGGCCCGAAGGCATGCCCTGCGTGGTCAGTATCCGAGTAGTAGAGCGTGATGAAGTGAGGGCGCACCTCGGCCGGCAGCCGCAGCCACTCCAGCACCTGGTCAATGCGCGCGTCGTCGTCTACTTTGTCGTCAAAGTGCAGGTAGTAGGTCGGCCGATAGCCGGCGACCTTGGCCTCAGAGCCGGGCCAGAAGAAGCACGCCGTGCGCATCCCCTGGCTCTCCGCCAGGCTCCACAGCGGCACGCCGCTGTACCAGCTGCCGTCGCTCACCGCGTTCTGGTCGCTGATGGCGTAGCGCGCGTGCTTTGTCTCGTCGTAGAAGCTGTTGGCCACCAGCCCGTGGTGCTCGGGATAGAGCCCGGTCACGATGGTGAAGTGGTTGGGGAAGGTCAACGAGGGAAAGCTGGGCAGCATGCCCTGCGGGGCCCACACGCCTTGCTTGCCGAGGTCCAGCAGATGCGTCGCCTGGTCGCGTGTGGCGTAGTCCCAGCGAAACCCATCGAGCGAAACGAGCACCACATAATGCGCCTGCTGCGCGGCAGCAGAATTCGGCCCGTTGTCGACGTGGATAACCGGCAGTGCCGGGTTGGATGCGGCTGCCTGGGCCGAGACGGAAGCGACTGCAACCGTCAGCCCCAGGCCCAGTGTCCAGGCGAACAGAGCCCTACGGCACCACGCTCGCAAGTGCATCAAAAATACCCCCGCCCCAGCTTATCGCAAGAGGCACTGGGGAAGGCGCGCTGCGCAAGCATCTGCGGCGGACTGCGTCCCGGCGGGCGGAGCTGCGAGCCGCCGGGAACGCGGGATTGACTATTTGCCGCTGCCTGGCGCTGTAGCCGGCGCAGCAGGCGTGTCCGGCGTCGCGGGTGTGTCCGGCGTAGCTGGCGCGCTTGTCGCCAAGCTGCGGATGTACTGGATCAGCGCATGTACCTCGTCATCCTTGGCGCGGCCCGCGTCCTCGGCCGGCATCGTGCCTTTGCCTTTGCGAATGATGTCGAACAACACCTGGTCGGACATGTTGGCCAGCGTCTTCGGCTGGGTCCAGTCGGCCATTGAAGCACCCAACGACTTGGCTAGATCTGTCTTGCCATCGCCATTGGCGTTATGGCACAACTCGCAGTCCCTCTTGTAGAGAGCTTTCGCCTTATCCTGAGTTTGGGCCGCAGCCTTGGCTTGAGCCTTGGCCGACTCCTGCGCGGCGGGCGCCTCAAGAACAAATGGGGCAACAGCAAGCAAAGCCACAACAGAAAGGAGCGGGAACGACTTCAACATGATTCTCTCCTCAGTCGCAGGTGCGGGGATTGGCATCTGGCAGCTGTCTTGATTTGATTCGACAGCATTATAGGCCGAGTTGAAAGTGAGCCGCATCACCTAATAATGCTGCCCGCATCTGCATGCTTACGCCCACGTGGGACGCGGAGAACAGCGTTCCCTGACCGGATGTGGTATATGTGTCCGCATGCCCCGGTATAACCTGCTTGCCGTTCTCTGTCTCGCCGTTGCTGCGCTCACCGCCCGCCCCTTAGCCGCCGGAAGGATTGCGCCCACCCCGCCCATGGGCTGGAACAGCTGGGATGCGTACGGCCTCACCATCAACGAGGCCGACTTCCGCGCCAACACCCAGGTGCTGGCGTCGCTCAAGGAATACGGCTGGCAATACGCGGTTGTCGATGAGGGTTGGTACATGCAGGACCCCTTTGCTGAGTCGGTTGCCGCGCGTAAGTACGTCTGGGACGCCAACGGCATCCAGATCCCTGCAGCCAACCGCTTCCCGTCCTCGGCCAACGGAGCAGGGTTCAAGCCCCTCGCTGACTGGGTGCATGCACAGGGGCTCAAGTTCGGCATCCACCTTGTGCGTGGCATTCCCCGCGACGTTGTTGAGCAGAACCTGCCCATCGCCGGCTCCGGATTCCACGCCCAGGATGCCGCCGACCGCGAATCGCCCTGCCCGTGGGACGAGGGTAACTGGGGCATCCGCGACAACGCCGCCGGACAGGCTTACTACGACTCCATGCTCCGCCTCTACGCCGACTGGGGCGTCGATTTCCTCAAGGTTGACTGCATCAGCGACCACCCCTACCGCCCCACCGAGATTCGCCAGATCGCCGAAGCCATCCGCAAGACCGGCCGCCCCATCCTGCTGAGTCTTTCGCCCGGCCCCACCAAACTGGAGCACAACGCAGAAGTTGCCAAATACGCGCAGATGTGGCGCATCACCGACGACCACTGGGACATTTGGTCTGCACAGCACACGGACAGCAAGAGCGAATTCCCCTTCGGCCTGCGCGACGCCTTTGACAGGCTCGCAGAGTGGGCTCCGTACGTCGGGCCCGGCCACTGGCCCGATGGCGACATGTTGCCCGAGGGAAACCTTACTCCGCATCCCGGCTGGGGCGATCCGCGCACCTCGCGCTACACGCAGGACGAACAGCGCTCGGAGTTCACTCTGTGGGCCATCTCGCGCTCGCCGCTCGTTCTCGGCACCAACCTCACCAAGCTCGACGACTTCACCCGCTCGCTGCTGACCAACAAGGAGGTGCTCACCATCAACCAACGCGCCATCGAGAGTGGCCAGGGACTCATGCCCCTCGAGAGCGGCAAAAACGATTCGTTCCCTCAGCGCTACTGGTACGCGCGCACCGGCAGCCACCAGTACCTCGCTGTCTTCAACCTCCAGGACCAGGCGACGAAGTCTGATCTTCCCTGGCCGGTCTTTCACCTCACCGACCGGCCGCACGTCGTCTACGACATCTGGAACAAAAAACGTCTCCGGAGCGCAAAAGCGCTCCACGTTGAGTTGGCCCCGCATGGGTGCGCGCTGTTCCGCGTGGAGTAACCTCGGCCGCACCACTCCCCTATTCGCCGCCGTCGCGTGCGAAACTAGGTGTGCCGGTCGCACATGCTTCAGACATGCCGGCAGGGTTGCCGATGTCCGTCCTTCGTTCTG
>DCFV01000213.1:3309-8170 GCA_002314435.1 Acidobacteriaceae bacterium UBA1795 | reverse complement strand
CTGGTCACGCTGGCGCGCGGCTTTACGCAGCCCTTAGCGCAGAACCCCGCCAACAACGGTCTGCGCGAGCTGCTGCAAACCGCTGTAGTCTCCCAGAAGCGCGACCGCGTGCTGATCACGGCCACGCTCACGCCGTCCGCCCTCTCTGGCATCGCGGATGGCGGGGTGGATGCATCCACCCCGCAAATCCCTGCAACCGCAAGCACCCCAGACGCGTCGAAATAGATAACTAGCGCGCTTCCCCGCCGCTTTTTGGGGCCTTTGTGTTCACTCGAGGCCCACACTGCTGCAAATCCGGGCGCCGGAGTTCTTCGCGCGTTGAGCGCAGTCGAACCGCGAAAGGCTCCAGGCGGCGGCGCCCGTTGTCATGTCATCGCAGTAAGCTGGTTCCGCAGGCCCGCTCCCTGGGCTCCGGCATTCACCAATACTCCCCCCGCTGAGAGGTCGCATGATCCGCCCGTTCCGCTTCACTCCCGCGCTCGCCGCCCTGCTGCTCGTGCCTTCAGCGTTTGCCGCCGACCAGCAGCACCCCGTGCTCACTGGACAGGCCGCGTTTACTGACGCCGCACATGAGAGCCCCGGCATTCGCCGCCATCTCACAGTGGCCGATCTGCCCACGCCCGCACCGCAAGAATCGGTGGACAATGGCCCCGACATAGTTGCACGCCCTCGCAACGCCTGGCCCATTGCGCCCAAAGGCTTCAAGGTAGAGCTTTACGGCACCGGTCTCGACAACCCGCGCCTGCTGCGCGTGGCACCCAACGGCGATCTTTTCCTGGCTGAGAGCGCGACCGGCAAAATCAAGGTATTTCGAGGCGTGGGTGCGGACGGCAAGCCCCTTGAGTCCTCAGTGTTCGCTACTGGGCTGCACCAGCCCTTCGGCATCGCCTTCTACCCCTCCGGACCCAGCCCGCAGTGGGTTTACATCGGCAACACGGACGGGATCGTGCGCTTTGCTTACAAAAAAGGCGACCTTAAGGCTGGCGGCCCAGCCCAGGAACTGGCCGATCTGCCTGGCGGCGGACGCCTGTGCGGAGGCGGTCACTGGACTCGTGACGTGGTCTTCTCGAAGGACGGCACAAAGCTGTTCGCCTCCGTCGGCTCGCACTCCAACGTGGACGACATCGACACGCACCCCGAGGAATATCACCGCGCTGACGTGCTCGAGTTCACGCCTGAGGGCGAGTTCATCAGCGTCTACGCTTGGGGCCTGCGCAATTGTGTTGGCGAGGCTATCAACCCCACAACAGGCGAACTGTGGTGCTCCACCAATGAGCGTGACGGTCTGGGCAACAACCTCGTACCCGACTACGTGACGCATGTGCAGGAAGGCGGCTTCTACGGCTGGCCGTGGTGGTACATGGGCGGAAAGCAGGACCCGCGCCACGCAGGCAAGCACCCCGAGTTGCAGGCAAAGATCCTCACGCCAGATATCATTCTCAACCCGCATTTCGCTTCGCTGGAGATGATGTTCTACACAGGCGCGCAGTTCCCCGCCGAGTTCCAAGGCGAGGGCTTTGCCTGCGAGCACGGTTCGTGGAACCGAGCCCAGCGTGCAGGCTACGAAGTCATTCGCCTGCCCATGAAGAACGGCCACGCCACCGGCGAGTACGAGGACTTCCTCACGGGCTTTGTTACCGCTGCTGGCCTGGTGTGGGGCCGCCCGGTGGGCGTTGCGCAAGCTGCAGACGGTTCGCTTTTCATCAGTGACGACGCCTCACGGTCGATCTGGCATGTGAGCTATGTAGGGATTTAGGCGGTTACAAGTTCTTCGCACGCAAAGACGGCTCCCCTGCGGGGAGCCGTCGTCATTTGCTTTCTGTTTGTAGAACTTCTTACTTGCCGCCCGAACTATCAAGCATGGCCTGGGTAAATGTACTGCGCAGATACTTGTGCGGGTTCACTGGTACATTGTCCACGCGCACTTCATAGTGCAGGTGCGGTCCGGTAGCGCGGCCCGTCATTCCCACGTATCCGATGATTTCGCCGCGTGTCACATGCTGGCCCGGTACCACCGCCACCGACGACAGGTGTCCATAAACCGTCTCGAGGCTGTGCCCATGACTCAGCACCACCTGACGGCCGTAGCCTGCTCCCATGTTGGATCCGGTCACTTCGCCGTCACCTGCTGCTCGCACAGGTGTACCCGTGGGCGCATCGATGTCTATGCCGGAGTGGAAGGCACCTTCACCGTTGATCGGGTCCTCGCGCTGTCCAAAGCTGGAACCCAGGCGGCCCTGCACCGGCCATAGCGAGGGTGCGTCGGCAAACTGAGTCCAGTCGCCAGCAAAGTTAGGCGTCAGTCCACCCTCGAGCGCGCGCGTTACGCGGCCGCTCATGGCCTGCGAGCGCAGCGCGTAGAATTGATCGATGGAGAGCTTGATGTTCTGCGCCGTGACGTCGTCGGTTACGGCAAGGCTCTGTGGAGTAGCCGCCTTGACCCCGCTCGTCGCCGCTGCCCTGCCTGACATCAGCTTGTTCTGCCGCAGGCCGTAGAGCGTTGTGACCTCGCTGGCCAGCGCGCCGAGCGACGCCACCTGCACATCGCGGTCGTGCGCAATCTTGGCCATCTGCTGATAGCTCTTGCGCAGAGTCTCGCGATCCTGGCGCACCTGGTTGAAGCTCTCGGTCTTGAGCAGCATGCGCGTATAGGAGCCCGCCAAGCCAACGATGGTGAAAGCACCGACCACCGCCGCGGCTACGAAACCATACACGTAATGCAGAGGAAGCGGAATCTTCCGGACACGCCCGTCTTCATCTCTTGAAACAAAAAGGATGTAATAGCGCTTACGCAGCATCAGGACATCTCTCATTCCCGCAACCCGGGGAAGGCTGCAATTCGCCACACACACGTGCAAACAGCGAAAGGCACTGAAAGGCTCCAAAGAGCCTGTGAACAAAACGAAAGGCCCCTGTCTGGGTACTCTTTCCAGGAACGTTTGACTAGGGTAACAAAGTAGGTTCCTCCCGGTCAAAGCGATCAAGAGACGAAAATCCATCCAAGAGTGCGGTGTACCAACGGGTTTCGTGGGCCTCCCAATTCGGCACTGTGGGACGCCCAGTGCGGCCAATTACCCTAAAGTGGAGAACATGCGCCGACAGCCCTCCAATCCGAATCCGCGCACGGGCGAGCTCAGTCTGCTGCGGCGAATTCGCGCGCAGGCACCCCACTCCGCCGCCTCCGGACTGCGCCTGGGCATCGGCGACGACTGCGCCCTGCTCGGCTTGCGCTCAGGAGAGGAAGCGGCCGTAACCACTGACCTCTCCATCGCCGGTCGCCATTTTCGCCTCGACTGGCACTCCCCGGAGACGGTAGGCCACCGTACCCTGACCCGTGGGCTAAGCGACCTGGCGGCCATGGGTGCCAGGCCGATAGCCGCCTTTATCTCGTTAGGTTTGCCGCGCGAGTTAACCTTCGCCAAAGGCCGCGCAAAGCCGTGGGTGGAGCGGTTCTACGACGGCCTGCTGGCACTGGCCGCAACGCATCATACCCCCCTAGCCGGAGGCGATCTGGCGGAGTCTCCCTTGGCCCTTGCCGACATTGTGCTCATAGGCGCAGTGCCGCGCGGGCAGGCCCTGCTGCGCTCCGGTGCCCGCCCAGGCGACAGGCTCTATGTCACTGGGGCACTCGGCGGATCCGCCGCCGGGCTGGAATTGCTCGGCAAACTGGCAACCAATTCTTGCAAGACCACCCCACCCGCGCTCTCAGCAAAACAAAAGAAGGCACTTTGGCCGCATCTGGCCCCGGAGCCGCGCCTGCCGCAGGGGCTTTGGCTACGACAGCACGGAGCAGCCTCCGCGGCCATAGACCTGAGCGATGGCCTTTCCACCGACCTGACGCACATCTGCGAGGAGTCCCATGTGGCCGCTGAGGTGGACGCCACTGCCCTGCCTCTGCACGCTGGATCCACCATGGCGCATGCGCTCCACGGCGGTGAAGACTACGAACTATTGTTCTCAGCGACACCCACCGCCCGGGTCCCGCGCGTAATCGCCGGTGTACCCGTCACCTGCATCGGCCGCATCCTGCGCGGCCGCGCGGGGTGCCCACTCATCACACTGCTCTCGGAGAATGGACCCGAGCCACTGAGTCCCCAAGGTTGGGAACATTTCTCCTGATCCCTGCCTCTAGTACGCCGCCGTGAACTGCTGTCGCACGTGCTGCGGCCTCTCAAGTTCGTCCACCAGCACCACCGCGTAATCCTCGGCCGAGATGCAGCTCTCGCCCTTGGCGTCGGTCACCAGTTGCCGGCCACCCAAACGTGCCTTGCCCGTGCGCTCTCCCGGCTGGATGAATGCGGCGGGACTCAGATAGCTCCACTCGGTGTCAGAGGCCCTCAGCACCGGCAACACATCCCGATGCGCCAATGCCACGCCCTTCCACGCCTCGGGAAAATCCGGCGTATCCACCAGTTGCAGCCGCGGAGCTACCTCGAGACTGCCCGCACCTCCCACCACGATCAGTCTCTTGACGCCCGCCTGCTTCAGCCCGGACAGCAGTGCCTTCGTTGCCGCCACTACCAGGCCAGGGTTCTCGAACGGGGCAGCATAGGCGCTCACCACCGAATCCGCTCCCTTGGCCGCCGCGGCCACGCTGGCCTCGTCCGTGATGTCACCCTGAACAGCCGTTCCTCCCGTTGCGGCGATCTTTTCCGGATTCCGCGCCACAGCCGTTACCGTGTGTCCTCGCCGTACCAACTCCTGCAAAATCCTGCTGCCGATCATGCCCGAAGCGCCAAAAAGTGTCACTTTCATTGCTCAAGTCTCCCGCTTTTCGATTGAATGACGCTGCTGGCAAGCGCCCCACAGTGAAATCCTGTCCTATTAGGCGCTAAACTGAAGTAAGTTTCAAGAAGATACC
>DCFV01000213.1:0-2976 GCA_002314435.1 Acidobacteriaceae bacterium UBA1795 | reverse complement strand
GCCTTCAACGCCGAATGCCCTACGCGCATTGTGCTCGACCAGATTGCCGACAAATGGACCGTGCTGGTGCTGGGCGCACTGGAGGGCGGCCCGGTCCGATTCAACGCGCTTAAGCGACGGCTGCAAGGCATCTCGCAAAAGATGCTGGGCCAGACGCTGCGCGAACTGGAGCGCAACGGACTGGTGGAGCGCCGCGCCTTTGCCACAGTGCCGGTCACAGTGGAGTACTCGTTGACACCGTTGGGCGCCGACCTGACCACTCCGATCAATGCGCTGCGCGTCTGGGCAGAAACCCACATTGGCCAAATACTCTCTGCCCAGGTGCGCTACGACGGAGCCAGTCCCCAAGTGAACTCCCTTTGAACAGATGACTTCCGCGTACCGTGCGTCCACAACACTGTGGACGGACCGACCAACTGGGCGACTATCATCATGAGGTGATGAATACCAGAAAGATTCGTGTGCGCTTTGCTCCCTCTCCCACGGGCCTTCTGCATGTGGGCAACGCGCGCACCGCGCTCTACAACTGGCTGTTTGCCCGCCGTAACGGCGGAGACTTTATTCTGCGCATCGAAGACACCGACGTAGAGCGCTCTGAAGCCCGCTACGAAACGCAGCTCATGGAAGATCTGCAATGGCTGGGTCTGGACTGGGACGAAGGCCCCGGCGAGCCCGGCGAGAAGGGCTCGAAGACCAAGGACAAGGGCCCGAACGGACCCTACCGCCAGTCAGAGCGGCAGCAGATTTATACAAAGCTCACCAAGAAGCTGCTCAAGGACGGCCTCGCCTACCGCTGCTTCTGCACCGTCGAAGAGTTGGAAGCGGATCGCCGAACCGCCGTCGCCAGGCACCAGCCGCAAGTCTACAGCGGCCGTTGTCGCAAGCTCCCCCTCAAGGCGATCGTGAAGAACCTTGACGCCGGCAAGCCTTTCACCGTGCGACTCAAGGTTGGCGAGCAGCCGCTGCGCTTTCATGACATGGTGCGCGGCGACGTGGAATTTGCCTCCGAAACAGTCAGCGATCCGATCCTGGTACGCTCGGGATATGAAAACCTGCCTGGCATGCCGGTTTACAACTTCGTGGTCGCGGTAGACGACGCGCTGATGGGAATCACCCACGTGATCCGCGGCGACGACCACATTTCAAACACGCCCAAGCAGGTTGCCATCTACCAGGCCTTTGGCTGGAAGGTGCCGCAGTTTGCGCACCTCTCCACCATTCTGGGCGCCGACCGCGAACGGCTCTCCAAGCGCCACGGCGCCACGTCCATCTCCAGCTTCCGCGAGATGGGTTACTTGCCCGAGGCGCTCATCAACTATCTCGCGCTGCTGGGTTGGGGTGCCGAAGACGGCAGGACCGAGACCTTCACCATGCCGGAGCTGCTCAAGGCGTTCACGCTCGAGCGCGTGACACCCTCTCCGGCCATCTTCGACTTCGACAAATTGAACTGGCTCAACCGCCACTTCATGAAGACGGCCTCATCCAGCCGCCTGGCCCGGCTCGCATGGGAATACTTCGGCTTCATGCTGCCTGAAAAGGACCAGGCCTCCGACGACGTGTTGGTATGGTTCGCCAACCTGGTGCAGTTGTTCTCTCAGTCTGTGGACCACCTCGACCAATTGCCTGCCAAGGCTCTCTTCATGTTCGGCTTCAACGCAACGGAAGCGCGCGCCAAGGAGGAGAACGCCGAGATACTGGCTGCCGACTCGTCCCGCCTCGTGCTGGGCGAGCTGGCCAACCGCGCCCGCGCTCACTACGAGCCGGTGACGCCCGAGATCTTCAAGGAGTGGATGAACGCAATCAAAGAAGCCACCGGCATCAAGGGCAAGGAGCTCTTCCACCCCGTGCGCATCGCGCTCACCGGCACCCACTCCGGCCCTGAGTTCGACAAACTGATCCCCCTGATGGAGCAGGGCTCCACACTGCGCCTCGGCGTACCCAGCGTGCGCTCGCGCATTGAGCGGTTCGTGGGAGTCTAAGCGGGTGACTGCTCCGCAGTTCGACCTCAGTTTCCCCCATCTCTGGCAGGCGGAGATCCTCTCCGCCAGGCCGCTCATTCTGCCCGCACGCCATTTCGTCTACCCGCGTGATGTAGAAGAAGTGGAACGCGGCGCGCTGGAAATACTGATCCACCCCAGCGGAAGCAATTTGCAGCCGATCCTCGCCACCTGCGCGCTCGGCTTCCGCGATCCCGCCGTTCCTACCGGCCTCTGGTCTTCTCCAAACGCGGAAGACCTCTGCGCCGTCGCAGGCGGCTACGCCTACCTCATCGACACAAGGGCGCCGGAGCACTTCACCATGCTGCCCTATAGGCCGGTGCAGCAAGTGCTCTCCGCCGTCGCGCAGGGCCTGCTGCTGTTCGTTGGCCATCGCAACATTCTGGCGTGGGGCACGCACGGGCAGGTGTGGGAGTCCGCACCACTGTCTGACGAAGGCATCGCAATCAGCCACATCGAAGGCAACACCCTCCATGGACAGGGTTGGAAAATGCTCACCGATAAGGAAACGCCCTTCACGCTCGATCTGCGGAGTGGGGAAACGCGTTGAGACGAGACGGTTATAAATACTGGGCTCGGGAGTAACATTAATCAAAAGTTCTTGTTTCACATCTCCTTCCTGAATTCCTTCTGAAAGGGATAACAAGAAACACCTATGAGTTCGGCCACTATAAAGCTATTCCTGCCTCGCGGCGATGCCAAGAGCCTGCGCACTGCTGAAATTTTCAACTGGACGGGCAAAGCTATTGCCGCGCCACGCACCGAGCTTGAGGATCTTCTCGCGCGCGAAGAACTCGATAAAGCGGGAGTCTACATACTCACTGGGCGCGATCCTCTAACGAACGCTCTACGCGCTTACGTAGGTGAGGCCGAGGTACTCCGCGAGCGACTGAAGCAGCACAAGACTAAGGAATTTTGGGTCTCGGCTATCGTCTTCACAAGCAAGGATGAAAACCTAAGGAACCTCTGAACAACGCCG
>DCFV01000016.1:33624-35427 GCA_002314435.1 Acidobacteriaceae bacterium UBA1795 | reverse complement strand
GCAGCATCGAGGCAGCCGTGGGAGCCGCAACGTGGCCAGTAGGCGCCCACGTATGGAATGGCCACAAACCGGCAAGAATGCCGAAGCCGACAAACACCAGCGGGAAAGCCCACATCTGGAAACTGACCGGAAAATTCGCGTGAGCCAGATCCACGAGCCCGGTCGAGTGACTTCCTGAAAGCGCATACGAGGCAAGCAGCCCAATCAACACCATCGCCGAGCCCACAAAGGAGTAAAGCGCCAGCTTCATCGCAGCGTACTCGCGCCGCGTCGAACCCCAGATGGCGATCAGGAAGTACTTCGGCACAATCGCGATCTCGTAGAACACAAACAGCAGGAAGAGATCGAAGCTCAGAAAAACGCCGTAAACGCCGCCAATCAGTGCCAGATAAAACGCGAAGAACTCGTTCGTGCGCAGATCGATGTTCCAGCTGAACAACACACCGGCAACTGCCGCAAGCCCTGTCAGCAGGACCAGCACCAGGCTGATGCCATCGGCGGCCAGCGTGTAGCGGATGCCCATCGCAGGAACCCATGGCAGATCGGCAACAACCATCCGGCCGTGCCCTGTACCGGCCGCGAAGCCCAGCACAGCAATCACCAGACCGGCCACAGCAACCGCCAGCGCAAAGCCGCGCGCCAACGCGGGCTTGCCCTTGGGCAGCAGCGCTTCAGCCAGCGCTCCGGCAAACGAGAGATAGATCGTCCAAGCCAACATCGTTCTTAAAATCTCCAGTGCGCCAGCAGGTAAACGACCGTGGGGTTCACCGTATCAATCACAAGCTGCGGCAGCAGGCCCAGCAGCAGCATCAGGCCAATCACGGGCGCCATCGCCAAGCGCTCGCCACCGTGCATGTCGGCAAAACCCACCCACTTCTCTTCAACCGGCCCGGTAAAGACCTTTTGAATCACGGTAAGAATCACTGCCGCGGTTACCAGCAGGCCGAGAATTGAAACCGAAGCGGCCACCCACGAGAGCGGAAACACGCCGCGGAAGATGAGAAACTCGCCCACAAAGCCATTCAGGCCCGGCAGACCGAGCGACGAAAACAGCGCAATGCCCATCAACCCCGCAAACACAGGCGCCGGCTTGCGCAATCCGCCAAAGTCGTCGATGCCGCGTTCGCCGCCGCTGCGCTCCTGCAGCATGGCAATAAACCAGAACAGCGCCGCCGCCGTTACGCCGTGGTTGAACATCTGCAGGATGACGCCGTTGAGCGCCACCTCCTGGCTGGTTCGAATCGCCGCACCCGCTGCCGGCACCGCCAGAGCAAAGATACCCAGCAGGCAATAGCCCAGGTGGTTCACTGACGAGTACGCGAAGACGCGCTTCAGATCCTTCTGCGCCGCCGCCGCCCACGCACCCATCACCACCGTCACTACTGCCAGCACCAGCAGCGGCGTGCGCAGTTGAGCAATCTGCGGCCCGAACAGCGGCACCGCAATGCGCAGCAGACCATAGACACCCATCTTCGACATCGTGCCCGTCAGCAGCATCGTTACCGGCGAAGGCGCTTCAGAGTAAGCCGCCGGGAGCCATGTGTGGAACGGTGCCAGCGGCACCTTCACCGCAAAGCCTGCCAGCACGCCAACCGCGAGCCACGTCATCACCGGGCCCAGATGCGCCACCACGGCCTGCTGCAGCGTTCCCGCTGAGGCCATGTCCGCAAGCTGCGTAAAGTCCATGCTGCCGGTCGAAAGAAACACGGCAAGGAACGAAAGCAGCAGCGCCACCGAACCCGCCATCGTGTAGACAAAGAACTGGGTCGCCGCAGGACCGCGCTTCGCTCCTCCCCACAGCTT
>DCFV01000016.1:32396-33291 GCA_002314435.1 Acidobacteriaceae bacterium UBA1795 | reverse complement strand
GCGGTGAACGTTCCAAACAATCCCGACTCAAGAAGAAGTACCAGCGCAAAATAAAGCCCCGGCTGCCGATGCACGCGATGCGCCGCATCCACGCTCATCAGCGTGACGATCGCCGAGAGCACCAGCATCAGCGCGCTCAGGCCATCCGCGCCCAGGTGATATTCAATGCCCAGCGACGGTGCCCATGCTAGGCGTTCAACCAGCCCGATCGAGCCATCCGAAGGCAGCTTCGTCCACACCACCAAGGCCAGCGCAAGCGCGGCCAGCGTGGTCAGCATGGCCACCGTGCGCGCATGGCGCCCGGCAAACAGCGCCACCAGCGCGCCCGCCACCGGCAACGCAATCAACAGCGTCAATACAGGAATTCCGTTCATCCCCGGCTGCTCCAGATCAGAATCGCGGCCAGCACCACCACGGCCAGCGCCAGCAACCGCAGGTAGCTCTGCACCCGCCCGCTCTGCACGCGCGCCAGCAGCCCGCCGCCATTCGCCAGTTCCTCGCAGCCCTTGTCGAAGCCGCCGTTCACCCAATACACATCGCACAGGCGGCTCAAGTGCGCGCCGCCACGGAACAGCACGGCCACCAGCGTTACTGCCCCGCCCCATACCCACCGGTCGAGCCAGTCAGCCACCCGCGCCCATCCCGAATAGAACGCGATCACCGTCACGCCGTACAACTCGTCGACATAGAACTTGTTATGCAAAACAGCCCACACCGGCGGCACCGCACTCTCCAGCGCATCCGGCTCCTCAGCCTGCGGCGACTTGTTGCCGTAGACCCACCAGCCAAGTCCGAGTCCGAGAAACACCACCAGCGACGACGTTGCCATCAGCGCCAGCAATCCTGGCTCATGGAAGCCTTCAAAGCTGAACTCCGCGGCACGGTCGTCGAGGAA
>DCFV01000016.1:16648-32029 GCA_002314435.1 Acidobacteriaceae bacterium UBA1795 | reverse complement strand
ACCTTCGGGCTCTCATGCGCATGCCCCTGCCCACGCCAGTTGCCGAAGAACACGTAGCTCATCTGCCGCGTCATGTAGAACGCCGTCAGCAGCGCGCCGCACACCAGCATATAAAAGGGCCCGTGCCCCAGGTCCCAGTGCTGCGCCGCTTCCAGAATGCCGTCCTTCGACCAGAAGCCGGAGAACAGCAACGGAAAACCACTAAGCGCCAGCATGCCCACCGCATACGGAACAAAGGTCAGCGGCATATCGCCCTTCAGTCCGCCCATCCGGCGCACGTCCTGTTCCTCGTGGCAGCCGTGGATCACCGAACCCGCGCCCATAAAGAGCAGCGCCTTGAAGAACGCGTGCGTAATCAGGTGGAACATGCCCACCGCCACGCCGCCCATGCCCAGGCCCGCCATCATGTAACCCAACTGCGAAACCGTCGAATAAGCCAGAATACGTTTGATATCGTTCTGCGCGACTGCGATCAGCGCGGCAAACAACGCCGTGGCCGCGCCCACCCACGTCACCACCGTCAGCGCAACCGTCGTGCCGCCCGTCAACGCGCCCGCCTGCATCAGCGGATACACGCGAGCAATGAGATAAACTCCCGCCGCCACCATCGTCGCTGCGTGAATCAACGCCGAAACTGGCGTCGGGCCTTCCATCGCGTCCGGCAGCCAGACATGCAACGGCAACTGGCCGCTCTTGCCCGCTGCACCGGCAAAGATCAGCAGCCCAATCGCTCCTGCCGCTGTGAGTCCAAGCCCCGCAGGCGCAGCCAACAACCCAGCCAACGCTCCGGGCTCCATCGAACCCGCACCGCCGTTATAGAACAGCAGCGTACCCGTCTGGCTGAACAGCCACACCATGCCCAGCAAAAAGAAGATGTCGCCGACGCGCGTGGTCAGGAAAGCTTTCTTCGCTGCCGCCGACGCCGAGGGCTTCTGATACCAGAACCCGATCAGAAGATACGAGGTGAGGCCCACCAACTCCCAGCACATGAACAGAAGCAGCAGGCTGTTCGAGATCACCACGCCAAGCATCGCGCCCGCAAACAGCGAGAGAAAACAGAAGAAGCGTGTGAAGTTTTCGTCGTGCTCCATGTAGCCGATGGAGTAGATGAAGATCAGCAGGCCGACAAACGAGACCATCACCAGCATCACGGCCGAAAGCGGATCGAGCACCCAGCCCAGGTCCACGTTCGTCCCGCCCGCGTGCAGCCACGTAAAGTTCACCGTCTCCCGCACCGCCTGGCCATGCATCCATCCCGCCAGCACATGCGCAAAAGCCACCAGCGCCAGCACCAGCGAGCAGGCCAGCGAGCCAATCGAAAATGAGGCTGCGGCCTTACGGCGCGGCTGTTTCAGCAACGCAATCACGCCGGAGGCAACAATCGGCAGCGCCGGAACCAGCCAGAGAATCCCCGCAATCGGCGAGGCCGCAAGTTGTGGTGTGAACACAGCTTCTTCGATCACCGGCTCACCCCTTCATCCTGTTCATCTCGTCCAGGTCCGCCGTCTGCGCGTGGCGATGGATAGAGATCACCAACCCCAGGCCCACCGCAGCTTCGGCCGCCGCCACGGCAATCGAGAAAATAGCGAACATCATTCCGGTAAGCGCCTCCGGGTGCGGCCCGTAGCGCCAGAAAGCAATCAGGTTCAGATTGGCGGCGTTCAGCATCAGCTCAATGCCAATCAGCACCAGGATGGCGTTGCGCCGCGTCAGCGCACCGGCCAACCCGATAGCGAACAGCAGTGCGGCCACCAGCAAATATCCCGCGAGCGGAGTCACTTCGCGTCCTCCTTCTCGTGAATCGCCACGATCACCGCGCCGATGGTCGCCACAGTCAGCAACAGCGCAACAATCTCCAGCGGCAACACATAGGGCCCCATCAGCGCCTGGCCAATCTGCAGCACAGTCACCGTAGGCACCGCGGCTTCGTGCGGCAACCCGCCAACACTGCTCAACACCGCCCAGCCAATCACCGCAAACACCGCGGCAGCCACCACAAGTCCTGCCAGCCACGTACGGCTGAATACGCCGCCGTCCTTCGGCGTGTCTGAACTGCGCGTAAGCAGAATCGCGAAGACCACCAGGATGGCCACCGCGCCCACGTACACCAGAATCTGCGCGAAGCCCGCGAATTGCGCGTCGAGACCCAGGAACAGAAATGCCAGCCCCGCGAAAGCAATTGAGACCGCCAGCGCGCAGTGCACCATATTCTTCAGCAGGACTGCAGCCAGTCCGCCGGCCAGCGTTATCGCCGCAAGGATGTAAAAGACAAAACTCATCGGCAACCGAAGCCTTCTCTGAAATCGTGATCCTTCAAACTACGACCCTTCAATTCCAAACCACACAATAATTTGCACTTCGAGGATGAGGAAGAATTACTCTGCATAGCGATAGCTCCTCGGTCCGAAGTGGTCGCTTCGCGCCTCTTGAAGTCCCATGAACACATAAGCGATCAGTAGAATCGCGGAGCAGAACACCCACCGCTGCCAGCCTTCTCCCAGGAAGCGCCACAGCGCGGCCACCAGTAGATTGATCAACGAAAGTGGCAACACAAATTTCCAGGCAAAGTTCATCAATTGGTCCTGCCGCAACCTGGGCAGCGTGCCGCGCAGCCAGATGAAGACGCAGATGGAAAGCATGAGCTTGGAGAAGAACCAGATCCACGACGGAATCCAGGTCAGGAACGAGAATGGAGCCGACCATCCGCCCAGAAATAACGTCGTTCCCAAACCCGAGATCGAGAACATGGCCACATACTCGCCCAGGAAGAAGAGCGCGAACTTGAAGCCTGAATATTCCGTATGGTATCCGGCCACAATCTCCGATTCGCCTTCTGGAAGGTCAAAGGGAGAACGATTGGTTTCTGCCGTGGTCGAGATCGCATACATGAGAAAGCCCGCGAATCCCCACGGCGTGAAGATATACCAGTGCGGGAAAATACCCGTGTAGGCGTTTTGTGCCGACACGATCTTCGTAAGCGAAAGCGAGCCGGTGATCATCACCACTGCCACGCTCGACAGCAGCAGCGGCACCTCGTAACTGATCATCTGAGCCACTGCGCGCATCGCTCCCAGCAGCGAATACTTGTTGCGGCTCGACCAGCCGGCCATGAACACGGCAAGCTCCGTAGAGGCACCCATGGCGAAATAAAACAGCAGGCCGGCGTCCATGTCGACCAGCACCATGTTGCGTCCCATGGGCAGCACCGCAAAGCCCATGAACGAAGCCACCACAACCACAATCGGAGCCAGAAAGTGCACCGCCGAGTCAGCGCTCAGCGGAACAATATCTTCCTTGGTCAGCGACTTGATCCCGTCTGCAATCGGCTGAAGGATGCCGTACGGGCCCACGCGGTTCGGACCGTAACGATTTTGCATGCGCCCCAAACCCTTGCGCTCCATCAAGACTGCGAGCGCGAACAGGGCCGGATACAGGCAGACGATAACCACCACGCCGATCACGATGCCGGCAGCCTGCTGCAACCCGGCAGGCAGAAAACCCACCAGCCAGTGGCTGAGAAGAACAAAGATCTGGTCCAATTTCTCGACCATGGCTAGGCTTCTCCTCCGGCTGGCTTTGCTGCGCTGCTGGCCGCAGCGGCGGCGGCTTTTGCGGCGGCAGCTTCGGCGGCAGCCTTTGCCTTGGCCTCGGCAGCGGCTCTTTCTGCTGCCAGACGTGCATCTACTCCGCTCGCCTCGGTGGGATGAATTTCGTGGTAATACTCGTTTGACTTGGCCAGTTGCTGGCGATCCAGCAGCAAGCCGCCAAAGCGATCGGTCGTGCTCAACTCAAACTCCGTATTCATCTTGATCGCGTCAAAGGGGCAAACCTCCACGCAGATCTGGCAGCTCATGCACACCGATATATCGATGTCGAACCGCGCCGGATAAAACTGCTGCTTCCCCACCGCATCCGGCTTCTTGTCCTTCGACTTTTCAATAAAGATGCACTTGGGCGGGCACTCTTTTTCGCAGATCTGGCACGCCACACAGCGCAGCCCCGCGTCCCAATCCTTTCCGTCATAGACCAGGAATGGAAAGTCGCGCGTCGCCTCAATCGGAGCGATCCTCTGCTCCGGATACTCGACCGTCGTCAGGCGTTCTTTCGAGACATAGCTCCCGACAAAATTCCTTGCCGTCTCCGCCAGCCCCTTCAGGATTCCTTCACCCAGCAATGCGTCTTCTCCTAGTCTCTAGTCCCTTGCTGCTTAGCGATCCACTTCGCCCATCACAATGTCCACACTGCCCAGAATCAGCACCACGTCCGCCACGTTCTGGCCCAGCGACATATCCTCAAGCACCGTCAGGTTGATCAGGCTTGGCGGCCGCACCCGGTAGCGATAAGGATTCGGCCCTCCATCGCTGATCAGATAAAAGCCCAACTCGCCTTTCGGTGACTCAATTCGTCCGTACGCCTCACCCGGCTTGGGACGGAAACCGCGTATCTTCGCCTTGGGATCCACCACCGGGCCGCCTGGAATCTCCTTGAGCGCCTGATCCAGAATCTTGAGCGACTCGCGCATTTCCAGCATCCGGATCATGAAGCGGTCGTACACGTCGCCATGATCGCCCAGCGGCACTTTGAAGTTGAAGCGGTCGTAGATGCCGTAGTGGTCCACTTTGCGGATGTCGTAGTTCACGCCCGAAGCGCGCAGCAATGGCCCGGTGATACCGGCGTTCACCGCCAAGTCCGGAGGCAGGATCCCAACCCCCTGCGTTCGCGCCATCAGGATCTCGTTGGAGCGGAGCAGCGCTTCAAACTCGTCAAGAAACGCCGGCAGCCCCGCGACAACTTTGCGCGTTGCATCCAGCCATGCAGGCGTGGCGTCCACGCGGCAGCCGCCAAAGCGCATGTAGTTGCACATCATGCGCGAACCCGTCAGCTCCTCAAACAGGTCCAGAATCTTTTCCCTCTCGCGGAAGGCATACATCAGAGGCGTACCGCTGCAGCCCATATCCTGCATCAGGAAGCCGATGGTGCCGGCGTGGTTCTGGAACCGCGTCAATTCGCTCAGAATCACGCGCAGATACTCAGCACGCTCCGGCACCTGTTGACCGGTGAGCTTTTCCACGGCAAGGGCATAGGCCCAGTTATTGGTCAGCGAGCAAAGGTAGTCCAGTCTGTCGGTATAAGGCATCGAGGCAAGATAGCTCTGCCCCTCGCCCAGCTTCTCGTGGTTGCGGTGCAAATAACCGAACTCCGGCTTCAACCGGATCACGCGCTCGCCGTCCAGAGCCAGGTTCATCCGGAACACGCCGTGCGTCGAGGGATGATGCGGCCCCATGGCCACTTCCAGCAGCTCTCCCTCGCTGGTCTGCTCAATCACGGGGGGACGGTTCCAGCCCTCGGGCTTCTTCTTTCGGCCGAATCCCAACTTGGTTCCAATCTTGGTCATTAGTCGGCGCCCGTCCCTTCGTGCCCGACCGCTGCTGCCTGAAGCGCCGCCTGATGAGCCTTTGCCCGCGCCAGCACTTCGTCGTGCGCCGTCGGCTCATAATCAAAGTCGTCGGGTTCCACGTAATCCCGCCGCATCGGGTGATCTTTGAATCCTTCCCACATCAGGATCCGGCGCAAGTCCGGATGCCCCTTGAACACAACCCCGTATAGATCGAAGATCTCGCGCTCCTGAAACTCAGCCGAGCGCCATACCGGAGTGAGCGAAGGCAATTCCACCTGATCGGTCCGGTTCACCGTGCGCATTCGCAGCACCAGCGGCCCGTGCTTCTTCTCAATGGAAAACAGGTGAAACACCACTTCCAGGCAGCCCCGTTCGACATGCTTGCGTGTCTCTTCAACCGTCTCTTCTACTGTCTGCTCTACGCCGTCCACCGTTCTGGTAACCGGACGCGTCACCCTCACCTTCTCAGTGACTTCCCTGTCCGGCCAATCCACCCCGGTCACGTTCGACAAGAAGTCGAACGCAAGCTCGGCATCCGAGCGCAAAAACTTGGCCACTTCAACCGCATGAGATGGATCAAGCCGAAGAGAGTGCTGTCCGCTGGGGCCGGGGTTGTGTACGACCTCCACACCTGCGCCGGGAACTGCCGCCTCGATCGCTGCTTTGATTTCTTCGACCGTCTTCACTCAAATTGCCCCTTGAACCTGATTCCTACTCCGGATCGCTGAGCCCTTTACTTAATCACCACTGGCACGGTCCAAACACCCTTGTTCGACGTGGGTTCAAGATCGTGCTCACCCGGTTCCGGTACCGGGAACTCGCCCTGCGCGTCAACGTCCAGAAAGCGCGGACGGCCCTCTCCGGTCAACGGCTGGGCGTCAATCTTCTTCTGCAGCTCAATAAATGCCTGCAGCAGCGCTTCGGGCCGCGGAGGACAGCCCGGAATGTGCACATCCACCGGAATATAGCGGTCAATTCCCTTCAACACGTTGTATCCCTGCTTGAACGGCCCTCCGGAAATCGCGCAAGCCCCCATCGCAATCACGTACCGCGGCTCCGGCATCTGGTTGTACAGCCGCACCACCTGGGGAGCCATCTTCTTGGTCACCGTGCCGGAAACAATCAACAGGTCAGCCTGTCGCGGCGAAGGCCGAAAAACCTCGGCTCCAAAGCGGGCCATATCCCAGCGCGCCATGGTCGTCGCAATCATTTCAATTGCGCAGCAGGCCAATCCGAAATTCATCGGCCACACGGAGCTGCGCCGCCCCCAGTTATAGAGCTCCTGGAGAGACGTAACGACGATGCCCTGCCTGGCCATCTCGCTCTTCAGTTGTTCATCCACTGCCATGCGTTCCGCTCCAGTCCCCGTTCCCTTATCTGTGCTGTTACGCCCACGTCAGCACGCCCTTGGCCCATGCCCACGCCAATCCTTCCACCAGCATCAGCACAAACACCAGCATCGCCAGGCACGCCGCCGCTCCCAGACCCGTAAACGCCACAGCAAACGGCAGCAGAAACACCGCTTCCACGTCGAAGATCAGAAAGATGATCGCGTATAGGTAGTACGCAGAGTTGAACTGCACCCACGCGTCGCCCTTCGACTCCAGGCCGCACTCGTAGATGGCGTTCTTGATGGCGTTCGGCTTGGGCGGTGCAAACACACGTCCCCACAGCCATGCCAGACCCAGCGGAGCAAGACCGAAGCCAAGCGCCGCGAAGAACAAAATCGCTAGAGAAAAGTAAGGGGTTGAGACCATGTCCGACATTCAAAAACCGTCAGAATCCACCGTACCAGTTTCGACCCAACTTTGGCTAAGTGTAAGACAGGTGGTTACAACGGGTCAGGCCCACTTTCTCCCCATTCATCCCACCTTGTGAACCGTTGGCTGCAAAACGATCCCTTGTTTTGGCCACAGCAAAACGTCGTCCGCCGATTTGCGGCCACCCGCAGTTTTCCCGTTCCTTGCCGCCGTGTTGCATGTGGTCACTCAACCTTCCGGTGGAGGACATGGCACACCTGAGGTCTGCTATCGTTTCTCTGTTCCGCTGCCGGCTGTTTTCGCCTGTCCGGTTTGTGGCGGAGATGCCAGCTTTCCCCCGGAGATCGCCCCGCAATGCCCCGTCCCGCGCCGCGCCGCCTGCTGCTGACCGTGTTCGTTGCCGCCTCCGCCCTCACGGTCACGTGTGCGGTGCGAGCCGCGCGCGATTCAGACCCCTCCCCCGCCCCTTCCCCCACTGCCGACGCACCAGCCGCGCGTGCCCGCGAGCCCCTGGCAGACTACGCAACCCACATTCCCGTCACTGGACCCACCACCGCCTTCCATGACTCCGTAGCCGCGCGCTACAACTACGCCTTCGGCGCGGACACGCCGTTCCTGCCCTCCAACGCCACCTCGGCCAACGGCCAGTTCCTCAGCCCCAAGAGCTTCTACACCGCCGAGTACTGCGGCCACTGCCATCAGGAAACGCACCGCCAATGGCGGCAAACAGCACACGGCAATGCCTTCCGCGCGCCCTGGTATCTCAAGAATGTCAACATGCTCATCGACGAGAAGGGCGTGCAATACTCGCGCCACTGCGAGGGCTGCCACAACCCTGTCGCGCTCCTCTCCGGCGACCTCTCGCAGGGCATGCCCAAAAAACGCCCCTTTGAGGATGAAGGCGTCACCTGCTCGGTCTGCCACTCCATCGTCGCCACAGACACCACCGGCACCGGCAGCTACATCATGGGCACCCCCGCCGTACTGGTCGACGAGAAGGGCGCACCCATCACCAGCCCCGTCTCCGACGCCGAAATCCTTGCGCACCTCGACCGCCATTCCAAGGCCGTGATGCGGCCGCTCTACAAGACCGCCGAGTTCTGCGCCGCCTGCCACAAAGCCGCCATTCCGCATACGCTGGACGACTACAAGTGGCTGCGCGCCTTCACCGTCTACGACGAGTGGCAGGGCGCCAGCTTCACCAGGCAGTCGCCCCTGCCCTTCTATCGCAAAGACGCGCCGCTGACCTGCCAGAGCTGCCACATGCCTCGTGAGGCGCTCGCCACGGGCGCACAGGAACCCGGCGCCAAGGAAGGCCAGCTCGCCACGCATCGCTGGCTGGGCGGCAACACCCTGATTCCCCAGTACTACAAATACGACGACCAGTCCCAGCGCTTGGCCGCTTTCCTCAAGAACGGCTTTGACGGCAAGGGCGTACTCAACGTAGACATCTTCGCCCTCGAAAAGGAAGGCAAAGACGGCAACTCCGAAGCGGTGATGGCGCCGCTCGGCCTCACGCCGGCAACCTTCTCCGCAGGCGACACGCTCATCGCCGACGTCGTCATTCAGAACAAGGGCATCGCCCACTCCTTCGTCCCGGAGCAGCGCGACTTTTACGAGGCCTGGGTTGACTTCGTCGTAGAGGATGATTCCGGAAAGGTGCTGACGGAAAGCGGCTTCCTGCAGCCCGACGGCCACCTGGACCCCTCGGCGCACTCCTTCACCAACCGGCTGGTCAATGTGAAGGGCGAGCTGAATGGGCTCCACGAAATCTGGCACAACCGCGTGCTGGCCTACAACAATGTGCTGCAGTCGGGCCGCTCGCAGCTGGCGCGCTACCGGTTCCGCCTGCCGAAGGACCTGAAGGGTGGGTTCTCCCTCGCCGCAACCGTCCGCTATCGCCGCCTGAACCAACGGTTCATCGACTACGCCATGGGCGAGAAGCACTATCCCGAGCCCATCATCGACATGGCCTCGCAGACGCGCACCTTCACCTTGGGTGAGAACGCTCCCGTTGCGCCCCAGGCGAGCGAAAACTCTGCATGGATGCGCTGGAACAACTACGGAATCGCCCTGCTCGACGCACTGCAGTACCAGGCCAGCGTTCAGGCCTTCCAGCAGGTGGCCAGGCTGCGTCCCGATTACGCAGACGCCTACACCAATCAGGCCATCGTCGAAATCTCCTGGGAGCGCTACAACGACGCCAAGCCCGACCTCGAAAAAGCGCTTGCCCTTCTGCCGGGCGACCCGCGGGCTCTCTATTATCGTGCGCTTGTCGAGCGGAACGCCGGGCAGGTAAAAGAGGCAATTGCTGACTTCGAGGCCATGCTGGCAAAGTATCCACGCTCAAAGGACGGGCTCAGAGAGCTGGGATTCAGCTACTTCCAGCAGCACAACTACGCGGCAGCCCGCACCCAGTACGAGAAGCTGCAAGCCATCGATCCGGACGACCTGGCGGCGCACTATTCGCTGGCCATCATCTATCGGCGGCTCGGAGAAAAGGATAAGTCCGCCATTGAGTCGGCCAAGTTTGCGGACCAGAAAGACGATCCCCCCGCCAGCGTCTACGCGCTCGAGTTCCTGGGCAAGCACCCGGAGATCGCGGCTGAGAGCGTGGCCTGGCACGCGCACGACCTGACCGGCGACCCCATCAAGCGCCCGTCCAAGATCGAATACCGCTACATCCCCGGCGCAGGCGGCTAGCCCGCCGCCCCCAGCGCTGAGGCGGCCGTGACAGTCACTGTGCTTCTACCGATCGGCGGGTGACGGCGCGGAGGCTGCGTATGATCCCCCACACAAACTGCACGATGCAGATAAGCAGCACAACCATCAGTGCCGTGTGCAGCCCCTCGTTCACTGTATAGAGAGTGCTCGCAAGGCGGCCTTCGTCGGCTGCGGGGTTCTTCAATACGAAGAGCAGATGATCGGGCACTGCAAGCAGCAAGCCGAGCGGCACAAACGCCAGTGCTTTTGTGGCCAGATGCTGCAGGCGGCGCGGCCCCTGCCATGCGCCGGTAAGCAAATTGATCAGGTTCCACCCGGTCTGGACGACATTCAGCGCGACAACCGCCCAGTAAAACTGCATCCAGACGGGCGCAAGGCGGTAGGGCAGGCTGCCAAGGTAGTAGACGCCGGGGCCCATCAAAAGATAAGGATGGCTGGGCAACAGCAACAACCACGCGAGCAGCAGCACACCGAAGATGAACTCGGCCACGGCGCGAGCATAGCTGGGCGCGTGACCGACCGCCGTGTCAGGCTCATCCAAACCGGGCAAACCGTCCGGCTCCCACTGGACAGTCGAGGCCAGCAGGGGCGCGCACTGGCGCGGATAGCGGTGCGTGGCGAACTCCAGCGCAGCGAAGACGAGCGTGACCCAGGCGGCAGCGGTGAAGATGACCGCCGGAATACGCAGAAGAGCATCGACAACTGCCGGAGCCGTCACGCCGTTGATCCCCAACAGCACTGCATTGACCAGAGCGTAGATCGCCACGGCCCACACGAAGACCAGGCGCAGCACATACCAGTACGTTGGGAACAAGGCCGGTCCAATGAGCGACTGCTGCGGCAGGTAGCGCGAGGCCATCTGGAACGGCGAGCCGAGTTCTTTGAGCCAGGCTTCGACTTCCGCGTTGGTGAGTGGGCGGCCGAGCTTTTCTTCGCGCTCTTCCAGCTGGGCTTCGAGGTTGGCACGAAGTTCGGCGAGGATGTCAGCCTTGCGCTGCCAGGGGAGATGCTTTCCGATGGCCTGAAGATAGCGATCGAGGAGATCCATGGTGCGCTCCTTATGGACTTAGAGAATGCTGTTGAGTGAAGCGTTGATCGTGTTCCACTCCTGCAGGAGCTGGACCAGCATCAGCTCGCCGGCGGGCGAAAGACGGTAGAAGCGCTTATTGCGCTTGTCCTCCTCGCGCCACTGGCTGAGCAACAGGCCCTGAGACTCAAGGCGGCGCAGGAGCGGGTAGAGAGTGCTTTCCTCGATGGCGAGGCCGCGTTCAGCGAGAGCCTTACGCAGGGTGTATCCGTAGTGCTCGCGGCGGAGCTGAGCGAGCACAGCGAGAGCGAGAGAGCCGCGGCGAAGCTCAAGACGGAGGTTTTCGAAGAGGTTATCTGCAGCGGTCATGCTGTACCCCATACACTGTACATCGCATACTGTATGTCACACAGTGTACGATGTCAAGTAATTAATTTATGCCGAGGCGAAATACAGAGTTCTGGGGCTTCATAATTGTTCATTAATCACATCGCATTTTTATATGTATCTATTTAATTCTATTAATCTTAACCTATCTACAAATCAACGAAAGATACCGAACCTGGGAGGGGGGAGGGAGTCTGTCCGGGTGGCACGATGCCATATTTACTTTCAAGGAATGCCTGCAGATCGGCAGGCAAAGCCTCGGCGAGCTCCTGCCATGTGAGGACTTTGAGGCGCACGCGAAGCTCGGCCGGGCGCACGGCGGCGAGGACGGAGAAGCAGGCTTCGCGCAGGTCGGGGCGGCGCTCGTCGTGCAGAACGCAGAAGCTGAGGCCGAGAGCGTACGCGGCTAGCACGTTGCGGATGAGCTGGTAACCGGCGTAGCCAAGGATGGTGGCGCGGGGTACGTCCAGGAGCGTGGGCTGCCAGTCCTCGGGGGCGACGCGGACCTCTTCCTGTGTGTAGTCCTCGGGAAACTCGGCGGCGCTTCGGCGGCGGGCGATGGGAATTTCTACGGTTGGGAGCGAATCCTGGTCGAAGACGGTCTCGAAATCGCGATAAGTGTGGAGGACTTCCGGCTTGGCTACCTGGAAGTCGGATTCGGTGAGCTTGGACTCGGCGAGCAGGCTGCCCCAGTGGAGATCGACTTCAGTGCGATCGAAGCGTTCGTTGGCGAGGGGCACGCGGGCGCGCAAGCCGAAGACGGGTTCGGCGGCTGGGTCGTGGATGCCAAGCAGGCCGCGGACTGCGGGCGAGCTGGTGACTCCCGGGGTGCACAGGATGTTCATGAGCAGTGCGTCGGAGCTCATGCAGGAGTCGAGTTCGCGCCAGCGGCGGGCGGGATCGAGCTGCGGGCGAGGCAGAGAGCGGCCCTGAGCGTGGATTTTGTCGAAGCGACGGAACCAGTCGGAGCGGGCGGCGATGGCGGCGTAGGCGGGGTCGTAGAAGTTGCCGTGGCAGTTCCCTTCCGGCGCGAAGACGACAACGGGGTTGGAGCCGTAGCTCTCGACGTGGGGGCGGGTGGCGGCCCAGGCGCGGGCGCGGAGGATAAGTTCGTGGCGGAGAGCAGCGTTCGGAGCGGACATGGCGACGGCTGAGGCGATTGTACGGCGTCCAACTTTGGGTGGAGCGGCACGGGCGCGCGAGATGCGACAATTCGAAGTGTGATGAAGGGTTTACGTTGGGTTGCAGCTGGATTGTTGGCGGCTAGTCTGGCCGCGGGGGCACAGACGGCGGATGAGACGGCAGGAGCGGCGCTGTTCCGGAAGTCAGGGTGCGAGCACTGCCACGGCGTGGATGGCGCGGGGACAAAAAAGGCGCCTTCGCTGTTGAATATCCGCAAGGAAAAACTCTGGACGGCGGCGAAGATGACCGACCAGATATTGAAGGGCGGGGAAAAGATGCCGCCGTTCGAGGACTCGCTGACGGACCCGGAGATCGCGCAGATTGTAGCCTATCTGCGGGCGAAGAAGCGGCCGCCGCTGCCCGGGCCGGTGCCAGCGAACGCCGCGCCGGCTGAGCCGAAGTAGGCCGCGAAATGTTCCACGTGGAACATTTCGCGGGTGGCTCGGGTGAGGTCTTGTCAAAGTGTTCCACGTGGAACACTTTTTTGACTGATAGCAGGCGCTTTACGCTCACCTTCCCTGGGCTAGTATGCGCGCTTCAAGAGAAATTCTTTGCAACGAAAATCAGGCAGGGATGCTTCGCACTTTCCCACGCTTGCCGCGCAAGGATGGGAGAGCGCGCCCCTCACCCCAGCCTCGTCCAAACCCCACCACCCTACTTCTTTGCCGTACTCGCCGGCACCACCGGAAGCAGGACCGCACTTGCACCCTTTGGCCCATGCTCCACCGTCATCGTCGCCTCGCGAAAATCCTCCGGCTTCGCAAAAAAGATGTTCGGCACGAAGGTCTGTGGATTGCGGTCATAGAGCGGGAACAGCGACGACTGGATCTGCACCATGATCCGGTGTCCTGGCTTGAACGTGTAGTTCACCGTCGGCAGTCGAAAGCGGTACTCCTCAACCGCGCCCGCCGGAATCGCCGCGGGCTCCGCAAAGCTCTTGCGATACCGCCCGCGGAAGATGTCCAAGCTGATCGACAGTTCATAGCCCGCCAGTTCCGGCTGCTCCGCAAAGGTTGGCGGATACACATCGATCACCTTCACCACGAAATCCGCATCCGTCCCGGTAGTCTTGATGAATAGATCGGCCACCGGCGCGCCTTCCACGCGTACCGCCTGCTCCAGCACAGGCGTCTCATAGCTCAGCACATCCGTTCGTGTCCCGACCGCTCGCTGATCCTGCACCAGCCAGCTCATCCAGCGCCTGCCCCCGTTGGCCTCCACCGGCGGCGCCAGAAACGGCACCGGCTTCGTCGGGTCGGAGACATAGCTGTCCTCGCCGCCCTCTGGCTTGGCCGTTCCCAGGCCAAACTTCGCGCGCAGATAGAACGGCGTCAGATGCTTCTCATCCACGCCCGGCCAGTCCGCAAACTCGTCCCAGTGGTTTTCCGCCGGGTTGTAGATCATCACCGGGGCCAGCGGCTCTGCCGGCATGCGATCCTTCAGATACGTATTGAAGAACGGAATCAGCACCTCGCGCCGAAAGTCCGCCGCCGTGTCGCCCTTCCACTTCAGTGGCCCCAGGTTCTCCGCCGAGCGGTTGATCTGGCTGTGATACCACGGCCCCATCACCAGGTGATTGTTCGCCGCATGCCCCGCGGCCTTCAGCTCCTCCCAGGTGTGGACCGCGCCATACATGTCCTCCTGGTCCCACAATCCCTGCAGCCACATCGTCGGCACGCTCGCCGGCTTCTCCACCACCAGCTTGTCCAGCGCCTGCAACTGCCAGAACGCGTCGTACGCCGGATGCGCCGACATCCGGTTCCACCACGGCAGTTGCTTAAATCCGTTCAGCTCCGCCCAGTCGCCCGCAGTGCCCGCGTTCAGAAAGTTCGCGTAGTCGTCGTCGCCCGGCCGTGGAACCTCGCTGCCCTCGCCGCGCTTGCTCGACTGTCCCGTGAAGTAGTCCAGGTTCACCTGCCGAAACGCGCCATAGTGAAACCAGTCGTCGCCCATCCAGCCATCGATCATCGGGCTCTCCGGCGCGGCCACCTTGAGCGCCGGGTGCGGCCCCAGCAGCGCCATCGCCACGGTCCAGCCGTCGTACGAGGAGCCGATCATGCCCACCCGTCCGTTCGACTCCGACACGTTCTTCACCAGCCACTCGATCGTGTCCCAGGCGTCCGTCGTGTCGTCGGTCTTCGTCGGATTCAGCGGTCCCATCGGCGGCCGCGTCATCACGTATTCGCCCTCCGAGCCGTACTTGCCGCGAATATCCTGCTCCACAATGATGTAGGCGACATCCACCCACTCCCGCTGCGCTGACCACACCGCGTCCCGCATGTGTGGCTTGTCCGACGTAAGACCGCCCGCGTTGTACGGAGTCCGCTCCAGCAGAATGGGCATTCCCTTCGCGCCCTTCGGCACCAGGATCACCGTGTGCAGCTTCACCCCGTCGCGCATGGGGATCATCACTTCGCGCTTTTCGTAGTCGTAGCCCGGGTGCGGCTCCTCCCACTTCGCAGGAACATCAGAGCCGGTCTGCACCATATCCGGCGTAACGCCTGCGGACTGGGCAACCGACGCGGGCGCCGGCACCCAGAGGGCGCAGGCAAGGACAAGAGCGGTAGAACACGAGGATGTTTTGCGCATCGGTTCTATCTTTTCATGCCTCCACGCGGCAAGCGAAGCATCCCCAGCACAAAATTGGACGCCTCACCGTCTCGTGAAAACCTGGGAAACCCAGCCCGCGTCAACCTGCTACCCTACGAATTCACCCACACACCATGCCCCACACTCGCCTCACCGTCGCCCTCGTCCTCGCGCTCACAGCTGGCGTGTTCGCACAGCCCGCCCCTCTTCAACCCAAGGTCGTCCTCGTTGCTTATTTCGAAATCGGCGCCGACACGGGCGACCGTCCCGGCGAGCTGCAGTACTGGGTCGAGCGCGACCATCTCGACCGCAGC
>DCFV01000016.1:6411-16311 GCA_002314435.1 Acidobacteriaceae bacterium UBA1795 | reverse complement strand
GTTGGCCCTGGCAACATCGCCCCCGCCGTCAACCTCATGGCGCTCGGCGCCGACCCGCGTTTCGACCTCCGCCAGAGCCACTGGCTCATCGCGGGCATCGCCGGCATCTCGCCCTCCGACGGCACCATCGGCTCGGCCACCTGGACCGACTTCGTCATCAATGGCGACCTCGCCAAAGAGATCGATCCTCGCGAAAAGCCCGCCTCCTGGCCCGACGGCTTCCTCTCTCTCGACGGTGCCACGCCCTCTGACCCCAAGGGCGGCGCCAACTGGGAAGATGACGTGCGCCAGTGGACCGCCACTGAAGCGCGCGCCAACCACCGCGGCAACGTCATCCGCCTCAACGCCGACTTGCTCCGCTGGGCCTTCGAGCGTACCAAAAACATCGCGCTGCCCGAAACGCCCGAGATGCGCGCCCTCCGCCTCCAATATCAGGGCTGCGCCGGCACAGCCAGCGGCCCGCGTGTACAGACCGGCGCCAACCTCGCCACCGAGATCTTCTGGCACGGAGCGTTGCTGGACGCCTGGGCGCATCGCTGGGTCGCCTTTGAGACCGATGGCATCGCCCACCTCGGCACCACCGCCATGAACGATACCGGTGCCCTGCTCGCACTCCGCGCACTCACTCTGCAAGGCAAGACCGACTGGAACCGCGTCCTGCTTCTTCGCACCGCGAGCAATTTCGATATGCCGCCGTTGGGTACAAGCGCTGCCGCTAATCTCGCCAGCGAGCGCCACGGCTCCTACGCCGCCTACCTGCCCGCCCTCGATGCCGCGTATACCGTCGGCCACCCCATCGTAGAAGCCTGGCTTCACTGAATACGTTTTGAGCCGTCAGCCCTGTGCGCACTCCCTCAGATCGCGCACCAGTTCATCCACACGCTTCAGATCCGTATCCCAGGCAAACATGAAGCGCGCCGCCCCGCCGATGAATGTGTAGAACCTCCATCCGCGCCCAGTGAGCCGCTCCAGAATCTCGTCGCAAGCATTCACAAACACCGTGTTCGCCTGCGCCGGTGAGGCTATGGCGATGTTCGCGATGCCCTTGATCTGATCCGCAAAGTAGCGTGCACACTGATTGGCGTGAGCCGCATTGCGCAGCCACGTTCCGGTCTCAAGCATGCCCACCCATGGCGCAGCCAGAAAGCGCATCTTCGAAGCGAGTTGCCCTGCCTGCTTGCAGCGATAGTCAAAGTCCACGGCGAGCGCGGGATCGAAGAACAGGACCGCCTCGCCCACAGCCATGCCGTTCTTGGTGCCGCCAAAGCAAAGCACATCCACGCCTGCTTTCCAGGTGAGCTCCGCCGGTGTGCAGCCCAGCGCCGCACAGGCATTGGCAAAGCGCGCGCCGTCCATATGCAGCAGAAGGCCGTGTTCCTTGCAGGCAGCGGAGATGGCTTTCACTTCGTCGATTGTGTACACGCAACCCGTCTCAGTCGGTTGCGTAATGGTCACCACGCGCGGCTTTGGATAGTGAATGTCTTTGCGCTTGGTGGCAAACTCGTGAATGGAGGCAGGCGTCAGCTTGCCGCATGTGCTGGGCGCCACCAACAACTTTGAGCCGTTCGAGAAGAACTCAGGTGCGCCGCATTCGTCCGTTTCCACATGCGACTCGTCCGAACAGATAACGCCGTGATAGGACTGGCACAGCGAGGCCAGAGCCAACGAGTTGGCCGCCGTGCCATTGAAAACAAGGAACACTTCGCAGGCCGTTTCAAACAATGTACGAAAGGCGTCGGAGGCGCGGGCCGTCCACGCGTCGTCGCCGTAGGCTAAGGCGTGCCCGGCGTTGGCTTCTTGCATAGCGGCCCACACTTCAGGGCAGACGCCTGCATAGTTGTCACTGGCGTATTGCTGCGCCAGAGTCGGCACAGTCGTTTCGTGGGCGGGAGCAGTCAGGGGCATTGTCTCCATCTCGGTCGTGATTCCTCGCTCGCTTTTGAACAAGGGCGCCAAGACAGAACCGGTGTTGCCAGATCGGCCATATCTCCCCAATTGTTTCAGGGGGCGCCACCTTGCCCGGAAGCAGGTTGGCGTTGAGCCTGCGCTCAACTCTTGATATTCGGGGCTATCGTCCCGTGCCTTCAGTATACGACGTCCCAATCACACAATTCCTACTTCAATCCACTCCAGCGGCTTTCCTCCTCGGTCATGCAACTGCGCATTCAGAGTTAACCGGCCATCCGTGATCGGCACCTGCTCTCGCGTGATCGCTCCTCCAAAGTAGTGACTCACGATCTCCGCGCTCTTGCCTGCCTGGCGACGAATGGTGATCTCGCCGCTGTCATATGGGACGACTGCTAATCCTTCACCCTGCGTGATGCTCTGGCCATTCTTGGATGCCACGACCACAGGAGCCGTCGCTCGAACCATGCCCTTCACGCGCGGATCCGCCGCCCTGCTCGAACTGAGTGAACCCTCTTCGACTGCTGCGGGAGGCCTATAGGCCAACAGGACCAACTGTCCACTCTCGAACCGGGCCCACGAGCGGGCATGCGCGCCCAACGTTGGCGCTTCCGAAACCGTATCGAAGGGAAGAATCTCAAACGTATCGGTGCGCCGCACTGTCTGCGCCAGCCCGTTGTAGCGTGCAACAAACTCTGCAGTGACGGTCTCCCCTTGTTCATCGCCTTTGAAGTCGTTCAAAGAGCCCAGCGTTCCTACTGCCACCGAGTCGAACCATATGCTGGGTGCGCTGGCCCAGTCGTAGCCAGAGGAGCCGTAGGTAGGAATGCCCAGAGGTCCGAGGAGACTGCTGAAGTAGAAGCGCCGATTTGCTTCTACCTCGTATTCTCCAGCGGCCATATAAAGATCATCCGGACTGTGCAGATCGAAATAGTCGAGGAAGAGCGGCGAAAGGTTGTAGTACATCACTACGAGATCAGGGTTCTCCTCTCGCATTGCCTTGATCACTACTTCCAGTCCTTTCATCATCAGCCGCTCGCCAGTCCAGTTCTTGTCCAGTGGAGCCGCAATCCCCACTGCGGGCAGTTCATATCCGAAATCGAACTTGAGCAGGTCCGGTTTGTATCTGCGCACAAATCGGCGCGCCAGGTCACCCAGCACCTTCGCCACCTCAGACTGGGTAAAGTCGAGAATGTAGTAACGGGAGCCTCCGAATTCAGCCAGATAGGGCTTTCCATCCGGCAGCCTCAACATCTGCGATTCCGTCAGGCCGAGATCCGAAGGCCGCTCGCAGCGCATGAGAGCCGCCCACATGCCGATCCGGTATCCGTCGGCCCGCAGCCGTTCGAGAAACCGCTCGAAGTGCGGAAATCGCTCGGCCGAGTGCTCCAGATTGCCATAGGTTCCTTCCCACTTGTCGTCGATGGAGAATAGGCCCGCCTTCATCCCTGCAGCTTTCAGCTCTTCGTACACGCCGCTGAGAAATGCCTCGTCAAGATGCGCGCCGGTTTTGTTTCGTTCCACCTGCACCCCCCACGTGCAGAACTGCGGGGTCAAGGAGATGGCCGTCTTGCGCTCGGAGTTCATGTGTCGGCGAATGATGCCCGCATCCAGCAACCCGCGATAATAGCCGGCGATCGCCTGGTAGTAATCCGGAGCTACGGCCCAGAACAACGTCGCGCCAAGCGTCAGGCGTCCGGGTCCGCGATAATGCTTCCAGAGATCGCTGCGATAGTCGATCCAGAGGCTGCTCCTTCCCTCGAACAACTGCAGAAAGAGATCCCCTCCGGGCAAGTCCGCAAGGCCGCATGCAAACGCGTCCGATCTTCCTTCCGTGTACATCCGGCGCTGGGCTGCCGCGTTGTCAATGCTGAATCCGCTGAAGTAGTGCACCGGCAGGCCCCATTGCTGGGAAAGGCCTGGAATGAAGCTGCCGCGGCCCAGCCACACGCTCTCGTCCAGATGCTCGTTCTCCCCCACAATGGGGCTGATTGCAGAACCGGAGAGAAGGCCTGGAACCACTTGGTAGGACGAGTGGAGAGTCAGCGTTCGCTTCTCCTGGCTTTGCAGCGCAAAGTAGTGCAAGCTCACAACGTCCTGCCCGGCAGTGGATTCGTATTCGATTGGTTCGGTCCAGATGCCCTGCTCGTCAAAGCGCCACGCATACGACAGGCGTGCCGCGCCGTTCACATTCCCGTATTCGAAGATCACGCGCCCCTGTTCCACTCGGTGACCCATGGGCCTTCCCGGCAGGCACTGGCGGGCATTCGGCTCATCCTGCGGCGCTACCACAACCAGTGGCTGTAGCTTTCCGCTAACGATGAGACGATTGCGCGCATCACGCAGACGAAAGGTGTCATCCGTCTGCGTATATTCCCATGAATAGTCGGCACCCTTGACCGAAATGGATGCACTGTCAATGTTGATCGAAGGTGCCGATGCGGCCCTGACCAACTTGTTGGAGGCAGCAGCAAATACAGCGCTCGCAGACACCTGAAGAAAGGCGCGCCGATCAAATGCGTTCATGAGTTTTCCCTTCGCTGGGTCGCAGGTGGCCCAAGTCTAGCGGGCCCGTCCCCGGACTATCAACGCATAAGCCCGTACGATACTGGGTTCCCCTGGTTCCGTCCGATGCCTGCGAGGACTCTTCCCGAAGTCCGGAGAACTCCGTTGACTCTTTCACTCGCGTACCTGCGCGGGCCGCTCGCAAGCGCCTGATGCCGGCTCCGGCACCGGGAGCATCATCATCCCAAGACACGCCAGGCTCTCAAGTTGCAGGCCAATCATCAGGAGCCCGAGCCCTGGAAGGTGCACAAGCGCGGCTTTCCCAAAGTAGTCAGGCATCATCGAGTAATTGAATGCTGCTACCGGTAGTTGCAGAAGAAGAATCGTTTGCAGACGCCATATTTCGCCCTGCTTGAGCGTCATCGGGATCAGCAACACGAGGACAAATAGCGGCGCAACCAGCCAAAGTGCAGTGCCCAGGTAGGAGGACCACAGCGATTGGCCCCCTAGATACTTCCAACCCCAGAAGATGTCCGTATAAACCCAGAACACTGCGAACGTGAAGACGGCGGCAAAGCGCGCGAAAAGGCGGGACGGCCCCAGCAACCGGAATGAGACGCGAAAGACACTCAACCAGAAGACCATCGCCAGGGTCGCCATGAGGGAAAGGAGATAGACGATGTAGCCAGCAGAACCATACGCCGGCCGGAGCCAATCAATGGAAGGACCGTTAGCGGTTCTCGCGACGTTGTAGACGTAAGTGATCCACGGCTCCCTTCGCAGCAGGACTTCCCATCCCGTTCCTCCATCCGTAATCTCCAAGAACAGGCTCGACAGCACCAGGCCTGCACCGGCAATCCACGCAGAAAGGATAAATGCGTAGCAGACCGCAGGAGGTGAAGCACTCGTCGTCTTACGTGTGGCCAAGTAAACCCAGGCCATTGCGACCGCGAAGACTACCAACATCCCCAAAGCCGCGAGGAATAGCCGAAGATCCTCTGGATCCGGGCCAGTCAACAGAAGCCCAATCCACGGCGCCATCATCAGCCCAACAACCGCGGCCAGCCAGGGTAGCGGAGGATCACGCTCCTCGTTCCTGCTGAAGAGATAGCCGAGCGCGAGTACCAGGTAGGCAACGGGAGTTGACCCTGAAAATGCTACAAAGACCCCTATGTCGGAAGTCAAATTGCCGCCAGCCATCAACGAGCCGGCCGCCTGAATCAACAATGCGATCGCGTAGACAAGAATCAAAACTCGAAAAATGCGGCTCATGGGAAACTCCGTTCGTGGCTGAGGGTGTCGAAAGATTCCCGCCACCTCCGATATTCATGCCTCCGCCGCACAGAGTCTGGTGCCGATTCGCCCTCCGATCTGTATCGGGTATCACCTTCCTGCGTGTTGAACGGCCCCGAATTGGAATGCGAAGTGCCGCAACGAAGATAGGGCGGCTCACCCCGAAACAAAAGGATTGCTAGGCCTCGATGCGTTGTGTTATCCATCGCGGGGCTGGAATCCTGCTTCCCCTACTCGCACGAACTCCCGCCTGAACTCAATCCCGACACCAAAGCAAGGACCACGAACGTATGTGTGGAATCATTGCCGTCTTCTCACGCCGGGGTGACGTCTCCCCGGCGATTCTGGATCGCGCAACCGAAAGCCTCTATCATCGCGGCCCGGATGGGCAGCGGCAATGGATCTCACATGACAGAAAAGTCGGGCTGGGCCATTCGCGCTTGAGCATCATCGACCTCTCCACCGGGGACCAGCCGATTGCCAGCGAAGATGAACGCACCCGGATCATCGTGAATGGTGAGTTCTACGGGTTCGAAGCAATCCAAAAGGAGCTAGAAGGGCGTGGGCACCGATTGCGGACGCGCTCCGACAGCGAGATTGCGCTCCATCTGTACGAGGACTACGGAACCCAGTGTCTACATCACCTGCGCGGCGAATTCGCATTCGTCCTCTGGGACCAGACGCGACGGCAGTTGGTGGCGGCGCGCGACCGGTTCGGCATCAAGCCGCTCTTCTATGCGTGGCATGAGGACAAACTCTTTCTCGCCTCTGAAGCGAAAGCACTCTGGGCCGCAGGCGTTCCTGCGCGCTGGGATGAAATGGGCGTCTACAACTCCGTCTCAATGGCGGGCCACATGGGACGGACGCTCTACGACGGCGTTTTCCAGGTTCCGCCCGGGTATTTTCTTGTTGCGACAGATAAGCACGTCCAGGTGAACCAATACTGGGACTTCGACTACCCGCTCAAAGAGAATAACCAGCCCAAGCAGCCGGACGAGGAATATGCCGAAGAGTTCCGCGCAGCGCTGGAAGAGGCAGTCAAGATCAGGCTGCGGGCGGATGTGCCAGTGGGGGTCTATCTGAGCGGAGGGCTCGACTCATGCGCTGTGCTCGGGCTGGCGGCTCTGCACCATCCCGAGCCGGTGAAGGCCTTCACGCTCACCTTTGAGCAGGCGGCCTATGACGAAGGACCGATCGCCAAAGAGATGGCTGCATTGGCCGGGGCAGAGTTCCATCCCATTCCGATCAGACAGCGCGATCTGGCCGACAACTTCTCGGACGCAATTGCGCAGGCAGAAACCCTGTGCGTCAACGCTCACGGCGTGGCGAAGTACATGCTGAGCCGTGCCGTGCGCGACGCGGGCTACAAGGTAGTGATCACCGGCGAAGGGTCCGACGAGATTCTGGGTGGCTATCCGCACTTCCGGCGAGACATGTTGCTCTACAACCGCGAGGGCCAGGACGAGGCGGCGATCGAGGAGTTGCTCAAGTGGCTGGACCAGCACAATTCGGTTTCGCGGGGACTGCTGCTGCCCGATGGCGAAATCGGATCGATGGAACAGGTGAAGCGAATTCTTGGCTATGCCCCAAGCTGGATCGAAACCTTCTCAAGCCGCCAGGTAAAGATGCGGCCATTGCTGGCGAAGGAATTCCAGTCAAAGTATGGGGCCACTGAAGGTAGCTACGGCATATTGGACGAAGTGGACGTCCGCCGCCAGCTGAACGGGCGCGATGAGCTGAACCAGTCGTTATATCTGTGGTCGAAGACCGCGATGGCCAGCTACATCCTCACAATGCTCGGCGACAGAATGGAGATGGCGCACTCGATCGAAGGGCGCGTGCCTTTTCTCGATCACAAGGTCGTCGAGACCATTGTGCGGCAGCCGGTGAACCAGAAGGTGCGTGGCATGACAGAGAAATTTGTACTGCGCCAGGCCGTCAAGGACGTAATCACCGATACCGTGTACAAGCGCCAGAAGCACCCGTTCCTCAGCCCGCCCGCCACGCTGAACCCCGACGACACCTTCAACACCTATGTGCAGGACATGCTGCGGGGACCAGTGCTGAAGAGCCTGCCCTTCTTCGACCAGAAGAGTGTTGTAGCGCTGCTCGACGAGTTGCCCGGAATGGATGCAGGTTCGAGAACGGCAAACGACCAGATACTGATGTTGCTCGTGAGCATGTGCGTGCTTCAGGAGCGGTACGCGCTGACAGCGTAATCACTGCCAGCCCGCAATGCTGCAGATTGTGCAAAATCCATGAAGCCGGCGAGCGGTGCGGTGTGCAGTCCTAGCCCTTGCTCGGCGGCTTGAGCCCCAGCTCCTTCATTGCAATCTGCAGGTCGGCCCAGGCTTCTTTCTTCTGCCGCGGGTCGCGCAGCAGGTACGCTGGGTGATAAGTCACGATCAGCCGCGTTCCGCGCACCGAGTGCACACGTCCGCGCAGCCCTGCCAGCGGCTGCTTCTGCCCCAGCAGATAAGTCGCAGCCGTCGCTCCCAGCGCCACCAGCACTTCCGGCCGCACCACGTCGATCTGCCGGAAAAGGAACGGCGAGCAAGTGTGCGCCTCTTCCGGCTCTGGCGTGCGGTTGCCCGGCGGACGGCACTTGACCACGTTGGCGATGTAGACCTCTTCGCGCTTCAGGCCCATGGCCGTAATCATGTTGTTCAGCAGTTGCCCGGCGCGTCCCACAAACGGCAACCCCTGCGCATCCTCGTCGGCGCCCGGCCCCTCGCCCACAAACATCAGGCGCGCAGTCGGGCTGCCGTCGGCAAACACAATCTTGTTTCGGCCCGTGTGCAGTGCGCAGCGGGTGCAGTCGCCAATGTCTTCCTGAATAGCGCGCAGAGCAGAAATGCGCTCGGCCGGCGGAACAATACCGCCCACCTCGGGCGGGACGGGAAAGGGCTTGCGGGGCGGAATCGGCGTCTCCTCGGGAAGATGTGTCGGCTCGGCCGCGGTCGGCGTAACCAGTTCCTCCGCGGACTCAGCCGCAGTCACCGGCTCTTCCAAAACCGGCGCGGACAAACTTGGAATTTGTGAAGGATCCACCGGCCGCCGATACAACTCGGTCAGTCCCAGTTCGCGATAGAAGCGCAACCGGGCAGCAAGGGCCTGTTGTGTGGCGGGATCGAGCATGGGCGGCACTGCGGGCTACTCCACAATCAGCGGGCGGCGGGGCGGCACCACCGTCTCGGACTGCTGCAATACCCGCTCCTGGGGCGTCCGCGTGTCCATGTGCAAGTCGGTTTCCACCACCAGCGCCCGCGGACGGCGCAGCGCAAGAATCTCGTCCAGGATGCGGTCTGCCAGCTTGCGCTTGGGCATCTCTTCAAGCTCAATGGCGGTCGAAGTGGTCAGGAATGTGGCGGCATTGTTGTCCGCGTCAAACCCCACGCCCTCACTCAGTACATCGTTGACTACAATCGCATCCGCGCCCTTACGCAGCAGCTTGGCGCGGCCGTTTTCCATGCGATTCTCAGTCTCCGCGGCAAAGCCCACAATCAGCTGCCCCGGCTTGCGGCGGCGCACCACCTCAGCCAGAATGTCCTCTGTCGGCGCCAGCTCCAGCGTGAGCGGCCCGGTGCGTTTGAGCTTGTGGTCCGAGACATTCACCGGCCGGTAGTCCGCCACGGCCGCTGCCTTGATCACCAGTGTTGTTTCGCCCATGCGCTCAAGCACGGCGTCGCGCATCTGGTCGGCCGTCGTCACCTTAATTAACTCGCAGTGCGCCGGCGGATGCAGCGCCGAGGGGCCGCTAATCAGGATCACCTTCGCGCCGCGACTCTGCGCGGCCTCGGCCAGCGCATAGCCCATCTTGCCGCTCGAACGATTGCCAAGAAAACGCACCGGATCGAGTGCCTCGCGTGTGCCTCCCGCGGTCACCAGCACGATCTCACCGGCCAGATCGTGGCGGCGGCCGAGCGCGCCCAGCACATAATCTGCGATGGCTTCCGGCTCAGCCATGCGGCCCGCGCCCACCGTGCCGCAGGCCAGGTCGCCCGTGCCCGGTTCGATCACGCGCACGCCGCGCAGGCGCAGAATCTCAAGATTGGCCTGCGTTGCCGGATGGTTCCACATGTTCACGTTCATCGCCGGGGCCACCAGCACCGGCGCCTGCGTGGCCAGGTACATCGTGGTCAGAAAATCGTCGGCAATGCCGTGGGCAAACTTGGCCAGAATGTTGGCCGTGGCGGG
>DCFV01000016.1:0-6032 GCA_002314435.1 Acidobacteriaceae bacterium UBA1795 | reverse complement strand
TGCCCGGTAAGGGCCGCGAAGGTGAGCGGCTGCACAAAGCGCGTGGCCGCCTCCGTCATCACAACGTGGACCTCCAGCGCCTGCCGTTCAAGAGCACGCACCAGTTCCGCTGCTTTGTAGGCTGCAATGCCGCCGGAGACGCCAACCGTCACTCGCATAGTCAAATTGTAGTCGGAGAAGCGTGTGGATCGCACCGCGGAAGCGCGTGCGATCCACGAAAAGGTGGGAGAGCAGAAAAACTACGAGAGAATTGGTGTGCCGCGGTCTTCCACCAGCGGCTTCACAACGGGTACATCCTTCTTTACGTAGGAAATCTTGCCTGCTTCGATCTCGTCCTGCGCAATGCGGCAGGCCTTGGTGGAGTGGCTGGGAACAAGCGCCGCGGATCCACTCTGCAACTGACGCGCACGTCGTGCCGCTACAAGGACCTTGCGATAATTCGAATCGAACTGAGTTTCAATCGTCATCGGGATCATCTCCAAAGGGAAGTTGTTGTTGGCTGGAGTTCCCTTCGATGCCGAAGGCCTCCAGCACGGGTTTGAGCCGCTCCCGCGAGTTCTCTAAACGGCAGGCCGCGGCGACCTCCAACACCCTGCTCGAACGCACCGCAATGGGTTCGCCGTTGCGGTAGAAACGCTCCGCAAGCACGATGGCCTCCAACTGCGCCACCGTTCTGTCCAGAATGTCGTTGACCAAAATATAGCTGTAATCGCGGTAATTCTCAATTTCCTTGCTGGCCTCGCTCAGGCGACGGTAGAGCTCGGACTCGTTCACCACCCCCTCGGCGCGGCTGCGGTTGCGCAGGCGGGTGCGCAGCACCTTTGGCGTAGGCGGCAGCACAAACAGACCCACGGCCTCAGGCATGGACTTGCGCACCTGTGCCGCCCCCTGCACATCGATGTCGAGCAGCAGGTCGTGGCCCTGGCGGCGTGCTTCGTCCAGCGAACTGCGGGCGGTGCCATAGTAGTTGCCGAAGACCTCGGCGTGCTCCAGGAACTCGCCGGCGTCGCGCATACGCTCAAATTCCTCGCGCGTAGTGAAGTGGTATTCACGGCCGTTCTCCTCAGAGCCGCGCGGATGGCGCGTGGTCCACGAGATGGAGAAGTCGATCCCCGTGACCTGCTTCCGCAGCTCACCCACCAGCGTGCTTTTGCCGGAGCCAGACGGCGCCGAGATGATGAATAAAATTCCTGCCACTTTCCAGTAGTCCCTTTCGTCGATCAGGATGCGTCGTGCAACTGTTATTCCACGTTCTGAATCTGCTCGCGCGCCTTTTCGATCTCGGCCTTCATGGCCAGCCCCAACTCAGTAATACGCGTGCCCTTGCCGCCCACGCCCCCGGTCTTCGACAAAAGCGTGTTGGCCTCGCGATTCATCTCCTGCAGCAGAAAGTCGAGCTTCTTGCCCACTTCGCCGCCCGCGGCCAGCAACTCTCGGAAGTGGGAGATGTGCGTGGTCATGCGCGCCAGTTCCTCGGCGATGTCGCTGCGGTCCACCAACACCGCCACTTCCTCGAGCAGCCGCTGGCGGTTGAACTCGTTGCCCACAGCAGCGGTGAGCCGCTGCATCAGCCGCTCCTGGTAGCGCTGCTCCACCTCAGGGCGCAGCGCGGCCACGCCTTCGGTGGCTTCGGCCAGCTTGTCCAGTGAGCCACTCAGAATCGCGCTAAGCGCGTTGCCCTCGCGAGCACGCATGATGTTGAGTTCGTTCAGCAGCGGACCAATCTGTTCCGTCACACTGGCGGTCAACGCGGCAGAGTCCTCGTCGCTATTCGAACGGTTCTCGCTCTGCAGTGCGGCGGGCATGCGCAGAATCGTGTTCAGGTCTGGCTCACCTGTCAGGGCGAATTCCTCGCGCGCGGTGTGAAACGCCTCGATATAGCCGGCGACAAGTTCGCGGTTGTAACCAGCCTTCTGCTGTGCAGGGCGCTCCACTGAGAGCGCGACCTCCACGTGGCCGCGCACCAGGTTCTCCTTCAGTGCGCGTCGCAGCTCCATCTCCAGCGCGTCCAGGCCCGAAGGCAGGCGTAGTTGAATGTCGAGGAATCGATGATTCACGCTCTTCAGGCTGAGCGTGTAGATGAGTTGATCGTGCACGCGCACCTGGGTGCGGGCAAAACCGGTCATAGAGTAGATGGGCATGCGTGCTATTCCCCCGTCTTGCTGGAGACCGCCAGCGTATCCGGCGCGGCACCGGCTTCGAGCGCGTCAATGAACTGCAGTTGATAAAGCCGTTGATACGTGGACGATGTGTTGAGCAGTTCCTCGTGCGGCGCAATGGCCGTGATGCGTCCGTCTTCAAGGACGGCGATACGGTTGGCGCGGCGGATCGTGCCCAGTCTGTGCGCAATCACGACCACCGTACGGTTCTGCATCAGGTTGGCCAGTGCCGTTTGCACCAGCGATTCACTCTCGGCATCGAGCGCGGAGGTGGCTTCGTCGAGGATCAAAATCGGTGCATTCTTCAGGATCGCCCGCGCGATGGCGATGCGCTGCCGCTCGCCACCGGAGAGGCGGAAGCCCTTCTCGCCAATCACCGTCTCGTAACCCTGCGGCATGCGCATGATGAAGTCGTGAGCCAGCGCGTTGCGCGCCGCCTGCTCCACGAGCGCGTGTTTCATGTCGGGCTGGCCGTAGGCAATGTTGTTGCGCACCGTGTCGTTGAACAGGATGGTCTCCTGCGTGACTTGCGCAATCTGCTTGCGCAGCGAGCTGAGCGTCAGGTAACGCACATCGTTGCCGTCGAGCAAAATCCGGCCAGACGTCACATCAAAGAAGCGCGGAATCAGGTTGACAAGTGTCGATTTGCCCGCGCCGCTGGGGCCCACCAGCGCCAGCACTTCGCCGGCATGGACATCGAGGTTCACATTGAACAGAATCTGCGCATCGCCTTCATCCGTGGGATAGCTAAAGCCGACGTTCTCAAACCGGATCGACTTCTTGAATCCCTTCAAGGCCATCGCGTGCGGCCGCTCCTTCACATCGTCCTCGGTGTCAAAGAAGGTGAAGATCGAGGCCGACGCGCCCATGGCCTGCTGGAAGGCGTTGTAAAAGTACGCGAACTTGCGCACTGGATCGTAGAGCTTGAAGAGCAGGATGATAAACGCGCCAAACAGGCCCATCGTCATGCGGCCGTGTTGAATCTCGTTGCGACCGATAAAGAGAAACAGCGCTATGGCAATCGCGCCGATCGTGTCCATGAGCGGCGAACTGATGGACTGTATGCGCACGCTGCGAAGGTTGGCACGAAACAGCCGCTTGGCCGCCTTCTGAAAGCGCAGGACCTCCCACAACTCCGTGTTGAAGGCCTTCACAATGCGGTTGCCCGTGACCGTCTCGTGCAGAATGTTCTGGATCTCAGCCAGCTTGTCCTGCCCGCTGCGCGTGCGGGTGCGCACCTCGCTGCCAATCTTGCGAGCGGAGGTGATAACGACCGGGATGAAAAGGACCAGCGCCCAGCTCAGATGCCCGCCGAGCCGGATGACGAAGACAATGCCAACGAGAAAGGTGAAGAATTGCTGCAGGAACTCACCGATCACCGAGCTCATCGCGTTCTGCACGCGATCCACATCGTTGATAAGCGTTGAAAGAATCGTGCCCGTCGCGTGCCGATGGAAGAAGCTCGACGAGCGGCGCAGCGTGGTTTCGTACAGGTGATTCCGCAGGTCGGTGATCGTGCCAAACCCTGCGTAATTCACCAGATATGTGCCGACGTAGTCGCAGATGCCCTTCCCGAGCGTCGCGATAACGAGTGCAAATGCAACGACATTCCACGCATTGTGAATATGAAAAGCCGGCGGGATCAGGGCGCGGAGATCAAAGTGCCAGCTGCTCTGGCGCAGGCCCAGAATGATGGGGCCTTCCGGCGCATCTGGGCGCAGAACCTGATCAAAGATCGGCTGCAGGAGCAGCACGCGAAACGTGTCCAGCGCTCCCACAAGCGCCAGCAGAAACACGCCGGGTACCCACTGAATGATGTAGGGAAGCCCGTAGCGCATCAAGCGGAAAAATCGCGTCATACGGGACGGTCCACCTTGGGCGCATCAGCGACCTTCTGGCCGGCGTGGCGGAAAAACTCCATCCCCGTATTGTAGCCGGGCAGCGCTAGCGGCCGATAGCGGATCAGCGCCCGGCGCCTTTCTCGATGAGCCTCGTAGTGGAGTAGCCCTCAACCAGCGGCACAATCGTCACTTCCCCGCCCCATGACCGGACCTCGGCCGCACCGACAACGGAGTCGGCCTCGTAGTCGCCTCCCTTGACGATCACGTCCGGGCGCACAGCTACGATGACCTCGAGCGGCGTTGGCTCGTCGAAAATGATGACGGCATCAACAGAAGCTAAAGCGGCCAACACGCGAGCGCGTTCGGCCTGGCTCACGATGGGCCGCGTCGGACCCTTGAGGCAGTTCACTGAGGCGTCGGAGTTGATGGCGACGATGAGCCGGTCACCCACACGGCGCGCCTGCTCCAGAAGCGTAATGTGGCCAATGTGCAGCAGGTCGAAGCAGCCATTGGCAAAGACTACGCGCTCGCCGTTTGCCTTCCACGAAGCCACTCGCCGGGCCAGTTCGCCGCGGGTCAGCACCTTGTCCTCTGCATGCAAAGCAATCTGCGGGCTGAGCGCGGCGAGCAGCTCGTGCTTTTCAACCGGCACGGTGCCCACCTTGCCGACCACGATGCCGGCGGCAATATTCGCAAGTTGCACTGCGGTCTCCGGCTGCAGGCCTGAGGCAAGGCTCAGTGCGAGCACAGCGATCACCGTGTCGCCGGCGCCGGAGACGTCGAACACCTGCCGCGCCTGCGCAGGCGCTACGTAGCGGTTGCCGGGGCGGACAAGCGCAATGCCCTTCTCGCTGAGCGTGGCGGTAAGGAACTCGATGTCGAGGTCCTTCACCGTCTGCTCGGCCGCGGCCAGAAGCGCGTCCAGGTCGCTGGTGTCGAGCCGCAAAGCCAGGGCCAGTTCACCCAGGTTGGGGCAGATGGTGGTTGCGCCGCGATAGTGCGCGTAGTCCCGGCCCTTGGGGTCGACCAGTACCGGAATATTCCGTTGGCGCGCGGCTGCGATGAGCGCACGGCACAGGGCCGGTGTGACCGCTCCTTTGGCATAGTCGGAGAGCACCAGGGCGTCGGTTTCGGGCAATAGTGCAAGCGCGGTCTCCAGCAGCTTATCGAGGGCCGCTTGCTCAATCGACCCAAGCTTTTCAAAATCCAGACGCAGCATCTGCTGGCTGCCGCTCAGGATGCGCGCCTTGGTGATGGTAGGAAATTCATTAGACGTGACAAAATGCGGCTCAATCCCGCTGGCTTTCAGGCTGGCGAAGAGCAGGGCTTCGCTCTCGTCGCCGCCGGTAATGCCAACGACGGAGGCCTTTGCGCCGAGCCGAGACAGGTTCATGGCCACGTTGGCCGCGCCACCGGGCTTGGCCTCCTGCCGCACGCCGCGCACCACGGGCACAGGCGCTTCCGGCGAAATACGGCCCACCTCGCCCCAGATGTACTTGTCGAGCATCACGTCGCCCACCACGAGCAGCCGCTTGCAGCTCCACGCGTGCTCAATATCGTTGACGACCCGATGCAGTTGTCCGATCAACGCGCCCTCTCTCCCCATGCGCCTGCCGGCTATGGATGCTGCGAGCGGCCTTGCGCTGGGTTGTTGCTATCATAGCGGGGTGAACAAGCCAACAGGCAGTGCTTTTGCTGGCACTCTGGTTACCTTTTTCCTGGACCGCGACGGCGTGGTGAACGAGAAGATGCCCGAAGGCCGCTATGTGACCTGCTGGGAAGAGTTGCACCTGCTCCCCGGCGTCCCGGAAGCCATTGCGCAACTGAATCGCGCGGGGATGCGCGTGGTGGTGGTATCGAACCAGCGCGGCGTGGCGCTTGGTCATTATTCAGCAACAGACGTGGAATCGATTCACGCGCGGCTGCAGCAGGAACTTGCAACGCACGGCGCGCATGTGGACGCATTCTACTTCTGCCCTCACGACAAGGGCACCTGCCACTGCCGCAAGCCTCTGCCCGGAATGTTCGAGCA
>DCFV01000101.1:7173-18111 GCA_002314435.1 Acidobacteriaceae bacterium UBA1795 | reverse complement strand
CGGCCTACACGGTCGGCCACACGGTGGTGAATGAGCTGCTGACGCACTGGCAGACGTACGCCAATGCGACGCCCGGCGCAAAGTAGGCTTCACTCTCGGAGGATCCGGCCATGCAGATCACCGCACATGTTGAGAACTGGCGCAGACACCATGCCGCAACTGTTGCGACAAATGGTCAGGAACACGCTCTGGCCATTGCGCCAAGGGTGGACGGGGTTGGCTCGAGCGTGAACGGGGGCGAATTGCTGTTTCTTGCCCTTGCCACCTGCTACTGCAACGATCTCTACCGCGAGGCGCGTAAACGTGGCATCGACGTGGCTCGAGTGCAGGTGGAAGTAGCAGGCGACTTCGCTGGTGAAGGCTGCGCCGCCTCCAATATCCGCCTGCGTGCCGTGGTGGATGCCGCCGCACCGCGTGAGGATATTCTTGCGTTGATGCGCCGCACTGATACGATCGCCGAAATCCAGGCAACCGTGCGTCAAGGCGTATCTGTCGTGCTGGAACACTGCGAAGCCAACGCCATCTAGCGAAGGAACTTGGCGAAGGCAGGTCCGGCAAGGCAGAATGCTTGGGTTCCATAAATTGACTGATTCCGCGCTGCGCGTGCAGTTCCCTCCACGCCATCGCAAAGGAAACCTGCATGCATTCGGTCTGGTTCGGAGAGTTTCTGGGCACAATGGTGTTAATCCTGCTGGGCGGCGGCGTCTGTGCCGGCGTAACGCTGCGCAAGTCATACGCGGCCGATTCGGGCTGGATAGTGGTCACGACCGGCTGGGCGCTGGGCGTATTGTGCGGCGTGTTGGTGGCGCAGGCCTTTGGCAGTACGGGCGCGCATCTGAACCCGGCGATCTCGCTGGCCAGCGCGGTGATCAGCGGCGACTACTCGCAGTTGCTGAACTACTGGTCAGCACAGATGCTGGGAGCGATGGCGGGAGCCACCCTAGTGGTGCTGCACTACGGGCCGCACTGGAAGCTCACGCCCGACCCGGCAGCAAAACTGGGAATTTTCTGTACTGCGCCAGCCGTGCGCAGCCTGCCATCAAACTTCCTGAGCGAGGTGATTGGGACGATGGTGCTGATCGTGGTGGCCAATGCGATTGGCTCGCACGGTGTTTCAGTTACGGGTCCGGCTGGTGGCGTGGGGCAATGGCTGGTGGCGTCGCTGGTGTGGGGCATCGGCCTTTCGCTCGGCGGCACCACGGGCTATGCGATCAATCCTGCGCGCGATCTCGGGCCGCGGCTCACGCACTTCCTGCTGCCGATTCCCGGCAAGGGCAGTTCGAACTGGAGCTATGCTGCGATCCCAGTGGCAGGGCCGCTGGCAGGCGGCGTGCTCGCCGGGTTGCTGCTGCGCGTCGCACATCTCTAATGTGCGCAGAACCTAGCTGACCTCAACCACAATCTTTCCGAAGCGTGCGGGCTCCTGGCTCCATGCTTCAAGAATCGCGGGCGCTTCCTCCAGCGGCACGGTGTGCGTGACGGCTTCGGCTGCTGGAAAGCGGTGCTCCTCGAGCATGCGGATCACGTCGCGGAAGTCCTCCGGCAGCGCATTGCGTGAGCCGAGGATATCGAGCTCCTTCTGCACGAAAAGGCGTGTCTCGTAGGCCACCTGTTCCTTGGCGTAACCGATGTAGACCACGCGGCCGGTGAATGCCACTTCTTCGACAGCGGCACGAAAAGTCTGTGGCAGGCCAATGGCTTCGATCATGACGTCGGGCCCACGGCCACTGGTGTACTCGGCAAGCTGCGTGTGCAGACTGGCGCGCGCCGTATTGATCATGTGCACAGCGCCAGCCTTGCGCGCAGTGGCAAGCTTGGCATCGTCAACGTCGATGGCTATAACCGTGGCTTCGCGAAAGGCACTGCCAGCGACAGCCCCCAACCCAACGCCGCCGCAGCCAAAGACGGCAACTGTGTCTCCCGAGGTCACGCGGCCGCGCGCCGCGGCATGGAAGCCGACGGTCAGGGGCTCGACGAGGCAGAGCTCCGTGAGCGAAAGGTTGGCACGGAAGAGCCGAGAAGCCGGCACGGCGATAAACTCGGTAAGCGCACCATCGCGCTGCACGCCCAGCGTCTGATTGTTCTGGCAAGAGTTCGGCCGGTCTCGCAGGCAGGCGGCGCAGCTTCCGCAATGAGTGTAGGGCGAGAGCGTGACGGGCGTACCCGTATGCCACTCGGGGTGGCGCGGGTTGAGAGCGGCGACGGTGGCCGCGATCTCGTGGCCGGGAATGCGCGGGAAGCTGACCAGTGGATTGCGGCCGCGATAGGAGTTGAGGTCACTGCCGCAGAGGCCCACCCGCCGGACCTGCAACAGAATCTCGTCCGGCCCGGTGGCGGGCGGCCCATCAACCGTTTGCACCGAGGCTCTGCCCGGCTCTGCAAATACAAGAGCTTTCATTCCCACGACTCCGTCGTGCGGATGACCGCACATGTGAGCATGATAGTCGAGTGGCTGTGCGGCCGGTATGGGAACGAAAGGCTGTATGCTGGGCTGTTGACCGCGGAGGAAGTTCAATGTCGGAATCAATTCTTCAACTGGATGCACGCGATAACGTTTTGGTGGCGCTGGCGCCGCTCGCCGCGGGGAGCGTTGTTCGCTTCGGCGCGCAGAGCTGTCCTGTCGTCGAGGCCATCCCGGCAAAGCACAAGTTGGCGCTCGTCGACCTGGCGCCGGGTGACCTGGTGCGGATGTACGGCATGGTGGTTGGCGAGGCGATGGCGGCAATTCCCCGAGGCGGGCTGCTGACCACGCGCAACGTGAGGCACCGCGCCGAAGAGTACACAGCGACGCGGCACCCTGTTTCATTTGCCCTTCCAGATCCGGCAGCGTGGACGGAGCGCACATTCCTTGGCTATCACCGCACCGACGGGCAGGTGGGCACACGCAACTACTGGCTGGTGCTGCCGCTTGTGTTCTGTGAGAACCGCAACGTCGAGCGGATGCGCGAGGCTCTGGAAGAAGAACTGGGCTACGGTATCGCGGGCAACAGCTATCGCGACCACGTGCGCTCGCTGGTGGAGCAACTGACGAAGGGCCACACCGGCAACACAGCCAAACCTGCGCAGGCGCGCGCGGGGCGTGTGTTCCCCAACGTGGACGGCATTCGCTTTCTGACCCATGAGGGCGGCTGTGGAGGCACGCGGCAGGATGCACAGGCTCTCTGCGGACTGCTGGCCGGCTACATCCATCACCCCAACGTTGCCGGCGCGACGGTGCTGAGCCTGGGATGCCAGCACGCGCAGGCTGCGATGCTGATGGACGAGTTGCGCGCACGCGACCCGCAGATGCGCAAGCCGGTGCTGGTCTTCGATCAGCAAAAGGCAGGGCGCGAAAAGGCTCTCATGACGCGGGCGCTGGACGAGACATTTGCCGCGCTGGCAGAGGCCAACCAGGCCAAACGCGCACCTGCGCCGCTCTCCGCGCTGACAGTGGGGCTGAAATGTGGTGGCTCGGACGGGTTCAGCGGCATCTCGGCGAACCCTGCGCTGGGTTATCTCTCAGACTTACTGGGCGAGTTGGGCGGCAAGACTCTGCTGAGCGAGTTCCCCGAATTGCACGGCGTAGAGCAGGAGATGATCAATCGCTGCGCAAGCGACGCACTGGCGCAACGCTTCTACGACCTGATGCATGCTTACTCGGCTCGCGCACGAGCAGTACATTCAGGCTTTGAAATGAACCCCTCGCCAGGCAACATCGAGGACGGGCTGATCACGGATGCGATCAAGTCTGCAGGCGCGGCAAGAAAGGGCGGAGTTGCACCGGTGCGCGACGTACTGGATTTTCCCGAGTACGCGAAGACGCCGGGGCTTAGCCTGCTGTGTACGCCGGGCAACGACGTGGAGTGCGTTACGGCTCAGGCGGGCGCAGGCGCCAACCTGGTTCTGTTTACCACGGGCCTGGGTACACCGACCGGCAACCCGGTGGCGCCGGTGATCAAGGTATCAACGAACTCGACCCTGGCCGAGCGTATGGGCGACATCATCGACTTCGACGCGGGCGGCATAGTAACCGGCGCTACGACGATTGCCGCCTGCGCGGAGAAGCTGCTCGATCTCTGCATCGAGGTAGCAAGCGGCAAGTGCGAGACCAGGGCTGAAGTTTTCAGGCAGAATGATTTCATCCCATGGAAGCGCGGGGTTTCACTTTAGCCGGGACTCACTCCAAAAACGATGCGGCAACAGAGAGCGCGGCAATCGCGGCGGTCTCTGCGCGCAGGATGCGCGGTCCAAGCGATACGGCACGCCAGCCATTCGCGTCGAAGAGCGCTTCTTCTTCCGTAGCCCATCCACCTTCCGGGCCAACGGCGATCTCGAGCGCGGGCATCTCAGTGCCCGCTGCGGCCACGGCCTCCTCAAGCGCGGACCGGAGCGTGGTGGAACGCTCCTGCTCGGCAAGCACCATGCGCGTTGCTACAGACGCGGCTTTGACGAACGACTGGAGCAACACCGGATCGTGGATGAGCGGCACATCGGCGCGGCGCGACTGCTGCGCAGCCTCATGCGCGATGCGCCGCCAGCGCTCGGCACGCTTGAGAGCAGCCTGCGCCAGATGCTTCTCACTGCGGCGCGCTACCACGGGCACAACACCGGCAACACCAAGCTCAGTGGCTTTCTCGATCGCCCACTCCATGCGATCGAATTTGTAAATCGACATTACCAGCGTAATGGCGAGTGCGGGCTCGGCTTCAAGCTCAGACAACAGGTTGAAGCGCACCTCGCTCACCTGCGCGTCGCCGGCGACCGCAGCTACTCTTGCGTGAAAAACATGACCGCCAGCAACCACGTCGGCTTCCATGCCAACCTCGGCACGCAGCACGCGCGCCAGATGTTCAGCCTGCGCGCCGGTGAGTGTGGCAGTGGCCTCGTCCCAGTGTTCGGCAATCCAGCGTCTACGCGTCATCGCCTGTAACCATGCACCTTTCGCTTACCAGTCTATCGCGTGCCCTAACGCACTAAGGGGGACGCTGGAAGCGTCCCCCTTAGTGCTGCCTTTTGGTTGGTTCGCCCGTTACTTCTTCTTCGCGGCTTTCTTCGCGGCCTTCTTCGCGGGTGCCTTCTTGGCTGCTTTCTTGGTTGCCATTTGCCTATTCTCCCTTTTCGATGGGTTGCATCGAAACTGCAATGCGAATTGCAGTTGAGGAATGTATAGATTTATGCAAACACGGTGTCAAGAAAAAAACGACGGAAGAGTGGAAAAAGTGGCAACAATTCTTCCGCGTGCTTGACGCGCTGCGTGCAGCTTTCTCAAACGAGATGATGCGTACGCACGAAAGCGAGCAGCAAGCCCACAAACAAATCGTGTCCACTGTGCGCAAGAATGCCAGGGCGCAGGCCGCGGCGCACGAGAGCAAGCACGCTGAACAGCGCGCCGAAGACAGCAAGCAGCACCATGCTGCGTGCACCTTCGTAGCCGTGTGCTGCGCCGAACATCAGTGCGGATGCGGCAACGCCAACAACGATGCGGCCGCGTGACCATGCGGTGAACTGCCGTTGCAGATAGCCGCGGAAGATCGCTTCCTCGACAGGGCCCACCAGCAAGCAGAGCGCAATCCAACCGGCGATCTCCATGCCGTTGGCGGGCGCCAGGCGTTCGAGTGTTTCCAGAGTCCGCTTCTGCTGTTCGGTCGGCTGCATCCTCTGGCTTGGGCTGGACGATGCGCCTTTATGCGCGACCGCGAACTCCACGGCATTCCATGCGAGGCCAATGGACGCCAGCACGATCATGGAGCCGAACCAGAAGAGGACCGCTACTCCCAGATCCACCACGAAACCCCGCACTCCGCGCTCGATGATGCCGAAGAGCGATCGGAATGGTACGCGACGCAGCCAGAGCCCAAGCGCAACCCAGCCGAGCATCAACAGTTCCATCAGGGCTGTAGTGCCGTACGTAACGAGATGGTTCTGGGGGCGATGCACCAAGCCGGGTACAAACCGTGCGCTGCCGCCGAACGAGATGGCAAGGATCCCGAGGGTCAATGCAACGGTGTGCCAGGCGGGCGCAATGGCCAATGGGCGGACAGCCACTGGCTGCGAATCGTCACTCGATGAAGTCAGAATCGGATTGCTGTCCGGCATCTGCATGCTGCAATCCTATCTTGGCGAGCAACTACCGAGCTTGTGCGCATGCGGCGAAGCCTGCTCAGCACTCGATAACGTTGAGCGCAAGACCGGCGAGGCTTGTCTCCTTGTAGCGCGACTGCATGTCGAGGCCGGTGAGATACATGGTGCGGATGACCTGGTCAAGAGAGACTTTGTGCTCCTCTGACTCGCTGAGCGCGATGCGCGAGGCATGCAAGGCCTTGGCTGCGCCCATGGCGTTGCGCTCGATGCAGGGGATTTGCACAAGGCCGCCGATGGGGTCGCAGGTCATGCCGAGGTTGTGCTCCATGGCAATTTCGGCAGCGTGCTCCACCTGGCCATTTGTGCCGCCGAGCGCAGCGGTAAGGCCGCCGGCCGCCATGGAGCAAGCCACGCCGACTTCACCCTGGCAGCCGACTTCGGCGCCGCTGATGGAGGCGTTCTCCTTGTAGAGGATGCCGATGGCGGCGGAGGTGAGGAAGAAGCGAACGATGCCTTCGTGGTCCGAGTTGGGGATAAACCGCTCGTAGTAGTGCGCGACAGCGGGCACCACACCAGCCGCTCCGTTGGTGGGCGCGGTGACGACGCGGCCACCGGCGGCGTTCTCCTCGTTGACGGCCATCGCGTAGACGGTAAGCCAGTCGAGCGGTGCGAGCGGGTCAGCGCGCAGGCCGTCCACCTCGCGGGCATGCAGGCGCTCGGCGAGCCGATGCGCGCGTCGGCGCACGTTGAGGCCGCCGGGCAGGATGCCTTCCGTGGCGATGCCGCGCGCCACACAGTCGCACATGGCCTGCCAGATGCGGTCGATGCCATCAAGCACGATCTTGACCGGCGCACGCTCGGCGTCGTGCGGCACGAGGGCGCACTCGTTCTCGAGCATGAGCTGGCTAATCGAAAGCTCGTTGGCCTGCGCGGTGGCCAGCAGATCGGCCGCAGTGTGAAACGGAAATGGCACGGCCTCGGACCGCTTTTCCACTGAAGCTTCGGCGCCATCTTCCACGATGAACCCGCCGCCAACGGAAAAGTAGGTGCGCTGGTCGAGCTGCGCGCTCGCAGCATCGAAGGCCGTAAGACGCAGGCCGTTGGGATGATGCATCGCTGCAGCGGGCGGCGCCATGAGGTCACGATGAAAGAGCAGGTCGTGCGTCTCGTCGAAGGCGATGACGGATTGGCCATTCAGAGGAAGGCGCATTTGCGTCCGGATGGAGGCGATGGTCTGGTCCATCGTTGCGGGGTCAACGGTCGCCGGCTCGTTGCCGGCGAGACCGAGGAGCACGGCGCGATCCGTGGCATGGCCCTGGCCGGTGAGCGCGAGGGAGCCGTAGAGTTCCGCTTGCACGCGCACGACTCGGGCCAGCAGACCGCGCTCAGCGAGACCGCGCACAAAGCGGCACGCTGCGCGCATGGGCCCCATTGTGTGTGAACTAGAAGGACCGACGCCGATTTTGTACAGATCGAAGAGACTGGTCGTCACCATGCGATTGTAGCTCTTAAGTAACATGAGAAAGGCGAAATGGCAGCGTCCTCCTCACAACGTTTCAAAGCCTACGGATGGTACACTCGCAGAACTAACTTACTCATGCTCTTTAAAGCTCTCAGCGCAGCGGTTTACGGTATCGATACCAACCTGATCGACGTGGAAGTCGATTACAGCGGCGTCGTTTCAGATCAAGATCACTTTCACACGGTAGGGCTGCCCGATGCAGCGGTGCGCGAGAGTCGCGACCGCGTACGCGCGGCGATCAAGAACTCCGGCTACCTGATTCCACCCACGCATATCACCATCAATCTGGCGCCTGCCGATCTGAAGAAGGAAGGCTCGGGCTTCGACCTGCCAATCGCGCTCGGCATTCTTGGCGCGTATGGTGCGTTGCAGGTAAGCGACGTGAGCCGCTTTCTGATGGTAGGCGAGCTGGGACTGGATGGCAGCGTACGTCCAGTTCCCGGCGTGCTGCCGATGGCGATTCTGGCGCGCGAGAAAGGGATTCCCAACCTGCTGCTGCCAGCGGCGAATGCGGCCGAGGCTGCCGTTGTCGAAGGTGTGAGCGTCTACCCGGTGACGTCGCTGCTGGACGTGGTGCAGTTGTTGAACAGCTCCGTGATGGGCGTCCTGCAGCGCGAGTCCTATCGGGTGTCGACCGAGGAGTTGCTGGGCGAGTTGCAGCACTTTGCCATCGACTTCAAGGACGTGCGCGGGCAGCAGACGGCCAAGCGGGCGCTAGAGGTATCTGCGGCGGGGAGCCATAACATTCTGATGATCGGGCCTCCGGGCTCGGGCAAGACGATGCTGGCCAAACGGCTGCCGTCGATCCTTGCACCGCTCACCTTCGACGAGGCGCTGGAAACGACGAAGATCCACTCAGTGGCCGGCGTGCTGGACGCGGCAGCAGGGCTGGTGACGCAGCGGCCGTTCCGTTCGCCGCACCACACAATATCTGACGCGGGACTGATCGGCGGTGGCATTGTGCCGCGGCCGGGCGAGGTGTCGCTGGCGCACAACGGACTGCTGTTTCTCGACGAGCTGCCGGAGTTTCCGCGCAACGTGTTGGAAGTGATGCGGCAGCCGCTCGAAGATCACTCGGTGACGATCGCGCGTGCGTCGATGTCTCTGAGTTTTCCGGCACGGTTCATGCTGGCGGCAGCGATGAACCCTTGCCCTTGCGGCTACTTCAATGACAAATCGCGCGAGTGCATGTGCACACCGCCAATGATTCAGCGCTACATCGCCAAGATTTCCGGCCCGCTTCTGGACCGCATCGATATTCATATCGAAGTGCCGGCCGTTCAATACAAGGAGCTTCGCGGCGGTGCTGCAGCAGAAGGCTCGGCTGAGATTCGCGGGCGAGTGTTGGCGGCGCGCGAGCGGCAGCGGGAGCGCTTCCGGAAGGCCGGGGAAAAGATCTACTCCAATGCACAGATGACCACGCGGCAGATTCGCACCTACTGCGAACTGGGCCCGGACGCCGAACGACTGCTGGAGAGGGCCATGCAGCAGCAGGGCCTCACGGCCCGGGCGCACGACCGCATCCTGAAGGTGGCGCGCACCATCGCCGACCTGGAAGGTGCCGAACACTTGGCGGTCGCTCACCTGGCCGAAGCTATCCAATATAGGACGCTGGACCGGAGCTACTGGGCCTGAGAGCCGCGGCTCTGTCCTGGCCGGGGGATGATCTGAATAGAAAGGCGTAGATAATTTTCACAACGTAAAACAGGATTTTTATGCCATGGCAGAGTTGCTGTACGTGGTACGCGTGGTTCACGATACGGATTTGACACATCTTGCGCCGCAAGGGCCCCAAAGGAAGTTTTCGATTATGTAATTGATTCAAACTGTTTTATGCATAAAGAGGTACAGATCAAGGCTGAGGAAAAACGGTGAGAAACCCGTGAAAAAACTGTTGACCGGCAATCAGAGTGGGTATACATTCATGAGTGCCATCCACACGGATAGATTGCACAGCGCGTCACCGCGCTTCTCTGTCAATCCCGGCATCAACATGAGCTTTAGCTCCTGCAATTGATGGATTTGGTGTGCGTATGTGCGCAGACCGGTTCGGGAAATAGAGTTGCACGTGGTTCTGATTCGCAATCTGTTCAACTGAAGCGGCACAAGCCTGATTCCCAGCGCGTCCATGAATGGGTCAAAGTTTTTTTGAACTCGGTTCGGGCTTAGCGCGTCTAAATGTAGGAATCGGGTTGTGGGGGCAGCCCGCATCTGTTCAGCTGCCAACTGCACCAGCGGTACCAGGTAGTACCGACGGGCAGGAATTTTGAAGGAGAATTTTGATCATGCGTTCTGATTTGGTTTTTGGGGCACTCTCTCACGTGTCCAATCGCTACCAGCTCTGTCAGCTGGCCAGCAAGGCAACTCGCAAGCTGCATAAGCCGAACACGCGGCTGCAGGACACGGCCAACGAGGTGTTGGCTCGCTTCCACACCACCAACCCCGGCACCCTGGCGCCCGTCGCCAAGCCGGCAGACCAGCCGGTAGAGACTCGCCGCGCTGCCTGAATGAGGTGACCCTCTCGAATTGAGCCTGCGATCGGTCCCAGGGTGCTTCGCTTTAGAACGCTCCCTCCGAGGCGCCGATCGCGGTTCTCCCTCGAAAGCAACTCCATCCGCCACCGCACCGACCGCGCACGCTTCCTGCCTGGTTTCTTCCTGGAGCACTTTCCCCTCTCGGACCCCCTCGACTCTATCCCTCCTATTCGCAGGTGAACATGACCATAGCTGAACTCAAAGAGAAGAACATTACCGAACTGAGCCGCATTGCGCGTACTCTCGAAATCCCTGGTACCAGCGGCCTTCGCAAGCAAGACCTGATCTTCAAGATTCTTCAGGCGCAGAGCGAAAAAGAGGGCCACATCTTCGCGGACGGCGTCCTCGAGATTCTGCCTGACGGCTACGGCTTTCTACGCTCCCCTGACTACAACTATCTGCCCGGTCCCGACGACATCTATGTTTCGCCCTCGCAGATCCGCAAGTTCGACCTGAAGACCGGCGACTCGATCAGCGGCAACGTGCGACCGCCCCACGAGGGGGAAAAGTACTTCGCGCTGGTCAAGATCGAGGCCATCAACTTCGAGTCTCCCGAGGAGACGCGCAACAAGATCCTCTTCGACAACCTGACGCCGCTTTATCCGCAGGAGCGCATCAAGCTGGAGACGACGCGCGAGGCCGTGAGCGGCCGCGTGATGGATCTGCTGACGCCGGTGGGTAAAGGTCAGCGCGGCCTGATTGTCGCTCCTCCGCGGACCGGCAAGACGATGCTGCTGCAGTCGCTCGCCAACTCGATTACTGCCAACCAGCCTGAAGTCGTACTGATCGTGCTGCTCATTGACGAGCGCCCGGAAGAAGTCA
>DCFV01000101.1:6659-6820 GCA_002314435.1 Acidobacteriaceae bacterium UBA1795 | reverse complement strand
ATCGAAAAGGCCAAGCGCCTGGTGGAGCACAAGCGCGACGTCGTGATCCTGCTGGACTCGATTACGCGTTTGGCGCGCGCCTACAACACGATCGTGCCTCCTTCGGGCAAGGTGCTGTCGGGCGGTGTGGACTCGAATGCGCTGCAGCGGCCGAAGCGGTT
>DCFV01000101.1:0-6260 GCA_002314435.1 Acidobacteriaceae bacterium UBA1795 | reverse complement strand
TGGAAATCATCCTGGACCGCAAGCTTGTGGACAAGCGTGTGTTCCCGGCCATCGACATCCAGCGCTCCGGCACCCGTAAGGAAGAGCTGCTCATTCCCAAGGAAGATCTGCAGCGCATCTGGGTTCTGCGCAAGGTACTGAATCCGCTGTCCCCTGTGGAAGCCATGGAACTGCTGATCAGTCGCCTGGAAAAAGTGCGCAACAACGCCGAGTTCCTGCAGAACATGAATCAGCTGTAATTCTTTGCGACAGAGGATTGCGAAAAGGCCGGGGGTGAACCCCGGCTTTTTCGTCGAGGGAGGACAATGCGAAAGCTTCTGAGTGCCTTGGCGGTAGCCCTGGCAGTCGCATGCGCGATCGACGGCGCGGCGCAGCAGCCGGAGAAGGGCTACTGGAGGGCGGCCAGCCATACGGCGGCGAGTGTTACGGGCGATATTACGATTTCAGGCTCGAAGATCACGATCAACTTCAAGAACTTCCTGATCTCGCCCGTTCGCAGCCTGAAGCCCGAGGAGGTCAGTGCTGCATTTGACGAAGCCCTGGATACGGCACGACAGGGTTGGCTGTACCGGCTCAACATTCCGGCATCGCAGCGAATTTCAAGCCGTAACACGCTCTGCGGTAACGAAGAAACGGACTGGATGGCGACCTATGTTGCAGGCAACACGCTGAAGGTCGTTTTCTTCACTGGCGACAACGCTCCGGTGATGACGTTTGAAGCGCTGCAAAACTCGACCAGCGTTTGCGGCTCGTATACCTACGTGCGTTGAAGTCAAAGTGGGCTTTACGCGGCCCACACAGGCTTTGAACCGGGGTCGATTCCGGTCTGCAGCGCAGGATGCAGCCTCGCCCCTTTGCATGAATCCGGTTCGCTGTTAAAATGAAGAAGTTCGTGGGGCTGTAGCTCAGCTGGGAGAGCGCCTCGTTCGCAACGAGGAGGCCAGCGGTTCGATCCCGCTCAGCTCCACCAATTCCCTTCCCGCCCTCTGGGCATCCTTCCAGCAAGAAACTGCATATCAGTGGACGCCTAAAGCGCGTTTTCGCCCAGCTTGTACATGTACTTGATGGCGGTTTTGTAGACGAGCGTCTTTTCACGTCCGCGCAGCTTGATGCAGTGGCGGTCATACCATTCAATAACGCCTTCCACGTGCTCGCCGTCCTCAAGGACGATGACCATGGGCGTCTGCGACTGAATCTGCTTTTGTAGATAGAAAAGCTCGGCGGGACGCTGCGCGTCTTCGCCGGCCAGGTCATGGCGGGTGAGGTGCACGGCGTGAGCCTGGGACAACCTTCTGCCGCTGCGAGCCGGCTGCGCAACGGACGTTCCAGCCTCGGCGTCGATCTGGGACAGCATGGCCTCGTTACTCATCGGTGCGAACCTCCTGGGGGAAAATGCGGGACTCAGGCGCTTCTGCTGGACCCGACGCAGGCGGGTAACCGGTCGTTCACCACAAGCCTGAAAGCGGCATACTCCTGGCGCAGCACTGCCGCGATCCGTGTACTTGCAATTCCGATCAAAGTTTCCTGATTCTATTCGGAAAGATGCCTGTTGCCGCAGGCGGGTTGCTTTATCTTGCCGCCGTTGCGGTCAGCGTTCCGACAGACTTACTGCCATTGCGTCGAGCGAGAGGGAACGCAGCAGGTTGCGGCGCATTCCCTGCTCCACCTGGGCCAGTGCGCGCGCGGTGCTGTCGATCCAATCCACCGTGAGTCCCTGCGTCATGCGATCCAGTTCAACAGCCAGATCGACATTCCGCACCAGGGCGGGCGTTCCGGCGACCACCAGCAGCATATCTTCAAGCAGAGCACCGAGCGCGCGCAGCAAGTTGACCGTCTTCTCCTGCCCGTCTGCCCCAGCACGGTAGGTTTCCGTGGCGCGGAAAAGCTGCGAGTAGTCGGGCTCGCGTAGCGCGGTGCGAAGGATAACAAGCGCATCTTGACGGCTGGCGAGATAGACGCTGAGGTCGAGCGAAAGAGCGCGGCCTACGGCCCCCTCGGCCAGGCGCGCGGTCAGGGCGCGCTCCTGCGGCTTGAGCTCCGGGCGGCGCTGAGCGAGCAGGCTCTCAAGCTCCACAGCGGGCAAGGCGCCCAGCCGGTGTAGCATGGCGCGCGAGCGGATGGTAGGCAGGAGTTCCTGCGGGTTTTCTGTAAGCAGGATGAGCGAGGTGTTCGGGGGCGGCTCCTCCAGCACTTTGAGCAGGCTGTTGGCTGCCTCCTTCATGAACGCCGACGAGGTAAAGATGGTGAACGTCCGGCGCGCATCGACGGGCGGGCGAAAGTGGGCTACATGAATCACCTGCCGCACCTGGCCAAGCTTGATCAGCAGCTGGGGCGGGTCGGGGGGCACAATCAGCACGTCGGGGTGTGTCTGGATCAGAATGCGGGTTTCGCGCTTGTCGGCGTCGCGCATGTCTTCGCGCGTGGCTACTGCCTCTGCCACCCGCTCGTCCAGATTGGCGGCCTCGCCGATGCGCTGGCAGTTGCGGCACCGGCCGCAGTAGTCGGGCAGGCCGTCGGATTCAGTGGGTTCAAGGCAGTTGACCAGTTGCGCCAGCATCAGGGCCAGAGTGTATTTCCCAGCTCCTTTCGGTCCGGACAGAATCATGGCCTGGGGAAAACGTTCGGCGCGCACGGATTCGCGCAGTCGTGCCACAGTTGCCGAGTTGCCAAGAAAATCCTGAAAGCCCACGATTCGAGTCTACGGCATCGATGAGCGGGAATGGCGGCCTGGGAAGCCGCCGCGGCCGGGGCGCCCGGTTGCATGCGGCGGGCGCTTCAGTCGCTCTTGCGGCTGTTGGCGCGGATCGACTTGATCTCCTCGGCAGGAATATGCAGAAACTCCAGGAACTCCTGGTGTTCGGCGGGTGCTGAGCGTTCAAACTCAGCGTGCCAGCGGCTCATCTGGTCCTCAGTGAACCCACAGCCGCGCATGATGGATACCCACTTCTCTTTGCTGATCATCTTTGCCTTCCTTAGCGTGTTGTTCTCCAGCAGTTTCAGAATCGCCTTCTGGTGGCGCCGCAGCGTGCCGATTTCGGCGTCCAGTTCGAGCAGACGCCGCTGCAGCACGCCGGTTGCGCCGTGGTCCGGCCGATCGGGCCGGGCGTTGAGAAGGTCGCGAATGTCGTTAAGCGTCAAACCTGCGTCGCGGTAAGCGCGAATCTGCGACAGACGCCGCACATCCGCCTCGCCGTAGCAGCGATAATTGCCGCCGCTGCGCCGCGGCGGGGGCATCAAACCGATCGATTCGTAATACAGGAGCGCGGTGCGGCTCAGACCGCATCGCCGAGCGAGTTGGGTAACCGTCAACATCGTCCTGACCTAACTGTGAACCCTCCAGTTGTAGACAGGTCAAGCGGCAAGTGCAAGTTTTGCCTCGAATTCTGCGGCCCCCCCAGGGGAGCGGCACACCGCCATCGCTCTACCCGTACAATAGAAAGGTAGGCCCACGCGAGCATGGCGGAACCGGCAGAGAACACATCCCCACAGACCCAACCGGCGCAAGCAGAAGCCCGCAAGCCCGAGGTACGCAAAGCTGACGAAGATCCTGTCGGCAAAGTGTATGACTCGCGGTTGATGCGGCGTCTTGGGCGCTATCTGCTGCCTTACTGGTGGCAGGCCGTGATCTCGTCTCTCGCGGTTACCCTCAAGTCACTGAGCGACGTGGCAGGCCCGTTCCTGGTGATGGTCGGCGTCGACCACTTTTTTCCCAACGCAAGTCATGCCGGCTCGCACGGCTTCGGCGCTGCTCTCTGGCTCACGCGGCACCTGAGCAGCGACCCGGTACATGGCATCACACAGTTGGCGACCATTTACCTGCTCTTGCAGATTTCGTCGTACCTGTTCGAGTTCATTCAGACCTACCTGATGCAGTGGACCGGCCAGAAGATCATGTTCGACCTGCGCCGCGACATCTTCCGCCACATGCAGCGCATGCACATCGGGTTCTTCGACTCGCACTCGGTGGGACGGCTGGTGACGCGCCTTACGTCGGACGTGGACGCGATCAACGACATGTTCACAGGCGGCATCCTGGCCATTGTCGACGACTTCTTCACCCTCACGATCATGGCCATCGTGATGCTCAGCATTAACTGGTGGCTGGCGCTGCTGGCCTTCTCCGTTCTGCCGCTGATTCTTATAGTGACGCGCATGTTCCGCGACAGCGTGCGCGAGAGCTACCGCCGGGTGCGCGCCGCCATTGCACGCATCAACAGCTTTACGCAGGAGCATGTGAGCGGCATGCGCGTAGTGCAACTGTTCAACCGCGAAGAGCGCGCCTTCAAAGACTTTGAAGACGTAAATCGGCTGCACATGATCGCGTTCAAGGACACGATTTTCGCCTACGCGCTCTACTATCCGGCGGTTGAACTTCTGTCTGCCGTGGCGATTGCGCTGGTGATCTGGCGCGGCGGCTTTGGCGTGCTGTCGGGCTCGGTGACCATCGGCATGCTGGCCAGCTTCAATATGTATTCGCAGCGTTTCTGGCGGCCGATCCAGGACCTGAGCGACAAGTACAACATTCTGCAGGCAGCGATGGCCGCGTGCGAGCGAATCTTCAAGCTCCTGGACACGCCGCCGGAAATTGTGAGCCCCGTTTCACCGGTGCCCGGCAATGGCAGCAACCGCATCGAGTTTCGCCGCGTGTGGTTCACCTATCAGAAGCTGACGCCGGAGCAGCAGGCTCAGGTGGAGCGCGCCGCAAGCGCCGAGAATCCAGCCGCAGTGCTGGGAGCAATCAAAAATGTCGAGTGGATTCTGAAGGATGTGTCCTTCACGATCGAGCCGGGACAGACCATCGCGATTGTGGGCCACACCGGCGCGGGCAAAACCACGCTGACCAGCCTGATGATGCGCTTCTACGACGTGACGGCAGGGCAGATTCTGCTGGACGGCTCCGACCTGCGCCATCACGATCTGCTGGCGTTACGCCAGCACTTTGCCGTAGTTCTGCAGGACCCATTCCTGTTCACCGGCACGCTGGCTGAAAACATCCGGCTGGGCAACGACAGCATTACGGAAGAGGCTCTGCGCAAGGCAGCGCACGATGTCAACGTGCTGGATTTCATCGAGAGCCTGCCCAGCAGGTTTGATGAACCGGTGCGCGAGCGCGGCAGCTCGCTTTCCACAGGACAGAAGCAGTTGATCAACTTTGCCCGCGCGCTGGCCTACGATCCGCGGATTCTCATCCTGGATGAAGCAACCTCTAGCGTGGACACGGACACGGAGCTGCGCATTCGCGGAGCACTGGAGCGCATGGTGCAGGGCCGCACAAGTGTGCTGATTGCGCATCGCCTATCGACCGTGCAACGCGCCGACGTGATCCTGGTGATGCACAAGGGGCAATTGCGCGAGATGGGTTCGCACCAGGAGTTGCTGGCGCACCGCGGCCTCTATTGGAAGCTCTACCAGTTGCAGTACAAGGACCAGGAGATTGGCGCACCGGCGGCCGCGCAGACGCCTTCGGTAGCGCCCGCGGTGTAAGTCGCACCGCGGCTAAGATAGGATGGAAGGCGCGCCGCAGCGGGCATCGCACTGCACGCGGCGCCGAGTGAGTACGAACCATGACGCAATCCGCAGCCCCGCAGGTCGAGCTGTTCGACACCAGCCTTCGAGACGGCATGCAGCAGCCGAACCTTGAAATCTCCGTGCCCAACGCCGTTCTGCTGCTGCAGCGCATGGGCGCGTTTGGCGTGCATTTTGCGGAGATCGGCTTTGCCGGCGCGCACCAGTTTGTCAGCGACCTGACTCATGCTCTGGCCACCGCGGATACCGGCGCGATGCGGCTTGCTCTGTTCGGGCGCACCCGCGGGCGAGGCATGCGCGTGCAGGACTGGCCCGACGTGCAGTTCATGATCCAGCACAAGCAGCGCGTGCCCGTGGCGGTTGTCGTGGTCAAGTCGCGGCTGCTGGATATTATGAAGTCGCTGGAAACTACGCCCGAAGAAAACCTGCGCATGGCGTGGGAGACGATCGAATGCCTGCGCGACAACGGGCTCGATGTCTTCGTCGACTTTGAGCATGCGATGGATGCCTACTGCGGCCGCCGCGAGAACGGCGCGTTGTGCGACGCGGATTTCCACCAGCGCAGCCTCGAGTATTTTCATCAACTAACCGCGCAGTGCGTGCAGCAGCAGGTGAGTCGCGTCGTTATCTGCGATACCACCGGCGGCGCAAGCCCTGAGGAAGTCGCATCGGTCATCAGCGGGCTGCGCGCGCACCATCCCGGCGCTGAGTTCGGTTTCCATGGCCACACAGAT
>DCFV01000046.1:32590-58695 GCA_002314435.1 Acidobacteriaceae bacterium UBA1795 | reverse complement strand
GGACGACACCTGGGAGCACAGCGAAAGCACTGCGACGGACGCTGGAACTCGATGCGGGCTACATCAGCCGCCTTCTGGCAGGGCTCACGCGACGACGGCTGATTCGCCAGAAGGCTTCCAGCCGGGACGGTCGTGAAAAGCTGCTGGAAACGACGGCGGCGGGCAGCAGGGAAGTGGAATGGCTGAACCTTCAGTCCGCCGAGCAGATTCGCGCGCTGCTGGCGCCGCTCGGGGCAGAGAAACGGGAGGCGCTGGCCGCATCGCTGGCCCAGGCGCGTTCACTGCTCACCAAGGCCAAACCGAGGATTCGCATTGAGCGGCTGACCAAACCGCGCGCAACTACATTTGATCTGCTGGAAGAATATTACGAAGCCATCAATGTTGTGAAACGGGATGACCGGGCGAAGATGAAGCGCATGATCGCGGACCCCAAATCGGGAACGTGGCTGGCCCACCTTGACGAAAAGGCGGTGGGGTGCGTGATGCTGCGTCCCCTTGAGGCGGTACCTGCGGCGGGCGAGTGCAAGCGCTTGTACGTGCGACCGGAGGCGCGTGGTTATGGTCTTGCGGGCGCTCTTCTGGACGCGCTGGAGGCGTGCGCGAGGGAACAAGGACTGCACTGGATTTACCTCGATACCTTCGAGGATCTGGAAGCGGCGATCGCGCTCTATCGCAAGCGCGGATATCTGCCCTGCGCTCGTTACAACGACAATCCGCAAGCCACGGTCTTTCTGCGTAAGAAACTTGGCTGATGCGGCAGTGCGATGACCGTCACACCTGCGTGTGATGTCACGCACATACAGACGTTGTTGCGTTACAGCTACTCTTGCTTGATTTCATGATCTGGATCACATGAGGCCGCTACGTTCCAGGGCTTTCCGGTGACCTGGAAGGATCGGGCTGGATGAATCTGTTCAAGGATGCAGGGCACCTGCTTCGCTTTGCGGCGCTATTTGTGATTGCCTTCCTGGTCTTCTGGGCTATTCGCGGTTTTGTTGTGCCGCGGAGCTTTGGCCAGTATGGGCACTACCGAGGGGCGGCAATCGGTGAGATCGGCGCCCGACCTCTCCACTTTGCCGGGCATGACGCCTGCGAAACCTGCCACAGCGATGTGGTGGACGTGAAGAAAGCCGGCAAGCACGCGCATGTGAACTGCGAGGCTTGCCATGGTCCACAGGCGAAGCATGCTGCCGACCCGGGCAATGTGACTCCGGTCAAGCTGGAGACGGCTGCGCTCTGCGTGCGCTGCCACGCTGCGTCGGCGGCCCGGCCCAAGACCTTCCCGCAAGTGAACGCGGCGGACCACTCCAACGGCGTCGCCTGCGAAACCTGCCATCAGCCACACTCGCCGGGAATGGACACGCCGGCCGCCAATGCCGGAGGTGCCAAGTGAACCTCTCACGTCGTCAGATTCTGGTTCTGTTGCCGGCTGCAGCCGTGGCCTGGAAAGCGGTGCTGGCGGGTACGCCCGAGGAAGCGCCGAACTATTCGATGTCCGACCACTGGTGGGGCATGCTCATCGACGTTCCCAAGTGCATTGGTTGCGGCAACTGCGTGCGCGCCTGCCAGGCTGAGAACGATGTGCCGGACGGCTTCTTCCGGACCTGGGTGGAGCGCTATCACGTAACCGACACGAATATGACCAACCCCGAGGTGATCTCGCCGGACGGGGGCAAGGAAGGGTTTCCAACGGCGGCAGAGGATGCGGGCAAGTACTTCTTTGTGCCGAAACTCTGCAACCACTGTGCCGACTCGCCGTGTACGCAGGTGTGCCCGGTGGGCGCCACGTTTGTGAGCCCGGACGGAGTGGTGCTGGTGGACCCGAAGTACTGCCTGGGTTGTGCCTATTGCGTACAGGCGTGCCCCTATGGATGCCGGTACATTCACCCGGAGAAGAAAGTGGCTGACAAGTGCACGCTGTGCTACCACCGCATCACCAAGGGATTGACCACGGCCTGCGCGGAAAACTGTCCCACGGGCGCTCGGCAACTGGTGGACTTGAAGAATCCGCATGATCCGATACACGCGTTCCTGAAGACGCACAGCGTGCAGGTACTGAAGCCGCAGATGGCGACAGGGGCAAAGGTCTACTACAACGAGCTGGATGGATCGGTGCGGTAAGCACGCGCGCGACGGATCGAATGGGCACAAGGGAGAGATATGGGCGGCGTTGAAGGTTTCATGTATCCGAACGAGATCGAGCTGCACTGGAGCGTGCTGATCGTACTGTATCCGTTCATCACGGGGCTGGTGGCGGGTGCGTTCATCCTGGCCTCGCTCGAGCGGGTGTTTCGCGTAGATGCGGTGAAGCCCACCTACCGGCTGGCGCTACTCACCGCGCTTTCGTTCCTGCTGGTGGCGCCATTGCCGCTTCAGCTGCATCTGGGGCATCCGGAGCGCTCGCCGGAAATGTACTTTACGCCGCACAGCACCTCGGCGATGGCCATGTTCGGCTACGTATATCTCTGGTACCTGATGGCCGTGCTGGTATTCGAAATCTGGCTGGACTACCGACGCGACATCGTGTTGCTGGCGGAGAGGTCGAAAGGGATCGTGCGCATCGTCTATCGTGCCATGACGCTGGGCTCGACGAATATCAGTCCGCGAGCCCTGCACATTGATGAGCGGGTGGGATGGATTGTGACGCTGATCGGCATTCCTTCAGCGTTTATGCTGCACGGCTATGTGGGCTTCATTTTCGGGTCTATCAAGGCCAATCCCTGGTGGTCTTCGCCGCTGATGCCTGTGGTGTTCATTTTTTCGGCAATGGTTTCAGGCATTGCGTGCGTCATGGTGCTCTACATGGCGACGGCCAAGCTGCGCGGGCGCAATATCGATATGAGGTGCGTGGACACAATCGCGATGTATCTCTTCTACACGTTCATCATTGACTTCAGCCTGGAGATGCTGGACCTAATTCATCGCGTCTATGAGGCGGACGAATCGTTTCGCAGTCTGAACTTCATGGTGCACACAAAGCTTTATTTCTCGCACATCGTGGTGCAGATCCTCTGCGGCACGCTCGTTCCGCTGGTGCTGCTGGCAATCACACAAGTAGTTAAATTGGGCGAGGTCGTCCGCAAGCGTATTTACGCGGTAGCGGGTTTGCTCACGCTGATGGGGATATTTGCCATGCGCTGGAATGTAGTGATTGGCGGCCAGCTGTTCTCAAAGAGTTATCTGGGCTACACGACTTACAAGGTGGGCCTGGTGTCGCGCGAGGGCATGCTTGTGGCGCTGGCGCTCTCGCTGCTGCCGTTGCTGATTCTTTGGGTTCTTATCAAGCTGCTGCCACCGTGGCCGGCGGAGAATGTTCCGGCCGAAGCGGGCGACTAGCGCTGAACGTATGCCGGCAGAGGGCTGCCGATCGGGTGGAGGCGAGACCGTGGGCGCGCATCTCGAAACCGCAGGACAGCTCGATGAGATTATGCTGCGCCTTGTGGCTCTGGAGCAGCGTGTAGCCGCACTGGAGCACGAACCGAGTATGCAGGTGGCGGTGATGACGCCGGCGGCTGCAAGTCGGGAGCCCGCACCGCCGAAAGCACCTGCCGCGGATGAAGGGACCAACGCAACCGGCGTACTCTCCGTATTTGGTTCCGCGCTGCTGGGCGTTGCCGGCGCATACGTGTTGCGCGCGATCTCCGGGGTGAGCCTGCTGCCACGCGGAGTTGTCGCAGTGATTGCCGTGCTGTATGCCGCAGGCTGGCTGTTCGCGGCAGGACGGGCCGCAGCGCGCCGGCTGTCCGCGACGCTCTACGCCGCAACCTCCATCCTCATTCTTGCGCCCATGCTTTGGGAAATGACCATGCGCTTCCAGGCGATGTCGGCGTCCGTGGCGGCGCTGCTGCTGGCCGTTTACTCGGCGCTTGCAGTAGCTGCGGGGTTCTGGCGCGAGCGATCTGTGGCCTTCTCGATTGCTGGCGCTGGTGCAGCGCTCACTGCTGTGGCCTTGTGCGTGGGTACGCACCGCACTGCTCCGTTTGCGGCCATTCTGCTTGTGTTGATCGCAGTGTGCGATTTCACGCGTGTGGGCCGAGCGGCTCAAAGCTTGCGGGCCCTGGCCGCGCTCTGCACAGATTTCGTGGTATGGACGCTGATCTACGTCTATCGCCTTCCGGCAGAGGCGCGTGCCGACTATCCGCCGCTGCGGATTGGACTTGTAGCTGCAATTGTGACGCTGCTCTTCGCGCTGGACGTCGTGAGTGTTGTGCGGCGGGCTGTACGTCGGGCGCAGCCTGTTTCGGTCATCCAAGCCGTGCAGGCCATGATCGCATTTGGGCTGCTGCTGTGCGTCGTGGGCTGGCTGATTCCGGGAGCCGGGCTGCCGGGAGACGGGGTACTCTGCCTGCTGCTCGGCGGAGCGTGCTCGGTGGTTGCGTACGGACCGTTTGGGCTCGCGGAACAGCGGCGCAATTTGCAGTTGTTCTCTGTTTGGAGCGCGGTGCTGCTGACGGGAGCTGCATTCGTTCTCGCGACTTCACGCACGGCAGGGCTGGTGCTGGGCTTGACGGGACTTGCGGCAGTTTTGTTGGCCGCGCGTCTGCGAGCACGGGGACTGCAATTGCAGGGTGTCGCATTCCTGGTCATAGGCGGGTTTGCGTCGGGTCTGCTGGTCCATGCATTCCGGACGCTTGCCGGCTCCGTGCCACTGGCGCCCTCGGGGCCCGCCGTCGCGGTTGCGCTCTGTGCGCTAGTTGCGTATGCGTCGGCGAGCGATGAGCCGGGGCAGCCCTGGGTGGAGCAGGCTCTGCGCATGACGATGGCACTACTAGCTGCTTTTGCCATCACGGCATTTGCTGTGGGCGCCCTTGTGGCTGTGGCCAGCCCGCGGCTCGACGCGAACGTGGTTCCGGTTGCGCTTCTGCGCACGCTTGCGCTGTGCGTGGTTGCGTTGGCGTTGGCCTGGGTCGGCGGACGGTTGACACGCGTGCAGATGGTGCGCGTGGCCTACATGGCGCTGGCTTTCACCGCCTTGAAGCTGCTGCTGGAAGACATGCGCCAGGAGCGGATGGAGTTCACCGCAGCCGCCATCTTCCTTGTGGCGCTCACATTAATCGCGGTTCCCCGGCTGGCGCGGATACGCGGCGCGGACAGTACGAAGTAAACGGGCCTGCTGCGAAAAGTGTCCTTCCTGTTGTACAAAGTTCCGAAAGGAAATCGGGGAATTCTCCACCTCTTTGCGAAGGCTAGCCGGTGACAGCGCAACCGCTGTAAGCCTGGAGGCGGGCGCACAGCCGGTGGTGACTACAATCACGAGTGAGTATGCAGGGCGAGGGCTTAAGATGGGCGCGGACTGCGCAGGGCAGCCAGACGGCGAGGAGGAAGGCTAGCATGGATTTGGGATTCATTGAGAGCAAAACCTACGATCAGATCTCGATCGGCGATGTGGCGAGAACGGAGCATGTGCTGACCCGGGAAGACGGGATGGCTTTTGCATCAATTTCCGGCTTCCACTCGGTGCTGCAGCCGGAGGAAATCACCGAACGCACTGGGGGCATCCCCCCGACAGGTCCGAACATGTGGTGCGCGTCGCTGGTCTCGGGACTTTTCAGCATGCAGATTCCCGGACCGGGATGCACGCTGACCAACATCTCACTCGACTTCCACCACCGGTTGCACGTCGGCGACCGCATCCTCGTGCGCGTTGAGGTGACGGCGAAGGACGACGAGACGAAGATCATCAGCTTTGACTGCGAGGCGAAGAACGCAGAAGGGCTCTCGATCTTTACTGGGACTGCCCGCCTGCTGGCGCCAACCACGAGGATGCGGTGGACGACTCTGCCGGTTCCGCAACTGATCGTGGCTGATCCTTATCGACGCTACCACGAGTTGATTGCCCGGGCGACCAAGCGCTCGACGGTGCGGACGGCGATTGTATGGCCGTGCGACCAGGTTTCGCTGGGTGGGGCCTACCGCGCGTTTAAGGACAATCTGATTCTTCCTATGCTGGTGGGCGACGAGTCGACGATCCGTAGCGTAGCCGAGCAGGAGCAGTTAGACCTGAGCGAGATTCCGATTGTTCATGTGGCCGAAAGCCGTGCGGCGGCCGCACGCGCAGTGGAGATGGCCCGCAAGGGCGAAGTGCAGATGCTGATGAAGGGGGCACTGCACACCGATGAGCTGATGAGCGCGGTGGTTTCGCGCGATGGCGGCATGCGCACAGGACGGCGGATCAGCCACGTATTTGCGCTGGATGTTCCTGCCTATCACAAGAGCCTGTTTGTCACCGACGCGGCAATCAACATCCAGCCCGACCTCGAGACCAAGATCAGCATTCTTCAGAACGCCATCGATATGCTGAACACGCTGGAGATCGCCAATCCCAAGGTGGCGATTCTTTCGGCGGTGGAGTCGGTGAACCCGGCCATTCCCTCCACCCTCGACGCTGCAGCGCTGTGCAAGATGGTGGACCGCGGGCAGATCACAGGAGCGACGGTGGACGGCCCACTGGCGTTCGACAATGCCATTTCGAGCGAAGCGGCACGGATCAAGAAGATACATTCGCTCGTTTCCGGCGATGTGGATTTATTGATGGTTCCCAACCTGGAGGCGGGCAACATCCTGTTCAAGGAGCTGCAGTACCTGGCCGGTGCGCTGGCGGCAGGCGTGGTGGTGGGTGCCAAGGTGCCCGTGGTCCTGACCAGCCGGTCGGACGGGGAACTGGCGCGGATGGCCAGCTGCGCACTAGGCGTTCTGCTGGCCAAAGACCCGGTGTAGACTTCCCGTGCGGACCCAGCCGTGTCGCTTGAATCTCGCTGTGCACCCTTTTTTGGGGGTGCGCAGCGAGGCTCTTTTTACGCAATGAAAGTGCGTCCCGGGTTGTGTTTACCCGCTGAAGGTGCCCGGCTCGCAGACACCCGGCTCCGTATACAAGAGAAACATGGGAAGTAAACGGGTGGCAGTAATTGGTGCCGGGCCCGGCGGTTTGGCTGCGGCCATGCTACTGGCGCAGCGCGGCATCGACGTGCAGGTGTTCGAAAAGCAGGAAACCATCGGCGGGCGCAATGCCGAGGTGGCGTTGGGCGAGTACCGATTCGATCTGGGCCCCACCTTCCTGATGATGAAGTTCCTTTTGGATGAGCTGTTTGCAGAGAGTGGGCGCAATGCGCGCGAGTATCTCGACTGCAGGCTGCTAGAGCCAATGTACCGGCTCAATTTTGCTGACAAGTCGATGCTCGCTTACACCCGCCCGGATGCGATGCGGGCGGAGATCGAGCGTGTGTTCCCGGGCGAAGGAGCCGGATTCGATCGCTTTCTGGCGCGCGAGAGTGTGCGCTTTGAAAAGTTGTATCCGTGCCTTCAGAAACCCTATGGCAGCCCGCTAAGCCTGTTCAGCCCCACGCTCATGGCGGCTCTGCCGCACATTGCACCGGGCCGTTCGTTGCACGGTGTTCTGGCCTCGTATTTTCGCTCAGAGCAGTTGCGACTGGCGTTCACTTTTCAGTCGAAATATCTGGGCATGTCACCGTGGGATTGCCCGGGACTCTTCACAATGATTCCTTACACGGAGCACGCACACGGCGTGTATCACGTGCAGGGCGGGCTTTGCCGCATCAGCGATGCGATGGCCAAGGTGGCGCGCGAGGGCGGCGCGCAGATTCACACATCCACCCCGGTGCGCCGCGTACTCACGCGCGATCGTAAGGCAGTGGGTGTGGAACTGGAGAGCGGCGAAAAGTTCGAATTCGACGATGTGGTCATCAATGCCGACTTTGGCCATGCCATGCGCACGCTGTTCGAACCCGACGAACTGCGCCGTCACAAACCGGAGACGCTCGGCAAGCGCAAGTGGTCCTGTTCCACGTTCATGATGTACCTGGGCCTAGACCGCAGCTACCCCGATGGCGAACACCACACGATCGTCCTCGCGCGCGACTACAAGAAGAATCTGAACGACATTACGCATCGCAAGGTTACTTCAGAGGACATCTCGATCTATGTGCGGAACTCGGCCGTGACCGACACAAGCACCGCGCCCGCGGGCCACTCTGCGCTGTACATCCTGGTGCCGGTGCCGAACAACTCGAGCGGCATCAACTGGGCAGAAGAGGAGTTTCGCTATAGGGAGCGCGTGCTGCAAGTGCTGGCCGAACGCACGCCCTACACGGATCTGGCGCAGCACATTCGCGAAGAGCTGATTGTGACGCCCGAGGATTGGGAGACGGACCGCTCCGTCTTTTTAGGTGCGACCTTTAACATGGGCCACAATTGGAGCCAAATGCTGTTCATGCGGCCGCACAATAAGTTCGAAGAGTTCGATCACTGCTATCTGGTGGGCGGCGGCACGCACCCGGGCAGCGGTCTGCCAACGATCTTCGAGTCTGCGCGCATCTCTGCCAACCTGATCTGCAAGGGATACCGCATTCCTTACCCGGCGCCGCAACCATTCCGCGGGATACATCTGGAACCAGCATGAGTAGCATCTCGGCAGAGGAGCGGATCCGACGGGCAAGAGCAGCCCAGCAGGATTGGGGACGACTGCCAATTCATGCACGCGTTCGGGTACTGTCGGACCTGCGACGCAGGATTGCCACTGTGCGTGAAGCGATTGTCGACGCAGTTGTAACGGACACGGGCAATCCGCCTCTCGACGCGCTCTCCGGCGACGTGTTAGTCACGCTCGAGCAGATGCTCTACTACGAGCACCACGCGGCGAAGATCCTCGCGCCGCGTAAGGTGGGCGCCAGCATGCTCTTTTATCACGGCGCGCGGTTTGAGGAGCAGTTTGAACCCCACGGCGCGGCGCTCATTTACGGCGCATCCAACTACCCGTTTCAGCTGGCGATGATACCGGCAATTACGGCGCTCTACGCAGGCAACGCCGTGGTGCTAAAGGCCTCAGAGCGCACGCCTGCTGTAGCCCGCAAGATCGAGGAACTGTTCAGTGGCGTACTGCCGCCAGACCTAGCTCAGGTGGCGAGCGACGAGCCGGAAGCGGCAGGGGCGTACATTGGTGCTGATCCCGACATTGTTTTCTTCACAGGTAGCAGCGCCAATGGGCGCGCTGTTGCGGCGCAGGCGGCTGCGCGGTTGATTCCCACCGTGTTGGAGTTGGGTGGTAAGGACGCCGCTCTGATCTTTGCCGATTGCAATCTGGAGCGCACGGTGGAGGGTGTCGTGTACGGCGCCTTCTCCCATGCCGGACAGGTGTGTGTGGCTATCAAGCGCGCATATGTGGAGCAGTCGATCTACGACGAGTTTCTGCGGCGGCTCCTCGAGCGAGTGGCGACCCTTCGTGTAGGGCACGGGCATGATTTCGATCTAGGTACGCTGCACAGCGAGAGTGCTCGACAACGACTGGATATCCAGGTGGAGGACGCGCTCGCACGCGGCGCACATCTTGACACAGGTCATGCAGCCGGAGCCTGCGGCGACGCTCCCATGGTGCTAAGCCACGTTCCCGACGACGCACGACTCCTCATTGAAGAAACATTTGGTCCGGTGCTGTGCGTTGCGCCGTTCTTCACCGAGGCGGAGGCGATTCAGCGGTCTAACGCTAGCGAATTTGCGCTGAGCGCTAGCGTGTGGACCGGCGACATGCGGCGCGGGCAGAGGGTTGCCGCGGCACTGCGTGCGGGCAGTTGTGCCGTTAACGACGTGATACGCAATATCGCCAACCCGCATGCAGCATTTGGTGGCAACGGTGCGAGCGGGTACGGACGCTATCATGGGCCGGATGGGCTACGCGCCTTCAGTCGCGTAAAGACCGTGATGGCCGTTGGTTCATCACGCGGCCGTCCGATCCACTGGTTCCCTTTTACGCGTGCCACCTACGAGAAGCTTGGCGCTCTGATCGATCTGCGCCACGGAGCGCGCGGCGCTTTTTTTGCGGTCCGGCGCTTGTTTCTGAGCGCGGGTGTTGCTGCGCTTGCGGCCACCGCATTGACGGCTCAGACGGCGCAGGAGGGACGTCTCTTGCTCAGCGTACAACTGCCGCCGAATGCGCACGGTGAGTTAGCTTATCTCGTCTTCAACTCACCGGATGGATTCCCGCAGGACAAAGCGAAGGCTATGCGCAGCGGGTTTGTCACGCCGGCGGAGACAGGGTCCACAGTCCGCATCGATGCAGGCAATTTGCCGCCAGGGCAATACGCCGTGACGGTCTATCAGGATGAGAACGGCAACCGGAATCTCGATGCGGGGTTTCTCGGTATCCCGAAGGAACCCGTTGGCGCCTCCAATAACCCCAAAGGGCGCATGGGGCCGTCGCGCTTCAGCGACTGCGTGTTTTCCATGGGGCCCGCGAATCAAACAGTTTCCATCAGGTTGGTGCGACCCCGATGAGCGGTGCGAGTCGTGTCGTGGTGATCGGCGCGGGTCTGGGCGGCATGTCGGCCGCGATTGCGCTTGCGCAGGCTGGCATGCGCGTCACGCTGATTGAGAAGAATGAGCGTCACGGCGGGAAGCTGAATGTGCTGGAGACGCAGGGCTTCAAGTTCGATCTCGGCCCGTCAATCTTCACGCTCCCACAGGTTTTCCGCCCGCTGTTTGAGGGCGACGGCCGCAAGCTCGAGGACTACATCGATCTGCGCCGTGTAGACCCGCAGTGGCGTAACTTCTTTGAAGACGGCACCGTCGTCAATCTGTGGGAGCGCACCGAGGACATGCGCGCAGAACTGGCACACCTGAAGGACGGCACGGAGGCCTTTGCAGACTACGAGCGCTTTGTCGAGTATTCGCGCGCGCAGTACGACGTGGTTGAGCGCGGCTATCTCCGCCAGGGGTTTGATCGCTTCGGCGAATTCCTGCGCTTTTACGGGCTGAAGGACGGGCGCGCGATGGACTGGCGGCACTCGATGGCAGGCGCCATTCGCCAGCGTATTCGCGATCCCTATCTGCGCGATATCTTCGCTTACTTCATCAAGTACGTAGGTTCGTCGGCCAACGACTCACCGGGATTCATGAACCTGATGCCGAATATTCAGCTGGAGTTTGGCCTCTGGTATGTGAACGGCGGCATGTACGAGTTTGCGTGGGCCTTCGCGCGACGGCTTGACGAGTTGGGCGTAGAGTCGCATTTTGGGTGCGAGGCAGTAAAGATCGAACGCGAACCGGGGCGCGTGACCGGGGTGGTGGTGTGCGAAGGCAGCACGACCCGCGTGCTGCCCGCCGACTATGTTGTCTCGAACATGGAGGTGATTCCAGCGTCAGAGAAGCTGCTAGGCGAGTCTTCGCGGCAACTGAAGAAGCTCAGCCGCTTTGAGCCCGCGTGCTCGGGCATCGTGGTTCACCTCGGGCTCGATCGTGTGTACCCGCAACTGGCGCATCACAACTTCTTCTATTCGCGCAAGCAGGAGGCGCACTTTGACCGCGTATTCCGCGAAAAGCGTCTGCCCGACGATCCAACCATCTACCTTGTTGCGCCCACGCGCAGCGATCCCACGCAGGCCCCGCCCGGCTGCGACAACATCAAGATCCTTCCGCACATTCCCTACATTAACGACAAGCATCCCTACACGCGCGAAGACTGCGTAGAGTTGAAGAAGCTGTGCCTGGACAAATTGGAGCGCATGGGGCTGACCGATCTGCGCAAGCACATCGTAGTGGAAGACTTTTGGACCCCGTTCGACATCGAGCAGAGCTACTACTCCAACCGCGGTGCGATTTACGGCGTGGTCTGCGATAGAAAGAAGAATTTTGCGTTCAAGGCTCCCAAGCGCAGTCGGGACTTTGACAACCTGTTTTTTGTGGGCGGCAGCGTGAACCCTGGTGGCGGCATGCCTATGGTGTCGCTGAGCGGTCAGCACGTGGCGCGTATGATCCTTGAGCAGCAGGGCGGAACGCGGTGATCGTGCTATTCGTGCTCTGCGCGTTGGGTTTGCCAGCGGGCCTGCTGCTGCTGGTGCGGGTGCCGCTGTGCAGCCCTGCGGGAGCGGCGCAGGCGGCCGGAGTGTCGGTGGTGATTCCTGCGCGCAACGAAGAGCATAATCTGCCCCCTCTGCTCAGTTCGCTGCTGGCTGCGCGACCCGGTCCGAACGAGGTGATTGTGGTGGACGACCACTCCGCGGACGGCACCGCTGCGGTGGCCACGGCACACGGAACGCGCGTACTTGCGGCGCGTCCACTGCCCGCAGGCTGGACCGGCAAGACATGGTCCTGCGCGCAAGGGGCGGAGGCTGCCCGCGCGGATTTGCTGCTGTTTCTCGATGCTGATACGTGGCTTGCGCCGGGAGGATTCGAGCGACTGACGGCGACCTTCGCGGCGCTGGGGCCTGGACCGGTGGCGCTGTCTGTGCTGCCATATCACGTGATGCACAGGACGTACGAGGAGCTGTCACTGTTCTTCAACCTGCTGATGGCGTTCGGGGCGGGCGGCTTCGGGCTGTTGGGGCGCGGACGGCTCTTCGGCCAGTCACTATTGATCCCGCGTACTCTTTACGCTGCCAGCGGCGGTCACGCGGCGGTGCGTCGGCAGATCCTGGAGAATGTAGCGCTGTCCCGGCGGGTGGAAGCTGCCGGAGGCCGGTGTGTCTGCCGGGGCGGTCGCGGCGTGCTGCAGGTGCGCATGTTTCCCGAGGGGTTTAGCCAACTGTGCGAGGGCTGGACGAAAGCCTTTGCTGACGGAGCCGCTGCTTCTGACGAGCGCGTGCTCGGAATGGCCATCTTTTGGCTCTCGGCACTTTGCGCCACTTTTTTGTTGGTGCTGATGGCGTCCGGGCCGCTGCGGGTGGCGGCTTCTGCACTGTACCTGTGCTTTGCGATGCAGGTGGCGTGGTGCGCACGCCAGATTGGTGCATTTCGCTTACTTACCTGCGCGCTTTACCCGATACCGCTTCTGTTTTTCTTTGCACTTTTTACGCGCTCGGCTCTGCGCCGCTCACTGGGACAGAAGGTCACCTGGCGGGGACGGCAGCTATGAACGTTGGCTTTTGGGCTGCGAACCTGCTGGGATGGCCAGTGATTCATCTGGCCACGGCGTGCTGGATGCTGCGCCAGCCCGTCGCTCAGTACGGCCGGGATGGGTGGCTCACGCGAGAGCGCCCTTGGGAGCAGGGTGGCAAGTTCTATCGAACGGTGTTTGCGATCCATCGCTGGAAGCGGCTGTTGCCCGACGGAGCGCGGTGGCTGGGCGGCATGGCCAAGAAGCGCCTGGATAACCGAAGCCGTGCCTATCTTGAGGCATTTGTAGCCGAAACGCGCCGCGCCGAGAGCGCGCACTGGCGCATGCTGTTGTGCACTCCCGTCTTCTTTCTTTGGAATCCGCCGTGGGCCTGCGCCGTGATGGCAGGGTACGGGTTGGCGGCGAATCTGCCGTGCATCCTGGCGCAACGGGCCAACCGGTTGCAGCTCAGCCGTGTGCTGGGCCGCATGGATCGCCGGACGCGGCAGAGTTAGCCGCGTGTTTGAGCGAAGCCCTCGGGCTCGCCGAAGTGTAACCGGCAGACGCTTGGGCGGTTGCGGTAAACTTGCAGCCGATGCGTGTCTTCGGGATCGACTGCGGCACAGAGATTACAGGCTTTGGCGTCGTGGAGACGAGCGACGCGGACCGCCAGCCTCGTCTGATCTGCCGGGCCTTCGGGGGAATACGGCTTCCCAAGACGCGTTCGCTACCGGAGCGGCTGGCGCAGGTTTACGGTGAACTGACGGCAGAGTTGGAACGCTGGCAGCCTGAGGTGGTCGCTATCGAAGAGGTCTTTTACTCGGTGAACGCCAAGTCGGCTCTGAAGCTGGGACAGGTGCGCGGGGTGGCGCTGTTGGCTGCGGCCATGCAAGGCCTGCCACTGGCCGAGTACGCACCGCTCAAGATCAAGTCGAGCGTGGTGGGCTACGGGCTCGCGAAAAAGGAGCAGGTGCAGTTCATGGTGGCACGGCTGTTGCAACTGGACGAGTTGCCGGAGCCGCCCGATGCTGCTGACGCGCTGGCCATCGCCATCTGCCACATCCACACTGCGCAGACACTGGAGCAGCAGGGGGCAACGCGATGAAGGCTATGTGGCTGGCGCTTGCTGCTGCGGCCCTGGCGCTACCTGCACTGGGTGAGCCCGGCGCGACGCTGCGGATGGAATACTCCAACCCGGGTCTGGCTCCTTCCTCCTGGTTGTTGGTGATCCGCGCGGATGGTAGCGGGCATTTCCACGCCGAGCGTGGGGATGCGCCCACAAGCACGCCGAACCTCATCGAGCCTAAGACTGTGGACCGCGATATCCGGCTGAACGCCGACTTTGCCGGCCGGGTTTTTGAGACGGTGCGGCGCCACAATCTGCTGCGCGACGGGCGTTGCGAGAGCCACTTGAAGGTCGCGTTTCAGGGGTGGAAAAAGCTGAGTTACTCAGGTCCGGATGGTAACGGCGGGTGCGAGTTCAACTATTCAAAGAACAAGGAAATCCAGGAGCTTGGCGAGTCACTGGTAGCTGTGGCTTCCACCGTGGTGGAAGGCGCACGCGTGGAACTGCTGCTACTGCACGACCCGCTTGGCCTGGATCACGAGATGGAGTTCATTCAGGACGGGGTGCGCGATGGGCGGCTGCAGCAGATGTGCGCGATTCGCGACATTCTGGAGCGGCTGGCTGGGGATTCGGCGGTGATGGAGCGAGTGCGGCGAAGGGCGGAGATGCTGTTGTCCGAATCGGCAAAATAAACCCGCCAGCGGACGATTTTTGCGAGACTTTCTCCACGTCGCAGGTGTCCAATCTAGGTTAGGGACCGGGTTAGCGAGTAGCTAAACCGACGACGAGGCGGTCAACAGGAAAGAAGGCTTCCATATGAAGAGCACGTGGGGAGCAAGCGGGAACGGAATGGCAGGCGTGCTGCGGGTAGCGGTTGCGACTGTAGCCATAAGTGCAATGGCTGGCGCGGCGGCGGCACAGTCCGGATCCCGGGCAGTGCGCCTGAGCGATGTGGACGGGCAGGTCGAGCTTTCTATTGACAATCAGGTTTTGGCTTCACCGGCTCCGGTTAATACGCCGGTGTTTGAAGGCACGCGTGTTACCACTGCCGAGGACGGCCGCGCGGAGATTCAGTTTGAAGACGGCAGCGTGGTGCGGCTTTCGCCTAACAGTTCGTTGACTTTGACCGTGCTGCGCGAGCAGGGCTCGGCCGCGGAGACTCAACTGGATCTGACAAGCGGGCTGGCTTACTTCGAGTTGCAGGGCAACCCTTCGGCAGGCCATTTTGTGGTGCGCTTCAGTGGAAACACGGTGAGCGCGAGCGGATTCACAGTCGTTCGCATCGACCTGGACAACCCTCCAGGCACGCTGGCGGTTTTTTCGGGCAATGCGCACCTGGATAACGCCAATGCGCTGGCGCTGGACCTGCATGGCGGGGAGAGCGCCAGACTGAATGCCTCCGATCCAGGCAACTACGTTCTTTCCGAGTCGATTGAGTCGGATTCGTGGGACGCGTGGAACTCTGACCGCGATCAGCAGTTGACCGCGCAGGAAGCGCAGAGGACGCAGGCGACCACGAACGTACCGCAGCCGGCAAACCCGGCTTGGAGCGATCTGGACGCTAATGGCAACTGGTACAACGTGCCGGGCCAGGGCTACGTGTGGTCTCCCTATGCTGCGGGCATGGCAGGCTGGGAGCCCTACGGCTGCGGCAACTGGGTGTGGACTCCATACAACTACGCTTGGGCATCGTGCGAGCCGTGGGGCTACATGCCCTATGCCAGCGGCATGTGGGGTTATTATGACGGGATCGGCTGGGGTTGGTCGCCAGGTGGCGGTGGCGGATGGTGGTGGTATAACGGCATTTGGGCGCCGAACGTAGGCACCACGGCGTTCCGCTACACCACGCCTCACCGGCCACATGGCGGCCCGATTCCGCCCCAGCACGGCGATGCCGTCCATTCGGCTCCGGTGATCGCTGTGAACCGCTTCCACGGATCTACTCCGACCACGCCGCTGCGGACACGCAACGCGCCGGTGACGGTGGCCGGCACCACCGTGCAGCCGCTCAAGCCGATTGCAGTGCGGCCTGTCTACGGGCATGAGCCGTCCGTGGGCGGTTCTTATCGCGGCACCGCCGTCGTGCAGTCGACAGCGATTCCGGCCCGTGGTTGGACGCAGATTCAGACGAATTCAGGCGCCATCGCACGTCCGATCTACACTCCAGCACCAGTAAGCGGCATGGCCGGTGCGAATGGTGCAAGGATGAATGGAGTTCCGGCCGGACGTCCCGCTGCACCCCCGGGCGGATTTATCATGCCTGCGCAGCCATCCTCCGGTCACCCGGCATATGGCAGTAGCGCTCCCAGTGCTCATCCAGCATCTGGCGGTAGTTCGGGTGCGGGCCGTCCGTCAGGCGGCCCGAGCGGCGGCGGTTCAGCCCCGTCGTTTAGCGGTGGTGCAATGCACGGTGCCGGTGGCGGCGCTGGTGGTGGAGCCCCACACGGAGCTTCAAGCGGTGGCGGTTCGTCGCACCACTGAGTTCCAGCTCGAATGAAATGAACTGCCGCGAAGAGGCAATATTCGCGGCAGTTTTCTTTGTCAGTGGGCTTTCGGGCTTGGGGCGTGCTGTGGCTCGAAATGCGCTGTGGCGCGCAGGGCCTTCCACAGGTCGGCAAAGATCTCGATGGATAGAGCCTCTGCCCTGGCCTGCGCATCGATGCCGGCCAATTCCAGCCCCAGAGCCACGGCATCCTGCGCAACGCCAGCAGCGCGTAGGTTGTTGGCAAGTGTCTTGCGCTTTTGAGCAAATGCGGAGCGCACCAGCTCAAGGAAGCTGAGCTCGTCCACGCCCAACTCGGTGAAGCGGGGCGCGAACCGCCAGCGAATCACGGTGGAGTGGACATCCGGCGGCGGCGAGAAGGCGCCCGGCGGCAGCGTGAAAAGCTGCTGCACAGGGCCGTGCATCTGCGCGGTGACCGAGAGCAAACCATAGTCGCGCGAGCCCGGTCCGGCAGCCACACGTTCGGCCACTTCGCGCTGCATCATCAGCACTGCGCGGTCTAGCGCGGCATGGCAGGCAGCCAGCCGGAGCAGAATAGGCGAGGTGATGTAGTAGGGCAAGTTGCCCACCACGGCCAGCGGCTCGCCTGTGCTGGCTGCGGCGGCGGCAAAGTTGAACTCGAGCACATCCTGGTGCACGACGGTCAGGCGTTCGGGCGGGAACTCCTCGCGCAGGCGAGCTGCCAGTTCGGTGTCCAACTCCACGGCGATGACATGCGCGGCGGCCTGTGTGAGCGCCCGTGTTACTGCGCCACGGCCAGGCCCAATTTCGACCACGGTACTGCGGGAGCAATCGCCGAGTGCCGCAACGATGCGGCGAATGGCCGTCTCGTCGTGGAGAAAGTTCTGGCCGAGTTTGGGCTTGCTGGGCATGGCTCTCATGATGGTAGCCGAGCCGGGAAGTTTACGCGCGGTCGTTTCTAAGCGCGGCCACGTGCATACTGTGGCGCAGCACGAAACCCAGGTCGGTATAGACGCGAATGGCGGCTTCGTTAAACGCCCAACTGTGCAGGAAGGGCGCCTGGCCTTCGCTACGGATCTCGTCCATCACGGCCATCATGAGCGTGCGCGCGTAGCCTTTGCCGCGGGCATCAGGGTGGGTGCAGACGGCACTTACCTCGACGTAACCAGGCACTCGCGTGCGTTGACCGGCCATGCTCATGAGGCGATTTCCTTCAAAGATGCCGTAGAACATGCCCAATTCATACGTCCGCATGCGGAAGGGGCCGGGCTCGGTAAGCGTAGCGAGTTCCACCATTGCGGGCGCGTCGGTGGTAGTCAGTCGGCGCATCGTGGCTGAAGAAAGCAGAGGTGCAGACGCTTCGGAGGGAGGTGCCGTGCAGACCATCTGGCTCAGCGGCCCCTCGCGTATCAGCGTCCAGCCCGCGCGGGGTTGCGGTGGCTGCTGCAGAAACAGGACGACCGTGTCCCCTGGACCGGCGAGCGTGCGCAGTTCTTCGTAAGCGGCGTCAGATTGGTCAACCAGGCCGCTCAGTGGGCCGATCTCCGCCGGGTAGCGGCGCGCCAGCGCGCCACCCAACGCGAGGGGCGCGTGGACGGTGTTGAGTGCATTCCAGATCGGGTCATCGAGCGCATGAGCTTGAGGCATAAGTGAGTAATGAGCAATGTGCGTGCTGCGATGCGGTGTTCCCGGCAGCTATCGCTGCGCGGCCGGATGGCTTGCTTCCATGGGTACCGACGCGCCGTAGCGACGGCGCACGATCCAGAGAACAGGCAGGCCAAGCAGGATGAGTACAGTCCCGATGAGCGAGCCTTTAAGGTTTCCGGCGTAGCTCCATACGAGCACGGCCGCTGCGCAGACGACGAAGACGGCGGGCAGAGCAGGATAGCCCCACACGCGATACGGACGCGGCATGTCCGGCCGGCGCTTGCGATAGAAGAAGACCGTGGTGGTGGTGAGCATGTAGAAGAGCCACTCGGCAAAGACGGCGAGCTCAAAGTGCTGCTGGAACTGGCTGAGGAACAGCAACAGCACGGTCGACAGCAGTCCCTGCACGATCAGCGACGTCGAAGGCGACTGAAAACGCGGATGGATGTGCGCAAATTGGCGGAAGAAGAGCCGGTCGCGGGCGGCGGCAAAAGGTACGCGCGCGCCGGACATCACCGTGCCGTTGAGCGTGACGAAGATCGACAGTGCCATCGCTGCAGCCACAAAGCCCGCGCCGCCGGGGCCAGCCACCACGGAGAGCGCGGTAACGGCGGGTCGTTCGCTTGCTGCAATCTGCGCCGCGGGCAGGATGTACTGGATGGCCGCATTCGTCGCCATGAACAACGCACCAACAATCAACAGGCCGCCGATAAGTGCAACGGGCAGACTGCGCTCGGGGTGGCGCACCTCGCCGGCCACCATGGTCAGGTCGTTCCAGCCGTCATAAGCCCAGAGCGTAGCGATGAGCGCAAGCATAAAGCCACCGAACCCTCCGGTGGCATGGGGCAGGCCGGTGGCAAAGTTAGCCCACGAACCGGAGGCCGAAGCAAAGCACAGTGCTGCAACAATGAGGATGAGTAGGCCCTTGAGCACGGTAAAGACCAGCTGGAAGTCTCCGGCCTTTTTGATGCCCAGGTAGTTCAGGCCGGTCATAAACCACGTGACGCCGATCGCGAAAACCTGAGACCAGAGCAGCGGCAGTCCAGGCACCGGCGCGGTGAGCCAATGGAAGGCAGAAAAGACACCGAGGGTGCGCGCCAGGCCGCTGGTGACTGCGGCAATGGACGCGGGCTTGGCCACAGCAAACCACGTCCACATGTAGAGAAAAGCCGTTGTGTCACCGTAGGCACCGCGCAGGTAAACGTACTCGCCTCCGGCATAGGGCAGCATGGCTCCGAGTTCGGCATAGGCCATGGCACCAAACAGGGAGAGCAGGCCGCCGACGATCCAGGCCAGGTAAACGAGACTGGACGAGCCGGTGTCGCGCATCATCTCGCTGGGCACAAGAAAGATACCGCTGCCGATGATCGTGCCGACGACGATGGCCGTGGCCTGGCTGGCGCCGAGCACGCGCGGCAGGTCGGCTGCAGTCACTTGGGAAGGGAAGGCTGGATCCTGGCTCATGCGGTGAATTGAGGTTAGCATGCGGCGGCGGAGCGGATGGCTGCATTGGTGATGCAGGTCACCGGCAGAGCCTGCGAAGTGGCCTACACTTCCGGGCTGCAGAGAGTCCGGGCGCGGATTCGGTGGCGCAGCGGATGGCCTGCCTGGAACCGTAAAAGGAGCGGTGCTCTATGAACGCTCAATGTGCCAAATGCCACCTGGCGCTCGAATCCGGGTGGAGCTTTTGCCCGGTGTGCGGAACGGCGGCTGAATTGCCACATCCGGCATCGCTGCAGGAACATGAGAATCATCCGGTGCGCGGCGCCTTTGGCGGACTGATGTACGGGATCATCGCAGCACCGATCCTGATCATTGCCGGGATCATGGTCTGCCTGACTGGTTGGGGGCTGTTTCTGGGTGTGCCGATCATCGTGCTGGGCATCCTGGCGCCGCTGGGCGGGCCAATTTTCGGGATGAACGAGCATGCGGCGAAGTGCCCGGTTTGCGGAACGAGGGTGGTGACCCTGGCTGACGGCAAAGAGCATGCCTGCCCGTCGTGCGCTGCGCGGTTTGCTGTTTCGGCAACGCCGGCGGCAAAGGTCCACTGACGACTTAACCTGCCGGCTGTTCCTGATGGAAGTGCCGCCAGATGGTTTCTGCGGTTTTCTTCGGAACGACAGCGGCAAGTGACTCCGCGGTGGCCTGCTTCACGTCACGCAGGCTGCCGAAGTGCGTCAACAGGCGCTGACGGGTTTGCGCGCCCACACCGGGAATGGCGAGCAGTTCGGAGTTGCGGTCGCGCATAGCGCGGCGCTGGCGGTGGTAGCCGATGGCGAAGCGGTGGCTCTCGTCGCGAATGAGCTGCACCAGGTGCAATACGGGCGAGCGGCGATCCAGTACCACAGGCTCGTCCTCGCTGCCGTACAGATAGATTACTTCTTCCTTCTTTGCAATCGATGCCAGCGGCTGCGTGGTAAAGCCGAGAGCTTCCAGAGCGTCGGCCGCGGCGTGCAACTGTCCCAGGCCGCCGTCGATGAGCACGAGCGAAGGCATGGTCTGATCTTCCTCTTTCAGGCGCTTGTAGCGACGCTCCACCACCTCGCGCATTGAGGCGAAGTCGTCCACGCCTTCAACGGTCTTGATCTTGAACTTGCGATAGGCAGACTTGTTCATCTTTCCGTCTTCCCATACAACGAGGGAGGCGACGGTCTCAGCGCCCTGAATGTGCGAGATGTCGAAGCACTCAATGCGGTGCGGCAGTTCAGGCAACATAAGCGCGTCCGCCAGCGCCTCCTGGATGGCCTTGCGCGAGGGTTCGAGCACGCGGAACCGCTGCGTGAACGATTGGTGCGCGTTCTGGCCAGCTAGGTCAACGAGCGAGCGCTTCTCGCCACGCTGCGGCACGGCCAGTTCGATGCGGTGGCCGGTGCGCTCGCTCAGCAAAGCAGTTAGCGCTTCGCGGTCGGCAAAGTCGACAGGCACGAAGATGGAGCGCGGCACATAATGCTGGTCAATGTAGAGCTGCTTGAGCAGAGCACTGAAGAATGGGCCCGCCTCAAAGCTGTCGTTCACTCTTTCCGCCGGGGCTTCTTCTTCATTTGCTTCTGTGGAGCGTTCCAGCAGTTCAGGCAGGTCTTCCCAAAAGAACTCGCGGCGGTCCACGATTTTGCCAGCGCGCACGTGGAAGAGGTTGACGGCCAGTGCGCCGTCCTCGAAGTGGTAACCGAAGACGTCGGCATCGTCGCTTTGCTCGGCTGTGGCGATGCGCTGCTTTTCCTGCAACTGGTGCACCGTGGAGAGCTGATCGCGCAGGCGCGCTGCAGCTTCAAACTGCTCGGCCTCGGCTGCTTCCATCATGCGTGTGGTTAAAGAGCGCTCAAGCTCGCTGTGGCGGCCTTCGAGGAAGAGCTGTGCATCCCGGACTGCCAAGGCGTAAGCCTCCGGCGTTGTGAGCCCCTCTACGCACGGACCCAGGCAGCGATGAATGTAGTGCTGCAGGCACGCGCGCGGGTGGTAGCGCGAGAGATCCAGCTTGCAGCTGGGGATGAGAAAGCTGCGGTGGATGAGCTCGACCACGCGGTAGGCGAGATTGCCGGGAAAGTAGGGACCGTAGTAGGCCGCGCCGTCCTTGCGCAGCCGGCGGGTTACAAAGACCTTGGGGAAGCGGTCACCGAGCGTGAGCTTTACGTACGGGTAGGTCTTGTCGTCGCGCAGCAGGATGTTGAAGCGCGGCTTGCGCTGCTTGATGAGATTATTTTCAAGCGCCAGAGCCTCGTGCTCGTTGGCCACCAGGATGTATTCGAGGTCGACGGCTTCGCGCATCAGCGAGCCGGTTTTGGCGTTGGCTTGAGAAGCTTCCAGCAGGTACGAGCGGACGCGGGAGCGGAGGTTCTTCGCTTTGCCGACGTAGATGACCTGGCCCTCGGCGTTCTTGTAGAGGTAGACGCCGGGCTGCGTCGGTAAAGTCCGGATTTTTTCGTAGAGGTCCATCGGCGGGGGCTAGGCGCGGAGCCATCTCCAGCATAGCGGTTTGCAGTCGTAGACGAGAAAGCGCACGCCATGGCGGAGGCAAAGTTACCGGGAAACGTAAAAATTACACGGTTTGGCGGTCACATCTGCCTTGCGATGATCAAAGTAACCTGCGTTTCATCAATCAGATACGGAATTCGAACGGTTTGGTGCGGCGCGTGCTAGGTCTTGAGTCAGAAGGATTGACGTATAGCCGCCGGTCGCGAGCCATGGTGCCGTGCTCGGGTGAGCGGGAGGACTGAGAAAATGATGAACTACAGAATTGGCCTTTGGATGGCAACGACGGCGCTTGCAGTGGCCGGTGCAACCGGCTGCGCGTCCAAGAACTGGGTGAAGACCCAGACCGCTCCCATCGTGGAGCACACGGGCAAGCTGGAAGAGCAGACGACGGCCAACGGACGCGCGATTCGCGATACCGACGACCGTGCTCAGGCGGGCATCAAGCAGGCGCAAGGCGCGGCTGACACTGCCACCCAGAACGCCCAGACTGCCGGGAAGGCTGCTGGCGATGCGCAAGTGGCAGCCAACGACGCCGTGCATCGCGCCGACCGGCTCGACAGCGTGGTGAAGGGTCTGGACAACTACAAGTCCCTGGCCAACGTTACGGTGAACTTCGGCTTTGACAAGGCTGTTTTGACCAAGGATGACAGGGAACAACTGGACCAGTTTGCAGCGCAGCTTGGCTCGGCCAAGAGCTACATTCTTGAAGTTACTGGTGGCACCGATTCGACCGGCTCTGCAGAGTACAACTACGACCTCAGCCAGCGCCGTGCCGATGCCGTGGTGCAGTATCTGGCCTCGAAGTACAACGTGCCCGCGCACCGCTTCTACTTGATCGGCATTGGCAAGGATCAGGAAGTGGCGCCGAACAACACCGCTGAAGGCCGCAAGCAGAATCGCCGCGTGCAGGTACAGCTGCTCTCGAACATGAGCGGCGACCAGCCGCAGTCGGCGTCCGCGTCCGCAGCACCCGGCGCTGGCCGCTAAGCACCCGCAATAACAGCACAAAACGAATACAGGCAATCCGTGGAGAGCGGATGGCCTGTATTCGTTTGGGGTAGATCGCAGCTACTTCTGTTCCAGTTGCTTTAGGTGCTCGGCGCGAACGTCGATCGCGGTGAACAGGCGCAGGAATGGTGCGCCTGCGGCCGCAGCTTCGACGGCAGGGCGGCCGTTGGCCTCTTCGCGTTCCACGATGCATACCACCGCGGCGACGACCATGCCGGCTTCACGCACGGCTTCGATGGCATTGATGGTGGAAGTGCCAGTTGTGCAGACGTCATCAACAACCACTACGCGCGCGCCCTCACGGCAGAAGCCTTCGATGCGGCGGCCAGTGCCGTGAGCCTTTTCCGCTTTGCGTACCAGGAAACCATGCAGCAGTGGTGCGGCGGGCTGCATCTGCGCGCGCCAGGCACTGGCTGTGGCCACATTCGAGACGATAGGGTCAGCGCCCATGGTCAGGCCGCCTACGGCTTCGGCGTCGATGTGATTGGCTTCCAGCAGGTCGAGAATGGCATAGCCCGTGAGGCGGCCTCCCTCAGCGTGCAGTGTGGTGGTGCGGCAGTCGATGTAGTAGTCGCTGGTGCCGCCGGAGGAGAGCTTGAATTGGCCCAGCCGGAAGCTGGTGTGGGCCAGAAGCGAGAGAAGCTGTTGTGCGTAGGTCGGGGTGGTCATCAAGGATGATTGTAAAAGACAGCGCCCACCGCCTCACATCTTGTCGAGATGCTTGAAGCCTGAAGTGCCGAGGAACATGAGGGTGAAGAGCAGGAAGTTGTAGCAGGCGTGGACCACCACGCTGGCCGCGAGCGACCGGGTGGCGAGGCGGATGGTGCAGAGCACCAGGCTTACGCACACCAGCAGCAAAAATGGGCCGATAGAGTAGCCGGTCTGGTCGGCGTGGAGCAGGGCAAACAAAAGGCTCGATGCGAGCGAAGAGGCCACCATGGCGGGCATGCTCCAGCGCGGATGTCCATTGCGGTGCAGCGGCCGCGGCAGGTGGCCGGTGGAGCGCTCCACGGACCAGTCGAAGACGGTGCAGAGTGCGGGCAGTAGGAAGCCGCGGAAAGCAATCTCCTCAAAGAATGGGGCGAAGGTGACCCCGAAGGCGAAGAGAATCCAAGCGGCGCCGGGCGTTCGGAAGATCTTGTCGATGGGGGTGTCGTTAGGGCCGGGCATCAGCAGGCCATTCACGAGTGCCAAACCAAAGCAGGCAAGCGCCGCGCCAAAGAGGTAGCCACTGCGCCGCATGGCTGCGCCGGCCCTCCATTGCAGTCCGGCGAAGAAGCTCTTGCCCCAAAGAGCGGGAAACAGGAGCAGCGCGCCCACAAAGGTGAGCAGGTAGAAGATGCCTTCTGTAGCCAGCGTGTAGTGGACGTCAGCGCTGGCCTTCTCAATGGTGGTGACGCCGAAGAGGTGGAAGTGCACGCCGATACGTGCCAGCAGAATAGAACTGAGCAGCGCGGTGAGCCCTAGAAGCACCAGAAGGCCCACGTGGCCCAGATGCGGAATGCGCTCCTGCGGAGGCGGCGGAGGCGTAAAGAATTGCTTGAAGAGTAGGCCGTCATCTTGCTGTGGCTGCTGGAGATCCCCGTTTTCTGAATCATGGGAGGCTCGTAGGTCGGGCGGCAGACTCAGCGACGGGTCAGGTGTGTGCTCTGGGAAGCCGGTCATTGAGCCACCGGCTTCTTCTTCGCGGTGCGCTTGCGGGTTGTGGATTTGCCAGACGAGGAAGCGGTCGGGCTTTCCGGGCGATTATCCAGTTCGGGAACTCCGGTCTTCTTGCGACGAGGCCCTCTGCGCGCTTCAGCGGCTGGCTCTCCTGAACGGTCTATCGGTGTCGCGGAGGAGCTGATTTTAGGCGGCGTAGTTTCGCTCATTGCCATGCAGACGTCGGTGTCGTCGACCGGCTCCAGACGGCCATTGTGCGAGTTATAGTAGCGGGCAAGGAACTTGCCGGTATAGGAATCAGGAGTGTGGGCAATGTGTGCTGGGCGACCCTGACCCACAAGATGGCCACCTTCTTCGCCGCCTTCCGGTCCCAGGTCGAGAATCCAGTCGGCGTTGCGAATCACGTCGAGATTGTGCTCGATGATGATGATCGAGTTGCCCAGGTCGGTGAGTCGGTGCAGTACCTCCAGCAGCTTGCGCACATCGTCAAAGTGGAGGCCGGTGGTGGGCTCGTCCAACAGGTAGAGCGTGCGGCCAGTCTGGCGCTTGGAGAGCTCGCGGGCCAGCTTCATGCGCTGAGCCTCGCCGCCGGAAAGCGTAGTGGCGCTCTGGCCCAGGTGAATGTAGCCGAGGCCTACGTCCACCAGCGTCTGCAGCTTCTGGCGCACCTGCGGCACGTCGGCGAGCACAGTGAGTGCGTCCTCAATCGTGAGGTCGAGAATGTCTGCGATGGAGTAGCCGTGGAACTTCACGGCCAGGGTCTCCTGGTTGTAGCGCCGCCCGTTGCACACCTCGCACTGTACGTAGACATCGGGCATGAAGTTCATCTCGATGCGGCGCTGTCCATCGCCCTGGCAGGCCTCGCAACGGCCGCCGGAGACGTTGAAGCTGAAGCGGCCGGGCTTGTAGCCGCGCTCGCGCGCCTCGGGCAGCATGGCGAAGAGATCGCGCAGTGGCGAGAAGACCTGTGTATAGGTGGCCGGGTTGGAACGCGGGGTGCGGCCGATGGGTGATTGGTCAATGCGGATGACCTTGTCGATCTGATCCTCTCCGCTCAGCGCCTCATGCGCGCCGGGCTCCTCGCGGGATCCGTAGAGGTTCTTGGCCAGTGAGCGGTAAAGGATGTCGTTAATCAGCGTGCTCTTGCCGCTGCCGCTCACGCCTGTGACCACGGTCATCACGCCCAGCGGAATGCGGATGTCCAAATCCTGCAGATTGTGTTCGCGCGCGCCGGTAATGGTGAGCCACTTTCCGGTGAGCGAGCGCGGCTCAGAGCGCTGCAGCACGGTGGAGGCGCCAGAGAGGTAACGGCCGGTGAGCGACTCCGGGCAGGCCATGATCTGCTCGGGCGTGCCCTCGGCCACAACGTGGCCGCCCAGTCGGCCTGCACCTGGACCGAGATCGAGAACATAGTCAGCGTGACGGATTGTGTCTTCATCGTGCTCCACCACGAGCACAGTGTTGCC
>DCFV01000046.1:13585-32280 GCA_002314435.1 Acidobacteriaceae bacterium UBA1795 | reverse complement strand
ATAAGCCGCTCGTTGTCGCGCTGGTGCAGGCCAATGGAGGGCTCGTCGAGCACGTAGAGCACGCCGCGCAGACGTGAGCCGATCTGGGTTGCGAGCCGGATGCGTTGGCCCTCACCGCCGGAAAGTGTAGCGGCGCTGCGGTCCAGCGCGAGATAGCTGAGGCCGACTGCGCACAGGAATTCGAGCCGCTCGGCAATCTCCCGGCGAATGCGCTCGGCAATGAGGCTTTCGCGTGCGCTGAAGGTCAGGTTGATGGTTGCCGAGAGCGCGCGGTTCAGGGGCAGCGCGGTAAAGTCCGCAATGGAGAGGCCGCCCACCTTCACGGCAAGCGACTCAGGGCGCAGACGCCGCCCGCGACAGGCAGGGCAGGGCGTGGCGGACATGAAGTTCATCATGTATTCGCGATAGCCCTCGCTGCGCGCCTCGGTGATGGAATCGCGCAGATAGGCCAGGATGCCGTGGAAACCTGTGCGGGGCGCTTCGCCCTTGGGCGGACCATAGACAAGGATGTGCTGCTGCTTGGGCGGCAGGTCCTCGAAGGGGACAGACAGATCGATCTTGTAGCGATCGGCTGCGAGCTGGATGAGTTTGAGGAGATACTGCGAGGCCGAGCCCGGGCCCAGTCCGCCGTCGAGCAACGGCTTGTTCCAGTCTGTGATGACTTTGGCTGGGTCGAGATCGTAGAGCGAGCCCAGACCGTGACATTCCGGGCAGGCGCCAAAGGTGGAGTTGAAGCTGAAGCTGCGCGGCTCCAGCTTGGGCACGTCGAGGCCGCAGTCAGGGCAGGCCATCGACGAGGAGAAGAGCTGTTCGTTGCCACCGGTGAGAATCACCAGCACCAGACCATTGGCAAGCTGTAAAGCCTTGGAAACGGCTGCGTCGAGTCGCTTTTCGAGCGAGGGCTTACCGCCGGGCGTTGGCGTCTCCGCGGCGGGCTTCAGCAGGACGCGGTCAACGACAGCTTCGACGGTGTGGTTCTTGCGCTTGTCAAGAGCGGGCGGCTCAGAAAGATCTACCGTCTCGCCGTCGACGCGTGCGCGAAAGCCTTGCTGATCCAGCTGATCGAACAAGTCCTTAAACTCACCTTTGCGGCCGCGCACGATGGGGGCCATGATGGTGACTCGCTCGCCGGTGCCGAGTTCGAGAATGCGCTGAACGATCTGGTCGGAGGTCTGCCGGGCAATCGGGCGGCCGCAATTAGGGCAGTGTGGTGTGCCCACCGAGGCGTAGAGAAGGCGCAGATAGTCGTAGATCTCGGTGATGGTGCCCACGGTGGAGCGAGGACTGCGGCTGGTCGTCTTCTGCTCAATAGAGATGGCCGGGCTGAGACCTTCGATGGAATCCACGTCGGGCCGCTCAATCTGGTCGAGGAACTGCCGTGCGTAGGCTGAAAGGGTCTCGACGTAGCGGCGCTGCCCCTCTGCATAGATCGTGTCGAAGGCGAGCGAGCTCTTGCCAGAACCGGACAGACCGGTGACGACCGTCAGCGTGTTGCGGGGGATGCGCACATTAATGTCGCGCAGGTTGTGCTGGCGCGCCCCACGCACCGAGATGTGAGTAATCGACATGAAAAGAGGATTAGGGGTAGGCGAATCCCGTGGGCGCGGCGCAAGCAACGGAACCGCAACACCCTAGGGGTATTCTATTTGCCAACAGAAACGGGGGTCAACGCGAGGCGATTTTCTGAGAGAATCGCAACCAAGACAGCCGCGAAAGGCCAGGTTTCCGGCATTTCGCATGCTGCAATCCACGGCAGATCGAAGTCTTAGACTGGTTGGCAGGAACGTATGGCAGATTTGATGAACCTCGTGATGTTGGTATGCGCGATCGTGGGCTCGATGGCGTTTGGTGTGCTCTCGGCCTATTGGATCTTCCGCGTTGGCTTTGCGCTGATGCGTCCGCAGAGGCCAGTGGCTGCCGTAAAGTCGCGTCCAGAGGCGGCGGGCGCGCTGTAGCTGAAACGATTCCAGGCAAAGCTCTCGCTTTGCCTTACCTGATCCTTCCCTCAAAAAAATCTAGTTGTTAGGTTGTGTTGTAGGCGGCAGGCCGGGCTGCATTTGCTGTGGTTTCTGCTGATTATCCGGCGCGTCGCCTCCCGGGCGAACTGGCTGCGGCGGAGGCGGCGGAGGCGTATCGACCACAGGTTCCGGGGTGTCGTCGAAGTCGTCGTCCGGTTGTGCCTGCGGGCGCATGGCCATGGCAGGCGCGGAACCTGCGCCGCGGCGTTCAGTCAGAACGACTTCGCGCGGCACTCCTTGACCGTTTTCGCCCATCATCACGATGTTGTAGCCGGAGCCCTGGAGAAGCTGCGCGAGCACATCGCGGGCGTTGCCAGGGCCGTAGATACCAAAGACGCGCTGGTCTGTTGCGGTGCCCTCAATTTTGGCGCCGGTGGCGGCGGTGACGTCGGCGAGAATCTGCAGCAGGCTGGAGTTGGCGGCGTCGATGCGCAGGCTGCGGCTGTCCCAGATGACGGCGGCGCGCGCGGGTTGGTCGTTAACGGGCCAGTTGGGTGCGGGCGGCTGAACCGCGGCCACGGGCTGCGTGGTGGAAGTTACGGATTTGTAGGCTGTGTGCGCTTTATGATGTTTGCTGGTTTGCGACGTTGCTGCTGCTGGCTTTGCTGTGGTTGTCTGCGCCTGGGCAAGCGAGGCGGCGCACAGGACTGCAACAGCGAGCAAGAGCATGCGGGCTGCATAGCGAAGTGAGCGATGATGCTGGATGCGTGCGCGCATGCGGGTGAACTCCGACAGTCGGCTCAAGCGGGCCGAAGAGAAGCGTCGCTGGAGCGGCTCTCCTGTGTACTAGACTAACAATTGCCCGCGGACGCTCAAAAAGATATTCGCGGAGGGAGAATTGCGATTCTCATGCGCCTGAGTTGGACAGGTTGGATCGGGGCGCTGCTGGCTGCTTGGCCGGCGGCGGCCATGGCGGCAAGCTGTACCACGCAGTCTGAACTGCAGTCGCAGGACCGCAACGCGTTGATCGCGACGGGCACGCGGCTGACGACGGCGATCGTGCAGCAGGACTACACCACGCTGCAGGCACAGCTCTTGCCCGCCGTCGCTCCTGACTGGAGCGGGATGCGCAGCGAGGTGGAGCAGGGATCGGCGCTGGTAAAGGGCGGTCAGCCCCAACTGCAAGAGATCTATCTGCTGGATGCTTCGACGCAGACCGCAACCGTCGACACGCAATTCTTTTGCTCCAATGCGAGCGGAACGCTCACGGTGACGATTACCATGCACGCGCTGCCGCCTGGCAAGTACGCGCTGCTGCTGTCGACGACGTCCGGTGCGCCGTTGGGCGGGCAGATCGGCCTGGTTGTGGTGTGGGATCCGACGGGCGCGATACCGGCGTGGAAGATTGGCGGCATCTCTGTGCGGCAGGGCGCGATCGATGGCCACGACGGCGTTTGGTATTGGACGAAGGCGCGCGCGCAGGCAGCCACAGGCCGGCCGTGGAGCGCGTGGTACAGCTATGAGCTGGCGCGCTACTTGCTGCTGCCGGTGGACTTTCTCTCCTCGCCGAACTTGGAAAAGCTGCTGCATGAACAGGCACAGATTCAAGGACCGCCGGGACCGTTTCCGTTGAGTATCGAGGACGGGGCCCGGACGTGGAAGATTGACGGCATCCGCATCGACACGACGCTGCGGCAGGCTGACCTTGGCATCACGTTTGAGTCGATGGGCCTCGCCGATCCGGCCGCCGCGCGCACAGAGGCGATTGCCGTGCTGAGCGCCGTGCTCAAAACGCATCCCGAGCTCAAAGAAAATTTTCACGGCCTGTGGGCTTATGCCTCGCGTGATGGAAAAGTCACGCCGGTGATCGAACTGCCCATGGCGCAGATTCCGTAACAGTGGTCAGTTGTCAGGGATCAGTTGTCAGTTCGTCTGGCAGCCTACGCATCGAGCAACCGGCGGTGATGCATTTTCGGAGAGGGAAGAAATCAAGTGGTGGATTGGATTGATTTGCGATCGGACACGGTAACGCGGCCAACGCCGGAGATGCGCACAGCAATGGCGGCGGCCGAAGTGGGCGACGATGTTTACGGTGAGGACCCCACCATCAATCTATTGGAGAAGCGCGCGGCAGAACTCTTCGGCCGCGAGGCCGCACTCTTTGTTCCCACTGGCACCATGGGCAACCAGATTGCGATTCGTCTGCACACCGAGCCAGGGCAGGAAGTCATCTGCGAATCGCGCTCGCACATTCTCGATTGGGAGATGGCGACGACCGCGGTCTTTTCCGGCTGCCTGGTGCGTGCCGTGCCCACAGTGTCGGGTACGCTCTCGTGGAAGGACATCGAGCCAGTGATCTATGGACTCGGCTCATTTCGTGCGACCACTGGGTTGATCGAGATTGAGAACACAGCGAACCTCGCAGGTGGAATTTGCACGCACCCTGACGTGCTCGAAGATATCTGGGCTGAAGCAAAGAAGCGCAATCTGCCGACCCATCTCGATGGCGCGCGTATCTTTAACGCCGCAGTCGCGCTGCATACGGACGTAAAGAAGCTCTCGCACGGATTCGACACCGTGATGTTCTGCCTCTCGAAGGGATTGTGTGCGCCCGTGGGTTCCATGCTGGTTGGCTCTGCGGAGTTGATGGAGCAGGCTCGCCTTTATCGCAAGGCCCTGGGCGGCGGCATGCGGCAGGCCGGTGTGCTGGCGGCGGCAGGGCTTATCGCGCTTGAGAAGATGCCTGCGCGGTTGCAGGAAGACCATGCCAACGCGAAGTTACTGGCCGAGGCACTGGCCAACATGGACAACGTGGCCATCGACCCGGAGACGGTTGAGACGAACATTGTGATTTTCCGCCTGATGGGCAGCCAGCGCGCGGCGGACCTGGTGGCGCGTTTGAAAGCGCGCGGTGTCCTGGCTAGCGCCGTGGGACCCGATACGGTACGCCTAGTGACACACAACGATGTAAGCCGCGGTGCCTGCATTGCTGCGGCCGAGGCGCTCACTGAGGAGATTGAAGTGGGGGCAGCCGCCAAGTAGTACACAGCACAGAAGAAAGCATACAGAAAACTTCAGCACGCGACTTTTGCGTCCATCCGCGGTTTAAATCTTGCAAGTCCCGGAAGGCGCGAAGCACTCCAGTATCAAAATGCTGAAGGTGTTCATCGACTGTGAAGAAGATTGCGATGGCTGCACTGCTTGCGTTGACTCTTTTGCCTGCTGCCTTCTCTTATGGGCAGGCAGTGAATCGCGTGGGACCGCCGCCTGCGGTTGTGGAGCGGCCAGGCCCGCCGCCTGAGCGGGAATTTGTTTGGGTCGGCGGTTATCACCGCTGGGACGGCGCGTGCTGCGTGTGGGTGCCGGGCCGCTGGGATCGTCCACCTCATCCGCATCTGCACTGGGTGGCTGCGCACTATGTGCAGCACCACGGCGGCTGGGTCTTTGTGGAAGGCATTGGCGCTAGTGCAAGGCAGGAGTGTCACACGAGGCGGAGCGCACTTGCTCCGCTTCTTCTTTCGGGCACAGCATGCGGGACGAAGGACATCCGCCTGTGCGCGTCTCAACTGGAAAACGGGCTGTACGACGGCCGCGCAAGGAGAAGGAATGAACGTGCGTAATAGAAAGCAGGCGATGGCCTGGATGCTGGGGGCATTGCTCGCGGTGGGCGGAGCCGGCGCTTGGAGCCAGAATAGTGGTGTCAAGCAGGACGTGAAGACCGCCGGCCACGAGACAGAACATGTCGCCAAGACGACTGGGCACGCTCTGTCGAAGGGCACGAAGAAGGCGTATCGTGCGACCGAAAACGGCACCAGGAAGGCGTGGCACAAGACAAAGAACACGACGAAGGGCGCGGCAGAGGGAGCCAAGGAAGGCGCCAAGCAGTAGAACAAAAACACGCCCGCGCGGGTGGACGGAAAGCTACGACCACTCGCGCCACAGCGCAACACCGCCCAGCAGACCGGTTTCATTCGAGACAATTTGCACGTCTTTCGGCAGTTTGAAATCGATCTTCTTCGTATTGCCGCCGCCGATATAAAGATGGTCCCAGTTGAACAGGCGCGCGGTCTGGTCAATGGCATCCTGCAGCAGTTTGTTCCAGCGCTTCTTGCCGTACTTGTCCAGGCCGCGGCGGCCCAGGTAGTCCTCGTAGGTTTGCTTGAGCCAGGGGTGATGGCCGAGTTCGAGCCCCGGGCACAGGCGCCCATTGGTAAACAGCGCTGAGCCCATACCAGTTCCGAGCGTGAGAGTCAGTTCTACGCCGTCGCCGGTGATGGCGCCGTAGCCCTGCACGGCCGCATCGTTGGCCACGCGTACCGGCTTCTTCCAGCGGCCTTCGAGCTCCAACTGCAACGGGAACCCAACCCACCCCGGATGCAGATTGGCGGCAGTGTACGTGGTGCCGCGCTTGATGACTCCGGGAAAGCCGATCGAGACGCGATCGAAGCCAGGCAACAGCTTGCGCAGTTCGTCCAGCCCGCCAAGCACGAGCGGCGGTGTGGGCACTGCTGGCGTGACGACGCGCTGGCGCTCGCTGGCGGGCTTGCCCGTGGAGTCCAGCAGCATGGCTTTCAGGCCAGAGCCGCCGATATCGATGGCTAGTGTGATGGGGCCTTTGGCACGCGGAACCGCGACGGGTGCAGCAGCGGATGATTTGGTGGTCTTGACGGTCATCAGCAATGAATTGTAACCGCGCGCGCAGGCATGTGCACGGTGTCAGCAAATCTTTTCGGCCATCTGGAGCAGCGTGACGTATTCCTTCAATGCAATGCCGTTGAATTCGGACTCAATGAGTCGAATTAGCCGGTCGAAAAGGCGGGCGCGGTCGACCTCGGACAGCAGGCGGTGCTCGGAATGCGTGGCAAGCATGTGGACGTGTTCCTCGGCGGTGAGTTGCTGCTGCCAGCGGTAGACGCGTGTCTGCGTGCGTGCAAAGAGGCCGGAGGCAAGCCAGTCCTGCGCTTCTTCAGGCGCTATATCTACAGCGCGTGGCAGACCCTTCGCGTGCACTCGCGCAGGAATGACACCCGCGTAGACGCGCTGCACAGCGCTGTTGAAGCGCGCACTGGGCTCGCCCTGCACTTGGTAGTTGCGAAAGATAGCGATGCGGCCGCCGGGCTCCAGCAGCGTGGCGATCCGTTGTACGCGAGTCTGTGGATTGAGCTAGTGATAAGCGCTGGCGGAGAAGGCAAGTTCTTCGCGATTGCCTGATGTCCATTGATCGAAGTCGGCGACGGTGATCTTGACCCCGTAAAAGCCGGTGAGTTTTTCGCGCGCCACCGCGGCCATCTGCTCGCCAAGCTCAACACGGTCGATGCGGAAGTCACGCCGGGCAAGTAGCAGCGTAGCGTTGCCCGTGCCAGAGCCGATCTCGAGCAGTTGCGATGGTGGTGCAATGCGGGCGATTGCAATCAGATCTTCGTAGACCGCATCAGGGTAGCCGGGGCGAGCCTCGTCGTCGAGCGCGGCGACCTCGTTGAAGGTTGCACGTGCCACCTGTCTTTGCGGCTGCATCGCCATGCCTGAAAGCATGCCACACGCGGCGCGGCCCAGGCCGTGGCCCAAGTACACTGGGTGTTGCCCCCATGCCCGCCTACTGCGAAGTCGCACTACCTGTACCGCTGGATCGCACCTTCACCTATGCAGCGCGCGAGGGCCAGCAGCCGCAGCGCGGCGCACGAGTCATCGTCCCTTTCCGCAACGAGAAGCTGATCGGTGTGGTGACGGGACTGAGCGAAACAACGCCAGTGGACTTTGAGACGCGGTATCTGGAATGTGTTCTGGACGAGGAGTCGCTTCTCAGCGAGCATCTGCTGAAACTCGCCGAGTGGATTGCGCAGTACTACCTGGCACCGCTGGGCGAGGTGCTGCGCGGCATGCTGCCTCTGATGGCCGAAGTACGCCGGACGCTCTACTACCGCATCTCCGACTTGGGCCGCGACATACTGGCCGGGATGCTGGACGGCGACGCCCTCCATTTCGCCGGTGGGCGGCGAAAAGACGGGGTGCCAGCCGGGCGCGGCAAAGCGTCAGGAGAGGAACAGAAGGTCGAGCTCAAAGTGCTGGAACGGCTAGCCTCTGGCGAGCCCGTAAAGGTGTCCACTCTGCGCACGGCCACGGCGGCTCCACTGCCGGTGCTCGCATCGATGCTGCGTCGCAAGTGGATCGTGCGCGAAACCTCAGCCGTGGAGCGCGATGCGCGGCGTACTGAGCGCTTCGCGGTCCTACTTCCGGAGACGCGCTTGCCCACGCTTACTGCGAAGCAGCAGGCGATTCTGGCTGAGTTGGCCGCGGCGGGAGGCGAGTTGCCGCTGGCCGAGTTGCGCCGCAAGGAATTGCCTACGTCCACTCTCCAGACGCTGGTGCGACGCGAACTGGTCCGCATTGAGGAGCGGCCATTGGAGTTTCGTCTCGGCGGCATTGAGCCCTCGTCAGAGCCGTTGCGGCTGAACGAGCCGCAGGCCGATGCGCTGGCCGCGGTTGCCAGGGCGCTGGGTAGCTTTCACGCGTTCCTGCTGCACGGCGTTACCGGTTCAGGTAAAACAGCGGTCTATCTAGCCGCGATGCAACTGGCGCTCGACCGCGGCCTTGCATCCATCCTGCTGGTGCCGGAGATCGGACTGACGCCGCAGATGGCCGGGCTGCTGGATGTGGCCTTTGGTACGAGCGTGGCGCTGCTACACTCCGCACTGACGCCGGAAGAGCGCAGCGAGCAGTGGCGGCGAATTCAACGTGGTGAGGCGCCCATCGTGGTTGGCACTCGCTCGGCCATCTTTGCGCCCGTGCCGAACCTCGGCATGATCCTCGTGGACGAGGAGCACGACCAGAGCTACAAGCAGGAGGAAACGCCCCGCTATAACGCGCGCGACGTGGCCGTGATGCGTGCCAAGCTGGCCGGCGCGGTTGTGGTGCTGGGCTCGGCTACGCCTTCGCTTGAGAGCTGGCAGAACTCCGTGCAAGGGAAGTACACGCGGATTGCAATCGAGGAGCGGGTCATGGGCCGTCCGCTGCCCAAGGTTGAGCTCGTCGATATGCGCCGCGAGTTCCAGGAGACAGGGCAGGAGCAGCTGTTCTCGCGCTCTCTGGTGGAGCAGACTAAGGCAACACTCGAGCGTGGCGAGCAAGCGATGATCCTGCTCAACCGCCGCGGCTATTCGTTTGCGGTGATCTGTCGCGCGTGTGGTGAAAAGCTTGAATGCGAAAACTGTGCCATCTCGCTGACCCACCACAAGCCCACGTTGGACGACGCGGGCATGGCGCACGCCGGGCAGCGGCTGGAGTGCCACTATTGCGGTTACCGGCGCACGGTGCCGCAGAAGTGCCCCAAGTGCGCGAGCGAGCATCTTTACTATCTTGGTGCCGGGTCAGAGCAGGGCGAGGAGCGGCTCGCGGAAATCTTTCCTGGCGCGCGCATCGGGCGCATGGACCGCGATACGGTGCGCGGGCGGCACGATCTGGAGAGACTGTTGGCACGCTTACACTCGGGCGAGATCAACCTCCTGGTAGGCACGCAGATGATCGCAAAGGGCCACGACATCCACGGAGTCACGCTGGTGGGAGTCGTCGGCTGCGACCACGCGCTTTCCATGCCGGACTTTCGCGCTGCCGAACGGGTGTTTCAGCTGATGACGCAAGTGTCAGGCCGCGCAGGCCGAGGCGAACTGCCAGGGCGCGTTGTGGTGCAGACCTACTACCCCGACCATTATGCGATTCTGGCCGCCAGTACCCACGACTACGCGAGTTTCGTAGATCGCGAGCTGAAGTATCGGCGCTGGATGCACTACCCGCCTTTCGGTGTGCTGGCCAATGTGTTGGTGCAGTCGGAGAAGCTGGAAGAAGCGGCGGGTTGGTCGGCGGAGCTGGGCAAGTGGTTCCAGAAAGTCGCGCCAGAAGGAGTGCGCGCGCTGGGCCCATGCACAGCGCCCATTGCTCGCATCAAGGGCGTCTACCGGTTCCATCTGATATTGAAGGCGGTCTCGCGCAAGGCGCTGAACGCAGCGCTGCGAGGGGCGCTGGCGCATGCCGACGGCGCCGGAGTGCCGCGCAGGAATGTGGTAGTGGATGTGGATGCGCAGCGACTGATGTGAGGGGCAGAGAGATTCACTGCGTTCGTTCCCGCCCGTTCCGCACTGGACGCGAAAAGGGCGGGGCACGAAGCAAAGGCTGGGGGCGCGGCTACTTGGCGGCCGGAGGAACCTCGGCGAGAGTGTGCAGTTCTTTTCCGGGCTTGAAGCGGACGGCCTTGCCTGGGGTGATGCTGACCTCGGTACCGGTCCGGGGATTGCGGCCGATGCCGGTCTTGCGGGCGCGCACGCTGAAAACGCCGAACCCGCGCAGCTCGATGCGCTCACCGGCTGCCAGGGCCTCCTTGAGTCCCTCGAAGACGGTGTCCACGGCGGCCTCAGCCTTGGTGCGGGGCAGCCCGGTGCGCTCGATCACGTGATGGACGATGTCCTGCTTAATCAAAGCGATTACCTCACTGGCGCGACTGGATTCGACTCTACCACGCCCTGTTGCTTCGATGGTACAGATTTTGCATGGTTTGTGGAATCCAACCAGGGGCCGGGGGCAAACTTTCGGAACGAAATCGGGCTGCAAGCGGCCCGACAGAAACCACAGGGGAACTGGAGCCGGGTTTTCAACAGGGAGAGCTTAGGCCGGTTTGTCATGGAAAAGCATCGTTTCGTAAGATGAAGCATTCAAGCAGGCAATCAGTGCGAGATGGAAGAATGTCGGAGACTGAACACCTTGCCGGCTCAGGAGACGCATGCCGATTCAGAGTGACCGTTGGATTCGGGAACAGGCCCTCAAACACAAAATGATCGAGCCATTCAGCGAGAAACAGGTGCGCGAGGGCGTGATTTCGTACGGACTGTCGTCCTACGGCTATGACCTCAGGGTCTCCAACGAGTTCAAGATCTTCACTAACGTGAACAGTGCGATCATCGACCCGAAGGCGTTTGATGAGCGGTCGTTTGTGAGCGTGGTGGCTGACTCGGTGATTGTTCCGCCCAACTCGTTTGCGCTGGCCCGTTCGGTGGAGTACTTCCGCATTCCGCGCGACATTCTTACAATCTGCGTCGGCAAGTCTACATATGCGCGTTGCGGGATTATCGTAAATGTGACGCCTTTTGAGCCCGAGTGGGAGGGGTTTGTGACGCTGGAGATATCCAACACCACCCCCTTGCCGGCGAAGGTCTACGCTAATGAAGGGCTGTGCCAGATTCTTTTCTTCCACGGGAACGAGCCTTGCGAGACCAGCTACGCCGATCGCAATGGCAAGTATCAGAAGCAGCAGGGGATTGTTCTGCCCAAGCTGTAAGTGAGCCGCAGACGCGGCGGTTTTTCTATCCCGATCTGCAGGCTTCCTGGCCAGGCTGCGCAGGGTGAGCGGCAGCAGTTGAGCAGGGCAACGGGAATTCATGTCATCTGCAACGAGTGTGACTAATCCGATTCGAGTCGGAGTGCTGGCAGGCGAGCCAATTCGCCTCGAGGGGCTGACGACCGTCTTTGAGCGGGCGCCGGAGTATGGCCAGTCGCCGCTATTGCCGGTGGTCGGCCGGTTGGAAGAACTGTTGGCCGACGAAGAGCTCGAGTACCTGATGCTCGATCTGAATTCCTCGGTCGGCGGACCAAACCTGATCAGCGAGATTCGCCGGTTGCGTCCGTTGCTGCGGCTCATCGTCATCGGGCCACCGGGCAACGATGAACTGGTGATGGACTCCATCATTGGCGGAGCGCGGGCTTACCTGGATTCGAGCGCCGGTCCCCGCGTGGTGCGGGAGGCCATCGAGGTAGTGGTCTTGGGCTCCATCTGGGCGCCGCGGCGGATTCTGTCGCTGCTGATTGACCGCCTGATGGCAACGCCGGAGAACGGAGCCGGAAGCAAGGATCAGCGGCTCACCGCGCGGGAGCGCCAGGTACTGGACCTGATTCTGCAGGCGCGCTCGAACCGCGAAATTGCGCGCGAGTTGGGTATCGAAGAGCGGACGGTTAAGGCACATGTGGGACGCCTGATGCGCAAGACCGGGGCGGAGAATCGCATCGACCTGTCGATGCGCGTTCTCAACGGATCACTGAGAGTGAAGCCGCGGCTAGAGCCGGAGTCCTGAGCGGGCGTGGAATCCGCGCGGGTTCCTCCCGCGCCTGCAGGCTTTTGTTACTAAGAGACATACTCCTTTCGTGCTCTTGTGACCCGCGGTTGCGTCAAGCAAACTCCACAAAGAAACAACGCAGATCTGGGGAAAGGAGTTCCCCGGCGGCATGTTTCACATGAAGCCTGGGAACTCCTCTTTTTTACCTGTTTCGTTCTCTCCGTCTGGAACCTCTCCCTGACCGGCAGCCAGCCCCACATTCAAACTCTGCATCCTACGTAGCAAGGATGGTTACCCGTCCCGGCAGATGCGCGATGTCCTGCAATCTCGTGGTTGCGGGTGCGCAGCGCTCCGAATACACTGGGCCAAAGTCCCGGCTGTAGCGGCCGTGTCGCTGTGTACGGATTTGGGTCGCTTGAATAGAAGGCACAGCAACTTTGTGCATGCAAAGCCGTCTCTACAGCCAGGTTCACAGAAGAAGCATGCCCCCGGCATGGAAGCAAACAAGAAAGGATCCCTCCCCAGATGAAGAAGTTAATTGTTTCGGTTTGCCTCTGTTTCATGACTGCGAGCAACCTTTTTGCCGCGTCAAAGAAGGAGGACCTGCAGGCGCGTATCGACGCTGCGAAGACTGTAATGGACCAGATCATGAAGGCCAACGACAAGAGCATCCCGATGAACATCCTGGAGAAGGCCACATGTGTGGCTGTGATCCCCGGCATGCTCAAGGGTGCATTCGTGTTCGGCGCTCAGTACGGCCAGGGTGTGGTCACCTGCCGCACCGGCCATGGTTGGAGTGCCCCGGTATTCATCCGTGCGGCAGGGGGCTCCTGGGGCCTGCAGATTGGTGGGCAGTCGACTGACCTCATTCTGGTGGCGGTTAATGACCGCGGCATGCAGGACATGCTGAAGAGCAGATTCAAAATCGGCGCAGATGCCTCGGCCGCAGCGGGTCCGGTGGGGCGCAGCGGGCAGGCAGCTACGGACTGGAAGATGAATGCCGAACTGCTCAGCTACTCGCGCAACAAGGGACTTTTCGCCGGCATTGACCTGGATGGCACCAGCATCACGCAAAACGCGGATGACACGGAAGCCTTTTATGGGACGCCGCAGAATTTTGAAACGGTACTCCACGGCGGAATTCCCGTCCCGAGCGGAGCAGTTCCGTTCGTCATGACTGTGGCCCGCTATTTTGTGGCGGCCAAGGCCCAGTAACCCCACTACAATGGCGCAGGATTTACAGGGCGGCTCCCCGATGAGGGGCCGCCCTTCACTTTTCAGTGACAGACTCAGTGCGCCCTCGTGCGGGATGCCCTGCGGCGGTTATGCGCTATGGCCTACACTTGATCTTTCGGCTATCTGATGCGGCATTGGATCGAGTACTGGCTTGTGGTGGTCGTGGCGCGCGCTCTGGGCGCGATTCCGCGGGGGGTGGCGCGTCTTTTCTCTGAGGGGTTGGCCTGTGCCGTCTACTGGCTGCTGGGGCGCCTGAGGCAGGTGGGCCTGCGCAATCTGGAACTCGCCATGCCGGAGCTGCCATTGCGTGAGCGGAAGCGAATTTTGCGCGGTGTCTACCGGCGCCTCGGCTGGCAGCTGGTGGAGTTCTGCCGCATGCCGCGCTATACTCCGCAGAATACGCGCGGCTGGATTCGCACCGAGGGACTGGATCACTACTTGGCGGCACGAGATCGTGGCAAGGGCGTTCTGGTGCTCACCGGGCACTTGGGTGCATGGGAACTGTCGAGCTTCTACCACTCTCTGATGGGCTACCCGATGGGCATGGTTATCCGGCGACTGGACAACCGCCGGCTCGACGCCTTCGTCAATGGTATCCGCTGCCTGCACGGCAACCAGGTTCTGCATAAGGACGACTTTGCGCGTGGTTTGCTCACTTCCATGCGCGCGGGCCAGACGGTGGGTATCCTGATGGACACCAACATGACGCCGCCGCAGGGGGTCTTTGCCGAGTTCTTTGGTCTGAAGGCGTGCACCGCCTCCGGGTTGGCGCGCGTGGCGCTCAAAACCGGGGCGGCAGTGCTACCGGGGTTCCTGCTGTGGGAGCCGGCGGAACGGCAGTATGTGCTGCATTTCGGGCCAGAACTGCAATTTGTGCGAGGCGATGATGCGGAGGCCGAGGTACTGGCGGCCACGCAGTTATGTAACGATGCGCTGGAAACATGGATTCGCCGCTATCCTGACCAGTGGTTGTGGATTCATCGCCGCTGGAAGACACGGCCGGCCGGCGAGCAGGGATTGTACGCACGGAGACCTTCGTCATGACTTTGAAAGAGCTGGTAGAGCGGCTGGGCGGCACGCTGGTGCAGGGCGACCAGGATTGGCTGGTGGATAGCGTCAGTGCCTGTGACAAGGCGGGAACCTTCGATCTGGTGTTTGCTGACTCGGCCCCCTCTGCCGTGCAAGCGCTTGCCGGCCATGCGGGCGTGGTGGTGCTCAAGCCGGGCGTGGTTCTCAGCTATCCGCACGGCAAGTGCATTGTGGAAGCGGGCAATCCGCGGCTGTGGTTTGCACGGGCAGCCAAACTAATTGCGCCGCGGCCTCTGGCCACCGGCGTGCACCCACGCGCGGTGGTTAGCGCGGAGACGATCTTTGCGACCGGCGTGACCGTGGGCCCCGGTGCGGTAGTCGAAACCGGTGTGCAGGTGGGCGAGAATACCCGCATTGATGCCGGCGCGGTCATCGGCCACGGCGTGCATATTGGATCCGACTGCCATATCTATCCACGAGCGGTGCTCTATCCCGGTGTCACGCTGGGTGACCGCGTACGGGTTCATGCGGGCGCCGTGCTGGGCGCCGACGGCTTTGGCTACGTACGCGATCCCGTCTCCGGCACATACACACAGTTTCCCCAGCAGGGCACGCTTGTCCTTGAGGACGACGTGGAGATCGGCGCGAATACGACGATTGACCGCGGCGCGCTCGAGGAGACGCGTATCCGGCGTGGCGCCAAGATCGACAATCTTGTGCACGTTGGCCATAACTGCGAGATCGGTGAGGATGTGATCCTCGTGGCGCTAACCGGCATCTCCGGCTCCAGTATGGTGGGGAAGGGCGCTGTGCTTGCCGGGCAGGTGGGCGTTGGCGACCACGTGCACATCGGCCCCGGCGTGATCCTGGGCGGACAGGCTGGCGTGCTCACTGGCAAGTCGTTGACTGCGGAAGGTGTGCCACCGGGCACCGTGTTTTGGGGCACGCCCGCGAGGCCTCTGAAAGACATTCTTCGCGAGCAGGCAACGTTGGCCAAGCTGGCAAAGCGGAAACCACGCCGTACCACGCGTAAGAGCGAATAGCGTTCGACTTCGGAAGCAGCTTCTTAACTGGGCACTCGATACCGTAGGGCTCTTTGTACCGTTTTATGTCTTTGCCGCTATGTGAGGGGATGATATGCTCAAGCGCGCGATTCCTCTGTTGCACGTCTCGAATGCGGCTGCGGCCGTCAAGTTCTACTGCGAGGGTCTGGGTTTTGCGCTCGAGTTCGCGCACCGTCCGGAAGGGGTCGAGACCGACCCGTGCTACATGGGCATCTCGCGCGGCGGCGTTTGGCTGAATCTCTCCTCGTTCAGCGGCGACGGCGTGCCCGGAGGTGTTGCGAATCTGCTCGTCGAAGACGTCGATGCGCTCTATGCGGAGTTCACTGCGCGGGGCGTGCCAATCGATCTTGCACCGACGAACCAGACCTGGGGCACTCGTGAGATGTATGTGAAAGATGCCGACCGCAATTGCCTGCGGTTTATCGCCTGAAGGAGACGGGGCATGGCGACTGTGGTCATTGGCGGCAGCAGGAGCGGCGCAGGGAAGACAACGCTCGCCTGTGCTCTCATTGCGGCGTTGTCGGAGTTTGACTGGACGGCTGTGAAGATCTCGCGCCATGGTCACCGTATGCCGGAGCCGGTGTTTGAGGAGACAGCCGCCGGCCAGGGGAGAGATACGGCGCGTTATCTGAGTGCTGGCGCACGACGCGCGTTACTGGTGACGGCGGACGACAGTGAACTTCCGCTGGACGAACTGAATTCCGCGTGTGGCGAGGATGCGCACGTGCTTCTAGAGTCCAATCGCATCATCGAGAATTTGTGTCCGGATGTGTGTCTCGCCGTTGTTGGAGAAGGGGGCGATATAAAGCCGTCATTCAGCCCGCTGCTGCATCGTGCGGATGCGGTCGTGGCGCGCAGCCACGCTGCGCTTGAGCGGATCGAACGGCCCACGTCTGCCTGCGCTTTTCTTCTTGAAGACCTGCGCACAGTGCCGCCGGAAATGGCCACTTGGCTCCGCGGGCGGCTGATGGCGGCTAGCGCTCGGTAGAAAAGGGCTCAGCCTTGAGCGAGCCGTCACGCTGCTTGATCAGCATCTGCACCTTGCCCTCGGCGGCGTCCAACTCCTTCTTGCAGGCGGCAGACAAGCCCACTCCCTCTTCGAAGAGCTTGAGCGATTCCTCCAGCGGCAGGTCGCCTTTCTCCAGGTGTTCGACAATGGCTTCGAGCTTCTTGAGCGAGTCTTCAAACGAAGGCATGGGGATTTACTCCGTAGACGCTGACTTGCGGGGCAACACGCTGGCGATGACTTCGGCAGCGTCAGTATAGCGGCCGAACGGCGCGCTGACCTGCACGCCTTGCACGTAGGGGCGCACGGCCGCGAGCATCTCCTGCGCGATGCGGATGCCCTCCTGGCGCGCAGCTTCGGGCGTGTCGGCCAGGGCCATGCGCAGCAGAATCTCTTCCGGCATGGAAACGCGCAGGTCGTTCTTCATGAACTCCGCGTTGCGCAGGCTCGTGAGCGGCACCACACCTGCGATCACCGGAATGCGGAACGGCTCAATCCGGCGCAGGAACTCCTCCAGGAGGCGCAGTTCGAAGACCGGCTGAGTAATGGCATATTCGGCGCCAGCTTCCACCTTGTAAGCAAAGCGGCGCAGTTCGTGCTCAATGTCGGGCGCGCCGGGGTTGGCAGAAACGCCAATGGTGAAGTTGGTGGAAGCGCCAATGGAGTTGCCGCCGATATCGAGGCCATGGTTCAGCTGACGAACCAGGTTCACCAGGCCAATGGAGTCGACGTCGAAGACTGTGGTGGCATCTAGATAGTTGCCCTGCCGTGGAGGATCGCCAGTGAGGCAGAGGATGTTGTGCAGGCCAAGCGAGGAGGCGCCCAGCAGGTCCGACTGGATGCTATGAATGTTGCGGTCGCGGCAGGTATAGTGGAGCACCGTGTCGATACTCGTGTGCTGCTGAATCTGGATGCACAGGCTCTGTGCGCTCATGCGAGCCGAGGCACGAGGCGAATCCGGCACATTGATACCGTGAACTCCGAGCTGGCCCAGTAGTTGCGCACCGTCCACTTCCTGCACACAGTTGATTCCACGCGGCGGCACAATCTCAACCAGTGCGATGAACTCACGCTGCTCAAGCAGGGCGCCGATGCGCGAGCGCTGGTGCAGCGGAGCAGGAGGAATCTCGGTGGAATGGGGTACCTGGGTTCCGCCTTCCACCACGCGGGTCTGGCTGTCGAGTGCCCGCATGGCAGCGCGCATTGCGCGGATATGGTTGGGTGTGGTGCCGCAGCATCCGCCTACCAGCTGTGCACCAGCGGCGATAGCCTTGCGCGCAAAGCTGGCCATGAACTCCGGCGAGCAGAGATAGACGTTGCGGCCGTCTACGTTGCGCGGCATCCCGGCGTTGGGCATGGCTCCCAGCGGCAGAGGTGTGGCGGAGCGCATGGCCTCCACGGCGGTCAGAACGGTGGAGGGCCCGGTGGAGCAGTTGACGCCGATGGCGCTCGCGCCCCACTCGGTGAGCAGTGCGGCTGCCTGCTGGGGCGACGCACCGTCCAGACAGTTGCCGTCCTCGTCCACCGTCACCATCACCAGCACCGGCAGTTCGGGAGCTATCTCCTGGGCGGCTGACAGCGCCTCGTGCGCCTCGTTCATGGCGGGCATGGTTTCCACAATCAGCAAGTCAACGCCTGCCGAAGCAAGGGAGCTTATCTGTTCGGCGAAAGCGGCGCGGGCTTCATCCAGGCCGGTCTTGCCCAGCGGCTCCAGGCGGACGCCCAGTGGACCCACGGCGCCGGCTACCCAGGCCGTGACCGCCTGGCGGTCTCGCAGCCGATCCACGGCCCTGCGCGCCAGTTCCACGCCGGCCGTGTTGATCTCGCGCACCTTTGACTCAAGCCCGTGACGCGCAAGTCGGAAGCGGTTGGCGCCGAAGGTATTCGTTTCCAGAATCTCTGCGCCGGCCTGCAGGTACTCCTCGTGAACGGCAAGAATCAGGCTCGGATCCGAAAGGTTCAGCTCGTCGTAGCAGCGGTTGATGAACACGCCGCGCGCGTAGAGCACGGTGCCCATGGCGCCGTCGGCGAGCACAGGCCGGTTGGCGAAGATGTCGGCGAACGTTGGCATTCTTCTGTCATGCTATGCCAAGGGGTTGCCGAGCGCCACCCAGCCGGGTTGCTTTGTTATACTTCGGGAGTCTAATGCAGTGTGGGCACAGTCTGCGGCGGGGATGGAAAAGTCTGCCGGCCAGTCGAATCGTGCCAACAATATGGATTCAAGTTTCGGCTGCGGCACGCTCCGCGCTTTCCGTCGAGGTAAGGGATTTTGAAGAAGAGAAGTCTTTGGTTGAGTGCCGCTGGAGCT
>DCFV01000046.1:0-13241 GCA_002314435.1 Acidobacteriaceae bacterium UBA1795 | reverse complement strand
TACCGCGTGATGATCGCCATTCAGAATCCGAGCACCCTTTCCAAGGGCGGTCTGGCGGTCGTCGACGCCTACTATGACACGCGGTACAAGTACAACGATACCAATGTGACCTACTCCATCAGCGGCTACTCCGGTGCGCTCCCCATCTCCATCCAGAGCATGCCGGAAGAGCAGATCGCCGGCGTCTACGGCTACGGAGACGGCAGCTTCGCGCTGGTCAACTATGCCAAAGAGAGTTCAAGCTCAGCCAAGGGGCTCAGCGGCACCTCCGCCAGCGTCTTCATCACACGCAACGAGAACTTTCTGTTCGCCGCAAGCCAGGCGGCGCACGTCATTACGGTCGCTAGTCCCACCTCAGGCACCTTGTCAACCCTCAGTCTGCCGGGCGTTTACAGGATCAGCGTGAACCCGGGAGGCACCTCGGTGCTCGCCTTCGTGGAGAACTCAAATTACGTTTACTACCTGCGCCAGCTCACAGCGGCGCAGACCGTCGCCTACGCCGGTGGCTCCAGCAGTTGGCCTAAAGCGGCCATGGATTGCGAACCTCAGGCTGCGCCCTCGTGGTGCGTTTTCCAAGCACAGAGCCCTGACAGCACCGACTCGACTGGCACCGCTTACGGTGCGCCGCTCGTCTTTGACCGCCCGGTGAAGGCTCTCTTCTCGCCCGACGGTGCGACCTCCTACGTGCTCAGCTGTGGCCAGGAGTGCGGCGGATCGGCATCTTCTATTTCGCTGCTCCCGGTTGCACCCACAATCTTTACCGCAGGGCAGGCCTCGGGAAAACTGCCCACAACCGTGAATCTCACCACAATTGCAATTCCGGGTGGCGCCAGCAACGCGCTCATCAGTTCCTCCACAATGTATGTGGTGGGCCAGCAATTGCTGTCCGACGGCCTGTTTACCGGAAACCTGACCGTGGTGAACCTGAACAACAACGCGATCACCTCCACCGCTTCCATCAGCGACGGGACGCCGGGCGGCGTGAGCCGCATGATTCTGGGCGACGACAACACGCTTTGGATCGCCATGACCAAGTGCACCAGCGGCGAACGTTATGCTGAGGGCTTGGATTATGGCTGCCTGACGATGTACAACACCTCCACCAATAGCGTGACCATGCTGGAGCCGTATGTGGGAGACGCTACCGGAATTGCCGCGGTGACGGGCCTGCACAAGGTGTACGTAGCCGAAGGCGGGCAGGTCTATATCTTCAGTACCACGGACGGCTCGTCGATCAATAACCAGTACGTGACTGTGACCGGAACGGCCTGGGATGTGGTCTTCATGGACGCACATACCGACGACAACAATACCGTTTACTGAGTTCGCTTATGGCCGACGCTTCCGCTGAGTTTCAGGCTGATGTGCTGGCCATAGCGGCGCATCGCGACGACGTGGAGCAGACCTGCGGCGGCACCCTGCTTCGTATGGCGGCACGCGGTTTGCGAACGGCTATCCTCGATCTGACGCAAGGCGAAGCGGGTACCCGCGGAACTGCAGAAGACCGGGGCCGTGAAGCAGTCGAGGCGGCCCTGTTGCTCGGTGTGGGCTGGCGACAGGCGCTCGATCTGCCTGACGGCGCGGTCGAAAATACACTCGAAAACCGCATCAAGATTGCCCGCGTGCTGCGTGAACTCAGGCCACGTGTGGTCATCCTGCCCTACTGGCAGGCGCGTCATCCTGACCACGCAATTGTGGCTACTTTAGGCTACGAAGCTTGCTTCGTAGCTGGGCTGACGAAGGTCGAAACGGGCTTGCCTCCCTATCGGCCATTCAAGATCGTCTACGCGAGCCTCTATGCGGACGTGCGTCCCAGCTTCATTGTGGACATTACGCCCTTCATCGACCAGCGCCACGCCTCACTGATGGCATACAAGTCGCAATACGCAACGCAGCCTACGGGGGACGGCCTGTTTGTGCCCGAAGAAGAGATTCGCGAGCGCACCTTCGCCGAAGCGCGGCATTATGGCCTGCTAGCCGGGGTCAAGTACGGCGAACCCTTCGTGCAGAAGGAGGTCGGCCTCATCGATGACCTGACACTAGTTCCGGTGCAGTCCATCTAACGCAATTTGAAGGCGCAAGTTCCGTATAAGTAATCGTTATTCAATTTCAAAGTAGAATAACTTAGCGTTATATATCTGCCTCCAGTAGAACTGAATCAGGAGATTGATGTGACGCAGACCTGGGACCCGCCGTCGTACGGGCGGAACGGCGCATTCGTGCATGGGCTGGCGAATGGCGTCATAGAATGGCTTGCGCCGCAGCAGGGCGAGCGGATTCTCGATCTGGGTTGTGGCGATGGACAGCTGACGGAGCGGCTTGCGGCAACCGGCGCCGTAGTGCAGGGAGTGGATACTTCGCCGCAGATGCTAGCAGCGGCGCGTGTGCGCGGATTGGCAGTAGAACTTGCGAGCGCCGAGGCGCTTCCATTCGTCAACAGCGCGTTCGACGCGGTGTTTTCGAACGCCGCGCTGCACTGGGTGCGCGATCAGGACGCGATGCTCGCAGAGGTGCATCGAATTCTGAAGCCGGGCGGGCGCTTTGTGGCGGAGATGGGTGGCCATGGCAACATTGCGGCGATTCGCGTGGCGCTGCTCGCCGTGCTGGCGCGATACAGCCTGAGCCATCTCGAAGATGAGGTGAATTACTATCCCACTTCGGAAACCTACACCCGCCGAATGGAGCGAGCAGCGTTCCATGTGGAACGAATGGCGCTGATTCCGCGGCCCACGCCGTTGCCCGTGGGCGGGTTGGAGGCTTGGTTGCGCACATTTCGCAGTGGCGTGATCGACGCTGTGCCCAGCGAATTGCGCGAAACGGTCATGCGGGAGACTGTGGAACTGGCTGCACGCGCGTTGCGCGACGAGGAAGGGAACTGGGTGGCCGACTACGTGCGGCTCCGGTTTGTGGCGTGCACAAAGTAAAAGAGAAGCCCGGGAACCGCGATGAAGCACCTGCGGTTTCCCGGACCCTTCGTGTTATTCGGCTTCGAGCATCTTGCCGCGGAACAGGATGCCGGCGACGAGGCCGCCTGCGCTAGGTGCCAGCAGGAAGAGCCACACCTGCGAAAGAGCGGTGCCACCCACCATCAACGCAGGGCCGAGGCTACGCGCCGGGTTCACACTGACACCGGTGATGTAGATGCCAAAGATGTGGATCACCACCAGTGTGATGCCAATGGCCAGGCCGGCAAATCCAGCCGGCGCGGCCTTCTGCGTGGAGCCGAGAATCACTATGACGAAAATGAGAGTAGCGACGAACTCAAAAGTAAATGCAGCGCCGAGGCTATATCCGCCCTGGTAGCCAGCGCCCCAGCCGTTCTGTCCAAGGCCGCTGGCGTGGATATCGAAGCCGCCTACGCCGCCGGCGATGATTGCGAGAATCAGCGCGGCTAGGATGGCTCCGGCGAACTGGCCGATCCAATAGCCGATCAAGTCGCCTATTTTCATGCGGCCCGCAGCCCAGACGCCCAAGCTGACGGCTGGGTTAATGTGACAGCCGGAGATGGGGCCTATGCCATACGCCGCGCCGATGAGCGCAAAACCAAAGGCGAAGGCGATGCCGAGGATGCCAACTTTGGCCCCTGCCACCACGGCTGTGCCACAGCCAAAGAGCACAAGGATGAACGTGCCTATCAACTCCGCAACGTACTTCTTCATGGATTCTCCTGTCGAGATGCTTCGAGTTTGCCCTGGGACACGCAGGGATCCTGCATGACGCCAGTGTCTACACGGCAAGTGGGATGCTGTGTCAGTGGTGAACCACGAAAGTCGGGTCCGAAAACTGGCATAGAGTTTGGCAGGGAGTACTCGGTAGCGTCAAGGGGAATGCGGTAGCTAACTTGGTCGCTCTGGTAGCGATGCGCCAGGCAAATTCATCAAAAGTTTGCAATCTATTTGCCTCGGTGCAGTAGTCTGTTCACAGTTTCGTGCGGCCAACTCCAACCCAATCTGTGGCCGCCCGCCAAGGGGCAGACCGGTTGAGCCAAACCGTATTTGTACTGGAAGATGAAACTGACATTGCGCGGCTTGTGCAGCATCACCTGGAAGCAGCGGGCTTTGCGACGCGGCTGTTTCACACCCCCACCAACCTGATTCCCGACGCCGAGCGGCAGCCACCAGCGCTGTTTCTGCTGGACATCATGGTGCCCGGTGGCGACGGGCTGGACGTGTGCCGACGCTTGCGCAGCCACTCTGGACTGTCGACGATTCCGATCATTTTTCTGACCGCGCGGGCCGGGGAGAACGACCGCGTGCTTGGTTTGGAACTGGGCGCGGACGACTACATTACGAAGCCTTTTGCCACGCGCGAACTGGTGGCGCGTGTCAAGGCGGTTCTGCGGCGGTTCGAGCGGCCCACGATGCCTTCGGTGATCAGCTTTGAGGAAGTGATTATAGATGCGAACGCCATGCAACTGAAGGTGCGCGGCGAACTGACGACAACGACGGCGACCGAGTTTAGGCTGCTGGACTATCTGGCGCGGCACCCTGGGCGCGTATTCAGCCGCGACCATTTGCTGGACGCGGTGTGGGGCGATGCCCGGTTTGTGACGCCGCGCTCAGTGGACGTTTACGTGCGCCGAATTCGTGAGAAAATCGAGATCGATCCGGAGAACCCGCGTTACCTGAAGACGGTGCGTGGCGCGGGCTACCGCTTCGAAATCCCCAAAGGCGAATAACGCCGAACGCACGCGAGCAGGCCCCCGTTGACCCGCAAAGTGTTTACCAAGCTGTTGGCGCTGTTTGTGTTTCTGCTGCTCTTCCAGACAGCGGTGATGGAGTTGCTCCTTCGCCTTTTTGTGGAGCACACGCCGGGAGAGACTCTGAACATGCACGTGCGCGAGGCGCTCTGGGCTGGTGCGCTGGCCCTGCTACTGGCTCTGCCACTGGCTGCTTGGGCGGCGAGCAGTATCTCCGCGCGGCTGCAGCGCGTGGTGGCGTTTGCGCGGCGCATTGCGCAGGGCGACCTGAGCGCGAGACTGGACGGCGCTGACGGCGATGAGCTTTCGACCATGGAAGCGGCGCTGAACCAGACGGCAGAACGGCTGGGTCAGAACTTCGCCGAGTTGGAGAGCCGCCGCCATGAACTGGCGACGATGCTGGACTCGATGCAGGAAGCCGTGGTTGCTGTGACACGCGAGGGGCAGGTGCGATGGTCCAATGCCGTGATGCAGCGCATGGCCGGCACGCAGATTCGTGTGGGGCGGCCGCTGGTACACTCCGTGCGCGACCCGGAACTATTGGCCTGCGTGAAAGGTGCGCTGGAGCAGGGCGAGATGCGCTCGGGGCGTGCGAGCTCACTGTCACCTGGATGCATCTTTGAGATCAACGCTGCGCCGCTTCCGAGTGGAGGCGCGCTGGCCGTGCTGCATGATGTGTCGCGCGTGGAAGCGGCAGAGAAGTCGCGGCGGGACTTTATTGCCAATGTAAGCCACGAGCTGCGAACGCCATTAACGTCGATTCAGGGCTATGTGGAGACGCTGGTGGAGGATCCCAGCCCAAACCCGGAGACGTCGCGCGAGTTTCTGGGTATCATCCAGAAAAATGCGAGTCGCATGAGTCGGCTGACCGAGGATCTGCTGGCGCTGGCCAGCGTGGAGAGCCCGGACTATCGACTCACCGCGCGCCCCATGCTGGCCTCCGCGCTGGTGCAGGATGCGATCGAGTCGCTGGGTGGCATCGTGGTGGACTCGGGCGTGGAACTGGAGTCTGCGGGCGCTCCCGATCTGCTGGTCGAGGCGGATCCCGATGCCATGAACCAGGTGTTCGGCAACTTGGTCGAAAATGCGCTCAAATACGGCAAGGGAGGCAAGCGTATTGTAGTTGGGGCACGGAGGCGGGAAGGAGAAGTTGAGTTCTTTGTACAGGACTTTGGGCCGGGCATCGCTTCGGAGCACCTTGACCGGATCTTTGAGCGTTTCTATCGTGTGGACAAGGCGCGTTCACGTGAATCGGGAGGAACGGGGTTAGGGCTGGCGATTGTGAAGCACATTGTGGAGGTGCATGGAGGGCGCGCCTGGGTGGAAAGCGAGTTAGGCGCGGGTGCTGCATTTCATTTCACACTTCCGCGGGCGCAGCGCACCCAAGCGCAAGAGCTTGCAGCTACTGATGTTCCTGAAGAAGACGCAGGTTAAGAGTCACGAAATTTCGTTTCGTTCAAACGCCCTTAACATTGCGCGTTGACAATCATTCTCGGCATTCATTTTGCTAGGGAGCTAGACGTGAAAAAGACTTTGCTTGTCATTGCATTGATTGTGCTGGCCGTGAGCGCGGCCCAGGCTCAGAAGCTGACCGGTGCGGGCGCTACCTTCCCCTACCCGATCTATTCCAAGTGGTTCAGCGAGTACAGCGCTGCACACCAGGGCGTGGAAGTGAACTACCAGTCAATCGGCTCGGGTGGCGGCATCCGCCAGGTAACGGCAGGGCTGGTGGACTTTGGCGCGTCGGACATGCCGATGACCGACGAGATGCTGGCTTCGTCGAAGGTGAAGCTGCTGCACATTCCTACGGTGCTGGGCGCAGTGGTTCCGGTGTACAACGTGCCTGGAGTGGCGCAAATCAAGTTCTCGGGCGATGTGCTGGCCGACATCTACTTGGGCAAAATCTCCAACTGGAATGACGCCCGTATCGCGAAGGACAATCCGGGCGCCAAGCTGCCGGATCAGAAGATCATTGTCGTGCACCGCTCGGATGGCTCGGGCACGAGCTTTATCTTTACTGACTACCTCAGCAAGGTGAGCAAAGAATGGGCGGGCGGCCCCGGCAAGGGTACTTCACCCAGCTGGCCGGCTGGTGTGGGCGGCAAGGGCAACGAAGGCGTGGCAGGCTTAGTGCGCCAGATGCCCGGCGCCATCGGCTACGTGGAACTGATTTACGCGCTGCAGAACAAGATCGCCTACGGATCGGTGAAGAATGCAGCTGGCAACTGGGTGACCGCTTCGATCCAGAGCGTGACTGAGGCTGCGGCCGGTGCCAAGATTCCTGCCGACTTCCGCGTTTCCATCACCAATGCTCCAGGTGCAAATGCCTACCCGATATCGAGCTTCACCTACCTGCTGATTCCTACGCAGGGATCGAACGCCGAGAACCGCAAGGTGCTGAAGGACCTGCTGAGCTGGTTGATCAAGTCGGGCGAAGGCGAAGTGAGCGCGTTGTCCTACGCTCCGTTGCCGGAGGCCTTGGCTCAGAAAGAACTCGAGGTCGTCTACAACCTGAAGTAGTCCTCCCTGCAGAAAACAAAGCGGTCCGGTGTTGCCGCCGGACCCGCTTTCTTGTGGCTGCGAGGAACGCTCCTGCGAGCAGGATCAGCCGCGGATGTTTTCATCAATGAGCCGGTCAACCAGCGTCTGGAGCTGTTCACCGGTGCGCTGCAGCACGAAGGCGCTTGTTGTCGAGTCCCAGTCGAGCTTGAAGCTGGTGGAGAGAGCAGAGATCCAAACTTGGCGCACGGGCGTGTTGGGAGTGATGACAAACTTGCCGGGCGGCTCCTCGAACACCACGTTAAGCACGCCGTTCTGCTCCTCGACCTCGAAGCCTGGTTCATCCTCTTCTTCGCGCAATATCAAATGCTTTTTGAGCGCCTCGATGGCGCTTTCAGCTACTCGCCGAAAGTCCTGTTCATCCTGCATGCCCCAGTGTAACAAGCGGGTCGCGAACGCTACCTGTTATACAACTTGGTTCGTGTTCTTTCGGGGGTTCTGGCGGTTATTTGGGAGTTTTCGCTCTTCGCGCACGTTGTGGGAGTGGGCTGACACGCGTGTCCGGCTGCTGTGGAATGCTGGGCGGTGCGTCGAAAAGGCACTACTCTTGGAGAAGAGACCTTCAAGTTCGCCAGGACGCGCCGATAAAAGACACGGGGGGCGCGGGATGGCAATGGACGTTCCTGCGATCAAGGGTGTTCGTGGAGGCGCTTTGACGAATTCGAGACGAACCGAGAGCATTGCGGCCGTGCGGCTTGAGGTAGACGGGACGGGAAGTGCGGGGAACGAGGGGTCCTCGTCGCGTCGGCGTGCTTCGGAGCGTGGCGCGGACTGCGTGGATGCGGAATTCGTAGAGATTGGGGAAGAGACTGAGTCAGAGTCCGTTGCGGTCGCTCTGCCCGCTGTCGAGCACGTGCATTTCGTGGCGTAAACCCAGTGAGTGTGGTACCCGCTTCATTTTCAACATATTGAAAAGGATACAGATACTGGAAGTTCCGTGCATTAGACAATTGAGGGTTGCAAGGAATGCGTCCGTGTAGTATTTTACTAACTGGTTAGTTAAGTTATGGCACATGCATCCCATACCGCCGCCTCTGATCGCGCAGCCGAGAGTCGCGCACGCATTCTGGACGCCGCGTTGAAGGAGTTCAGCGCGAACGGGCTTGCCGGAGCTCGCACGGAGCGAATTGCGCAGGCCGCCGGAGTAAATAAGGCGTTGCTGTACTACTACTTCGAAAGCAAGGACAACCTCTATCTGGCCTCGCTTGAGGTGATCGCAGCACGCATGCGCGATGCAACGATGGCGGTGCTGCAGAACTCGACTTCGCCCGGAGAACGCGTGTTGCAGAACACGCTTAACCACTTTGACCGGATTCTTTCCCAGACAGAATTCCAGAGCCTTATGCAGCAGGAGATGATGCGGCTGCACAAGGGCGAGCCGGGAGCGATGTCACTGCTGGTGCAGAGAGTGTTTGCGCCCATGCTGAAGGCGTATCAGGCAGTGGTGCTCGAGGGTATCGAGTCGGGCGAACTGATTCAAGTGGACTGGCTGCAGATACACCTGAGCACCCTTGGGACGAATGTTTTCTATTTTATGAGCGCACCACTTTGGCGGCAGATGCTGCCAGACGAGCCGTTCGACGTAAAAGTTCTGGCGGAGCGGCGCAAAGCCATTGTCGAGTTCCTGGGGCAGACGATCTTCCGCGATCGCAGTCATGGAGCCGAGCTTGCCGCACGCGTGCTTGCCGACACGCCGATGCCGGAAGTGAAGATCGATCGGCCAATCATCCGGAGGATCGATGAACGCGCGCAATAGAGTGTTTCTGATTCTGGGACTGCTTACGCTCGGATCACTCGCCTGGTATCTGCTGACTGCACGGCCGCCAAGCGACCTGAAATTGATTGGAACGGTAGATGCGAATGAGGTGCTGGTAAGCGCGAAGATTGCCGGACGCATCCAGACACTTTCCATCGAGGAAGGCCAGAGTGTGCAGATCGGCCAGCTCATTGCGTTGATCGAGAGCGACGACCTGGCCGCTGCGCAGAAGGCTGCCGAAGCCACCGTGGCCAGCAACGAGGCAAAGCTGGGCGAGACTGTGGAGACCGAGCGACAGAACCTGGGCGAGACTACGAGCGCCACAGTCAACGCTGAGGCGCAGGTGCGCGCGGCGCAGGCAACCGTGACGCAGGCGGAAGCCAATCTGGAACACCAGCAGGCAGACACGACGCGGACCGTGGCGCTGGCAAAGCAAGGCATCACGAGCCAACAGGCGAGCGACGAAGCTACGGCGAGCCTGCGCGCGTCGCAGGCTGCGGCGGAGGCGGCGAAACACACGCTGGCGGCTGCGGAAGCGTCGCTGCACGCGGCGCGAGCCCATGAACTTCTGGCCGCTGCTTCTGCTCGGACTGTGGCATCGACGCGCAATCAGGTGCTGAATGCAAAGGCTCTGGCGGATCAGGCGAGCGTGGAACTGGGTTACGCGCAGGTGTCTGCGCCAGTCACGGGCAAGGTGAATGTGCTTGCGGCGCGGCAGGGCGAAGTGCTGGCCGTGGGCGGCACGATCGCGACGATCATGGACCTCACGCAGACCTGGGTGTATGCGCCGCTGCCCGAAACGCAAGCGGACGCGGTGCAGGTGGGCGACATGCTGCGCGTGGTGATGCCGAGCGGCGCAACCTTACAAGGCAAGGTGATTGCGAAGTCGTCGCTGGCGGACTTTGCCACGCAGCGCGACGTCAATGGCGGACGCAAGCGCGATATTCGCACGGTGCAGATCAAGCTGCTGATCCCCAATACCGACGAGCGGTTTGTGCCCGGCATGACAGCCGAGGTGTACGTGCCGAAGAGCAAACTGGTGAAGCAATGAGCTTCAGGCACCACAAACCGGAGCCCATGGTGGAGGGGACGCCTCTAGCGATTGGAGTCGAAAATATCGTGAAGCGCTACGGCGACTTCGAGGCTGTGAAGGGAATCAGCTTCTCCGTGGCTGAGGGCGAGATCTTCGGACTGCTTGGGCCGAATGGCGCAGGCAAGAGCACGCTGATCCGCATGATGACGACGCTGATTCCGGTGACGGCTGGCCGTGCGCTGGTGGGCGGTTACGATGTGACGAAGGACTCCGACGCGGTGCGCCGTATGATCGGGGTGATTCCGCAGGCGCTGACCAGCGATCCTGACCTGACGGTCGAAGAGAACCTGAGCATCTACGCCAAGCTCTACAGCGTAGGCCGCGCAGAACGCGAGCGGAACATCCAGGAAGTGCTGGAGGCTGTGGACCTGGTGAAGTGGCGCGACGCGCAAACCAAGACGCTTTCCGGAGGTATGCGGCGGCGGGTGGAGATTGCGCGTGGCCTGGTGCACAACCCGAGCATCTTCTTCCTTGACGAGCCGACAACAGGGCTTGATCCTGTTTCGCGCATCGCAGTTTGGGAGATGCTGAACCACCTGAAGAAGACGCGCAATCTGACGATGCTGCTGACGACGCACTACATGGAAGAGGCGGATCGGTTGTGCGACCGCATTGCCATTGTTGACCATGGCAAGCTGGTGGCGCTCGGCACGCCGGTGGAGTTGAAGCAGAGTGTGCCGGGATCGAATGTGGTTGAAGTGCAGTTTCAGCGCGAGGACGATACGTGGAAGGCGCGGTTGGAGGCTCTGCCGGATGTGACTGAGGTGCAGTCGCAGTCGGCGGGTGTTTATCGCGTGCTCACATCGAATGGCTCGAAGACCACGACGCAGTTGGTGGAGATGGCGGCGGGACTGGGCGAGCAACTTACGTCTCTCAGCGTGCAGAACACTTCGCTTGATGACGTTTTTGTCCACTACACCGGCCGGCAGTTGCGCGATGAACAGGTAAAGCCGGTGAACTTTGTGATGCCGCCGCGGCCCGGAGCCCAGCCATGAACAGAATGCTCGCCATCGTCGAACGCGAGATGCGCAAGTTCTTCCGCTCGCCAGTTCTGATGATCATGTCGATGATGCTGCCGCTGGTGCAGCTGATCATTCTGGGTAACGCGTTTGGCGGCAAGATTCGTGGCGCACGAGTGGCGGTGGTGGACTACGACCGAGGGCCTCAGGCTGTGAAGGTCCATGAGGCTTTCGACGCGGTTGCCGCGAATATCGCTACATTCACCACGGTTCGCTATGACGACGAGGACACTGCACGCGAGGATGTGCGCACGGGCAAAGTAGACGCGGCGGTGATTATTCCCGCGCAGTACTCACGCCGCGTTTACGCGCAGGCCGCACCAAAGATCGGCCTCGTGGTGGACAACACTGACCAGTTCCTGAGCGCGTCGATCGAGTCGGAGATGCAGTCGCTAGTGAACGCAATGAACCAGCCGGTGATCGAGGACCGAGTGGTGAAGCAGATTGCGCTGCAGATTGTGGAACTGTATCCGTACGTTGAGTACATGAAGTATCTGCTGCCAGGGTGCATTGCGCTTGCGATGTACATTTCGGTGATGATCGGCGGCGGCATGCTCTACATCGACGACAAGGCGCGCGGTGTGCACGAAGGCTACCTTGTTACGCCGATCAGCAAACTGGAGTTGGTGATGGGGCTGAACATTGCCGGCGCAATCAAGGCGGTGCTTAGCGGCGTCTGCCTCACGGTAATTGGCACGCTGATGGCGGGACTTGGCGTGATCTTTCATCCCATGGCAATGCTGAACATGCTGCTGCTGATTTTGGGCACCTCGATTGCGTTCAACGGAATGATGTTTCTGATGATGGTGCGGGTGGATGACCCGCTGGTACCGCGCGCAATGTTCGGCGTGTTGAACACGCTGCTGTATTTCCCTTCAGGCGCCATCTATCCGATTGCGGCGTTTCCGAAGTGGCTACGTGCAATTGCGGTGGTCGATCCGTTCAGCTACGCGATTCATGGCTTCAAGGCGACGCTCCTTAAGGATGGTGGGTTTGCGGCGATCCAGACTGATTTGCTGTTCCTGTTCGTCTTCGGCATTGGTACCCTGCTGATTGCTACGCCCCTATTCAAACGGACGCTCTAGTACATTGTTCGTGGCAGGCAGGGAAGAGAACTCCGGCCTGAAGAATGAGGTGTCCGGAGGCGGCCAGACGGCCCATTCCTTGTGGGAGGATGGGCCGCCTGGCTGCATCAGATGACACGCCTTTCCTGCTTCGGACCCGACCCCCTACAATAGAGCCTGACTTCAACGCGAGGGATTCCATGCCGCTTTCTGGAGAAGCAATTCGCCTGATGAATTACATCGATGATGTTTCGGTCACTCTGCGCCGCGTGCTGGCGCTGGCGCCCACGCTTCCTGAAGAGGAGCGCGCACTGGTGAGCGAGCATCTGCTGCGCTCCAAGCCCAACGCCGAGGATGTGCGCCTGGCCCTGCAGGCTAAGTAAGGTGATCCTGTGAACGTTGCGATTATCGGCGCCGGCCCGCTGGGCCGGTGGCTGGCTCTGGCCGCGGCGCGCGCCGGCTGCGCAGTGCGCCTTGAGGACGTGATGCCGGCCAATCTGCATCACGCGCAGGAGTACATCCGGCAGCAGTACAGCGCGGCAGACAATGTGGCATTTATGTCTTCAATTGAGGACGCGGTGCGTGACGCGGACCTGGCGATTGACTGCGTTCCGGATGAACTTGAGTCGAAGCTGGAGATCTTTTGCCTGCTGGACCGAATGGCCCCGCCGCGCACGGTGATTGCTTCGCCGACAACGCGGATGTCGATTGCGGACCTGGCTTCCTGCACCTATCGCGCCGATAAGTGCGTGGCGATGGTGATGAATGCGAGAGAGCTGGCAGCGCGTGGACCGGAGACAGCGGTCGGAGAGTTGCTGCTGCATACTGGACCGCAGACGAGCGCAGAGACGGTGGAATTGGTGGGCGCGTTCTGGCAGCGGCTGGGCTATACGCCCCGTTTTGAAGCCGACCCAGCGAGCTGATGACTTGCCCCCATTCTCCGCCCACATGCGAGATCAGTTAACCAGTCGCCGCCGTCGCGGGAAAGTGGAAAACGGTTTGATCGTTTTCCAAGCGGACGACGTTCGCGTCTTTTACTCGCCGCTGCCTC
>DCFV01000095.1:16554-21264 GCA_002314435.1 Acidobacteriaceae bacterium UBA1795 | reverse complement strand
TGCGCCTCATCGTTGAGCGTGAGCGAGAGATTCAGGCATTTAACCCCGTTGAGTACTGGACGCTCGAAGCGCAGCTCCATGCGGAAAAGAAAGCCGACCAGAGCTTCAAGGCGCGGCTCGTCGGCATCAACGGCGAACGCATCTCGGTCGACACTGTCAGCGCTCCGGCCTTTGCCAGCGAAAAGGACATCAACGCCGCCCTCGCCGCGCTTGAAAAGGCCAAGTGGACCATCGCGTCCATCCAGAAGCGCGAGCGCAGGCAGAGCGCGCCGCCACCCTTCACCACCAGCCAACTGCAGCAGGACGCCGCGCGCAAGCTCGGCTACAACGTGCGCCGCACCATGGGCGTGGCGCAGCGGCTCTATGAGGGCATCGAGATCGGAGCCGAAGGCACCACTGGCCTCATCACCTACATGCGTACCGATTCACCGCGTGTTTCGCCGGACGCAATCGCTGGCGCACGCGCATGGATCGGCAAGGAACTCGGCGCGAAGTATCTTCCCGATTCGCCCAATGTCTTCAAAGGCAAAAAAGACGCGCAGGACGCGCACGAAGCCATTCGTCCCACCGATGCGGCGCGAACACCCGAGTCGATCGCGCGCTACCTGAGCGATGAGCAGTTGAAGCTTTATACGCTGATCTGGCGGCGCTTCGTGGCTTCGCAAATGGCCCCCGCGCAGCTCGCCGTCACGCAGGTCAACATCGCAGCTGCAAGCCCTGCCGACAAGAGGACCTACGACTTCCGCGTCAGCGGCACCACCGTGATCTTCGATGGTTACCAAAAGCTCTACGAAGCTTCAAAGGAGCGCAAGGACGAGGACGACGAGTCGCTCGCCAACAAGCTGCCCAACTTCGACGGCGTGAACCTGCTCGAACTCGAGAATCTGCTCCACGAGCAGCACTTTACTGAGCCGCCCGCGCGCTACAACGAAGCTTCGCTGGTCAAGGAACTTGAGGAGCGCGGCATCGGGCGCCCGTCCACTTACGCGTCCATCATCAACACCATTCAGGATCGAGAGTACGTGGTAAAGCACGGCGGCTCGCGCGGCCGCTTCTATCCCACTGAAATCGGCATGGTAGTCTGCGACCTGCTCGTTGAGAGCTTCCCCTACATCTTCGATACCAAGTACACGGCCAAGCTCGAAGAAGAGCTGGACGACATCGAAGAAGGCAAGGAGAAGTGGACTGACCTGCTCAACGGTTTCTACGACCACTTTGAGGAAGAGCTGAAACACGCCGACAAGAAGATGCGCAACATCAAGCGCATGGAGCAGCTCACCGACGAGAAGTGCGATGTGTGCGGTTCGCCTCTGTTGCTCAAGTGGGGCAAGTTTGGCAGCTTCTATGCCTGTTCGGCTTACAACAAGAAGGACCCGAGCAGCTGTACCTTCACCAAGGAGAACACGGCAGCCAAGCCCGACATGAATACGCCCGAGGCGCAGGTAGCCGGAGATACCGAGGAGTATTGCGAGAACTGCGGCCGCGTGATGGTACTGCGTCGCGGTCCGTTCGGCATGTTCATGGCCTGCCCCGGCTACAGCGAAGATCCACCCTGCAAGACCATTCGCAAGCTCAGCCAGAAACAGCAGCAGAAGCCGCCGCAACCCACCGGCGAGGACTGCCCCGCCTGCGGCAAGCCGCTCGTGTTGCGCCAGGGAGCCTACGGCGAATTTGTCTCCTGCTCCGGCTACCCGAAGTGCAAATACGTCAAGCAGAACCTCATCGAAGGCATGAAGTGCCCCAAGTGCGGCGAGGGCGATCTGGCCGAACGCAAGGCGCGCCGCGGCAACATCTTCTGGGGTTGCACCAACTACCCCAAGTGCGACTTCACGTCAAACTACAAGCCAGTCGCGAAGAAGTGCCCCGAGTGCGGCAGCCCGTACCTTATCGAGAAGACGCTCAAGACGGGCATCTATCTCGAGTGCCCCAACAAGAAGAAGGGTGCCGACGAAGAAGCAGCACCGAAGAAGCGCGGCAAGAAAGCTGCAGCTGAGGCTGCTCCCGGTGCGGTTGCCTGCACCTACTCCAAGCGCATTGGCGACGCGCCACCTCCGCCCACGGCTGAGACTCATGGCCCGGTGGTGGAAAAGCCCGCCAAGAGGGAACTGCAGCCGGCGTAATCCACACGCAACTGCGTACGGCAAAAGCAGGTCTCCGCAGAATCCGGTACCATGGGCAGCGGAGACCCTTTTGCATGGAACGAATGCTCGCTACACCGGCTGACGCGGAAATCATTCTCAAGCTCTACGAATTGCGCACCGAAGCGGTGATGCGCCAGGCTCGCGCCTGGATGACAGGCGAGTTCTGGCCCAAAACGGCCGAGGAGTTTTTTGTCGTCGCCTCCAACCCCGCCGACCCGCACAATGCCTGGTTCCGCCAGGTCATCACCTACTGGGAGATGGCCGCGGCCATGGTGCTGCACGGCGCCGTCTCTGCCGAACTGTTTGTCGACAGCAACGGCGAGGGCTTCTTCTTGCTGGCCAAGTTCGCGCACATTCTGGACGAGATTCGCGAGCGCAACCCCGGCTTCCTCACCAAGACCTCCGAGGTCGTCAAGCGGTTTACCAGCGCCGCCGCGCGCTATGAGGTGGTACTCAAGAACATCGAGGCCCGCCGGAAGAGCATGGCCGCCAAGTCGTAGTCCGGTTCCGCGCTTGTTTATCCCACCAAACCTCGAGCAGGTTCAACTTGTGCCGGTCCCGGCTTTTGGAGCATGATGAAAGCCGGCACGAACTCCCAATTCCCCGGAGGTTCCCTGTGAAACGACTTGTTGCAGTTCTAGTCCTGCTGTGCGGGTTCAGTGTGTTGTCTGCGCGCGCGGCCTCAACCGAGATCACCGGATGGATATCCGATGACATGTGCGGCGCCAAGCACGCCGGTTCCGGCGCAGCTTGCGTCAAGAAGTGCATCGAGGGCGGCATGAAGCCGGTCTTTGTGGACGAGGAAAAGAAGGCCGTCTGGACCATCGAAAACCCCGATGCCGTCAAGGACTTCTACGGCGATCATGTCACGGTCAAGGCGGTGGCAGACGCGGATAAGAAGAGCGTCAAGATCGAGTCCATCGCTGTCAAGCAGTAGCCGCTCCGGTTCACTTGTCCGGTCCTTCGATCCCGGGCACTCGCCACGCGGCTCAATCTCTGCTACTGTCATATCCGTTATCCGGCGCCAGCCTCATCTCGGGGCCGGCGCCGGGTTCCATGTGTAATGGAAACGGTAAACCCAATGGCACGAGCGATTTGGAATGGCAAGGTGATTGCCGAAAGCGAAGCAACCGAGGTCGTCGAGGGGAATACTTATTTTCCTGAAAACAGCCTCAAACGGGAGTTTTTCCGGCCCAGCAGCACAACTTCCACCTGCCCATGGAAGGGTCAGGCGCGTTACATGAGCCTGCTCATCGACGGCCAGGACAACCCCGACGCCGCCTGGTACTACCCCGATCCCAAGCCTGCTGCCCGCAAGATCAAGGGATTTGTGGCTTTCTGGCGCGGCGTAGAGATAGAAAAGTAGCTCGGACGGCCACTTCGGCATCCTCACCCTCTGGAGAACAACGAACGCATGCAGATGCGCTCTGCCTTTCTGTCCATTGCGCTGGCGCTGGTCACAGCCGGCTGCGCACGCCCCCACACCGCTCCGGCCGCGCAGGCCGCGGCTCCCACCCTCACCGGCGACCCGGCGCACCCGGCGCAGACCCAGGGGTGGGTCGACACTCGCCTCATCTTCGGCTTGGGCCCCGCTGACCATCTGGACCAGGGCGTGAGCGAGGCTGACTGGCGCGCCTTCCTCGACAAGGAAGTGACGCCCCGCTTTCCCTCCGGCCTGAGCGTGTTGGATCTCTACGGTCAGTGGCAGGGCAAGGATCAGCCTGAGCCGAAGAGGCTGCGGTCGAAGATGCTGATCGTCTATTACGCGGACACCCAGGAAAATCGCGGCAAGATCGACGCCATTCGCGCCGCGTGGAAGCAGAAGACGGGCGACCAGTCCGTGCTGCGCGTTACCGGCCCGGTCGACGTGTCGTTCTAAGCCCGGCCTTGCGTCAGCTCCAGAACTCCAGCGCGTAACGCACCACGTCCTGCCGAACACCCTGCATCAGGTTAGGGAACTCGGTGTGCTCGCGGAGCACTCCCTGCCGCCTCATGCCGCACTTTTCCATCACGTGCGCCGAGGCGTGATGCTCGAGATGGCAGACAGCTTCCAGCCGCCGCACGCCGGTCTTCCGGGCCAGAGCGATCATGGCCTGCAGGCACTCAGTGGCGTAGCCCTGACCCCAGGCATCCCGCGCCAGCACGTACCCGGTCGCCGCCTCCTGCGGCGTGCGGAAGGTGAGCCCCGTGCCGCCCAGCAACAGGCCAGCGGGTTCACGAGTAAAGATCAGGTACGAACCGGCAGGCCAGCGCGCCCAATCGTTGTCGCACCACGCCAGGTAGGCGCGCGTGTCGTCCAGGCGCCGATGGGTGGGCCAGCTCATGTAGCGGGTTACCTCGGGGTCCGCAGAGTAGCGGGCAAAGATGGCCTCTGCATCGGCCGCTGTGGGCCGTCTCAGTCGCAGCCGCTCAGTCAGCAGCGTCTCCGGTGCACGAATTGCCGATGAAAGTGACATCAGTAGGCTTGCAGTTGCTCCATCGGCAGGCGCACGCGGAAGCACGTCGAGCCCGGTTCCGACCGCACGCTCAGGTGCCCGCGGTGTTTGCGCACAATGCGCATGGCGTTATC
>DCFV01000095.1:10891-16224 GCA_002314435.1 Acidobacteriaceae bacterium UBA1795 | reverse complement strand
TGCAACTCCGGCGGAATGCCCGGGCCCGTGTCCCAGATCTCCACCAGCAACATCTCGGCTTCCATGCGGCAGGTCAGCCGGAGCGTGCCGCGGTTGCCCAGCGCGTCCAGCGCATTCTCGATCAGCGCTGTCCACACCTGGTTCAATTCGCTCGCATAGGCGCTGATGTACGGCAACCCCGCCTGGTAGTCCCGTTCTACGGCCACATGTGACATGCGGGACTGCAGCATCTGCACCGTGGCGTCCAGCCCTGCTGGTACGTCGATCTCACTGATCGGCGCGCGGTCCATGAAGGAGTAAGCTTTGATGGCGCTGATCAGGTCAAAGATGCGCGCCGTCGAGTTCAGCAGGGTCTCCACGGAGCGCGAGGAACGCAGGTAGCGAGTAAAGAACTGCAGAGCCACAGCGGTTTCGTAAGCTGGCAGCACAGTTCGCAGCGCCTGCAGATCTTCCACTGAAACGCCCTGCTCGGCCAGTTGCGCGGCCACGTCCCAGCTTTCCTCGCAGGGCAGCTCGTTCAGCCACTGCCGCAGACCCTCTTCGCGGACAATCAGCTCGTTGGCATTCGGAGCGGTCGAGAGCCGGCGGCTCATCACCTTCTGCTCCCAGTCTTCAATGCCGCGAATCTGCTCCTCGTTCAGGCAGAGGTTGACGAGCTTGAAGCGGTTCTGGCGGTTGGCGCGCAGCTCTGTTACCAGGCCGGCCGCAGCCCGCTGTGCCGCCGAGGCTGGATTGTTCAGTTCGTGGGCCAGATTGCCGGCCAGCTTGCCCAGTGCGGTCAGTTTCTCAGCTTGCTGCTCCATGCGCGTCACCTCGCGTACCCGGTCCAGCAGCGTGGAGACGACGCGCTGGCCCATCGATGGAATCACCCGCAGCATCTCAGGAAACAGAGACTTGTGGATCAGGATCGCCCAGACCTTGCTGACGGCGTACCCCTGACCGCCGTAGCTGATCATCCGGGAGTAGGGCAGCAACCCGTTCATTTGCCCAGCGCGGCCGATGAACAGCGCCATGGGCCCGCCGTGATTGCGTCGCACGTGGATTTCGCCCTTGAGGATGAGAATCATGTGCTGAGCCGGAGCGCCCTCTTCAAACAGGATTTCGCCCGCCTCTGCCACCACTTCGCGGCCGTGGCTGGCCAGCCATATCCGGTCCTCGATCGGCATTCCGTGCAAAGGGCCAACGCGGTCCAGCGCCTCGGCAATCTCGTCGATGGGCGTGGGTATCGCGGGTGATGTAACGGCGGGGGACAGCATCCTCGACCCTCCAGGGTGCTGCTCCAGAATAGCTGATTCCGCGGGCAGAGCCTTCTGCAAATACCTCCAGGTTGCCCGGCTGGCGCCGGAGGAAGGAGGAGTGCGAACAAATGTCGGGCAATCGTCTATGATGATCCGGTTTGGAAATCTTCTTGGGGGAACCTCGCATGCTGAAAACCTTTTCATGCGCAGCCGTTTTCGCCGCTGCCACTCTCGCCTTGTCTGCTCAGTCCGCGCCTTCCTTCGACAAGGACGCCAAGGTCTTTCGCCTTGACGGCGGAAACACCTCCTACGTCTTTGGCGTCAACCCTCGTGGCGAGTTGCAGCAGCTCTATTGGGGCGGTCGTTTGGCGGCTGGCGATCAAGTTCCGGCCGCGGTTCCGTTGCGCGAAGCGGCCTCCTTCGACTCCTCCTATACCACCACACCCGAGGAGTACGCCGGCTGGGGCTCGGGACTCTTCGTTGAACCCGCGCTCAAGGTGACCTTTGCCAACGGCAACCGCGACCTGGTGCTGCACTACGAGAGCCATCAGGCCACGCCGAATGGCCTCGATGTCGTCCTCAAGGACATCAAGAGCTACATCTTCGTCACCTTGCACTATGAGATGGACCCCACCAGCGGCATTCTGGCGCGCTGGGCAACCATCGAGAACCGCGAGCCGCAGCCCGTGACGCTTGAGCAGGCAGCCGCAGCCGCCTGGGCACTGCCGCCCGCGCATTACTCGCTCAACTACCTCACGGGCCGCTGGGCTGGCGAGTGGACGCTCACGCAGGAGACGCTGCATCCCGGCGAGCGCGTCATCGAGAGCCGTCGCGGCTCCACAGGCCATCAGGCCAACCCCTGGTTCGCCATCCAGGCTGGCGAGCCCAGTGAGGACCACGGCGAAGTCTGGTTCGGCGCTCTGGCATGGAGCGGCTCATGGCGCATCACCGTGGCGCAGGATCAACTGGACGCCATCCGCGTCACAGGCGGTTTCAACCCCTTCGACTTTGGATATGTGCTCCATCCCGGCCAGTCGCTCGTGACGCCCATCTTCTACGGCGGCTACTCGGCACACGGATTGGGCGGAGCCTCACGGATGCTCCATCACTTTGAGATTTCCCACGTGCTGCCGCATCGCGTGGGCGAGGGCGATCAAGCCGCGCCCAAGCCGCGCCCGGTTATCTACAACTCGTGGGAAGCGACCGAGTTCAACGTCACTGAAGCTGGCCAGATCGCGCTTGCTGAGAAGGCTGCCGCTCTCGGCGTGGATCGCTTTGTCATGGACGACGGATGGTTTGGCCAGCGCAAGGACGACCACGCCGGCCTCGGCGACTGGTACGTAAACACGCAGAAGTTCCCCCACGGCCTCAAGCCGCTCATCGATCGCGTGCACGCGCTCGGCATGGACTTCGGCCTCTGGGTGGAGCCGGAGATGGTCAACCCCGACTCCGATCTCTACCGCAAGCATCCCGAGTGGGTGCTCAACTTCCCCGGCCGCCCGCGCTCTGAGCAGCGCAACCAGCTTGTGCTCAATCTGGCCCGGCCCGACGTCCGCGCCTACATCCTCGCCTTTCTCGACAAGCTGCTCACCGAAAATGACATCGCTTTCCTCAAGTGGGATTACAACCGCAACTGGAGCGAGCCGGGCTGGGATCAGCTTCCGCCTGCCGAACAGAAGAAGGTCTACGTCGAGTTCACGCGCAACCTCTACCAGATCTTTGCCGAACTCAAGAAGCGCCATCCCAAGGTCGAGTTGGAGTCCTGTTCCGGCGGCGGCGGCCGCGTCGACCTCGGCATCCTCAAGTACGCCGACGAGGTCTGGCCGTCGGACAACACCGATCCCTTCGACCGCCTCACGCAGCAGGATGGCTTCACCTACGCCTACACGCCGCAGATCATGATGGCCTGGGTGACCGATTCGCCGCACTGGTTGAACAAGCGCAACACGTCGCTGTCGTATCGCATGCTCAGCTCCATGCAGGGGTCTCTCGGTATCGGCGCCAACATCGCCAAGTGGAGTGACGAAGAAGCGGCTACGGCCAAGCGCCTCATCGCCGCCTACCACCAGGTGCAGCCGACGATCGTGCAGGGCGACCTCTACCGGCTCATCGCGCCGCGCAATGGCAGCGAGTTCTCTGCCACGCAGACGGTGAATCGCGACAAGAGCCAGTCGGTGGTCTTCGCCTTCATCCACTCCACGCAGGAAGGGCGCACCTTCCCGCGCCTCAAGCTGCAGGGGCTGGACCCCGCAGCGCAGTACGCGCTCACGCCCATCGAAGGCAGCGCAACCAAGGACACTCCTGCAACCGCGAGCGGCGCGTGGTGGATGAACCACGGCCTCGACCTGGGGGAGGACTTCCGCGGCGACTTTCAGGCCGCCGCCTTCCGCCTGGACAAGAAGTAGGGAGTCGAATTTCTTCCATGTCTCGTATATGTGTGATATATACGAGACATGGCCGAGAAAGACCCACTTGCCGGTTGCATCGGCTTCGATTGGGATGAAGCCAACATCGCCAAGAATTGGGAACGCCACGGGGTAACCCCGGAAGAAGCTGAGGACGTCTTCTTTCACGATCCCTTCGTGCTGCGATCCGACGTGGCACATTCCGCGCGTGAAAAGCGATACCTGGCTCTAGGGCAGACTGGAAAGGGCCGGAGGTTGTTTGTTGCCTTCACCGTGCGCAGGAAATTGATTCGCGTGATCTCTGTGCGCAATATGAGCCGAAGAGAAGTTGAGGAGTACGAGCGCCATGAAGAAACCGATTCCTGAGTTCAAGAACGAGGCCGAAGAGTTCGAGTTCTGGTCGGCAAAAGGTGCCGGGGCGGACTCGACAGCATTTGTAGACTGGTCGAAAGCGAAGCGCGCCAAACTGCCCAGCTTGAAACCAACACTGCGAACAATCTCTGTGCGCTTGCCCGTGGCGATGATTGAGGACTTGAAGATCCTCGCCAACAAACGCGACGTGCCCTACCAATCGCTCCTCAAAGTATTCTTGGCCGAGCGGCTGGAGAAAGAGCGCGGTCTCAAGCGCGCGGGGTAGGCGCCTGCCCTTCCGCGGCGACTTTCAGGCCGCGGCCTTCCGGTTGGACAGGAAGTAGGACTTCTGAAGAAGCCGTTCGAATCCGAAAGCTGAGTGCCCCCAGGTATCAAAAACAAATCGAGGCCTGGAGCACTCGGCGAAGGTAAGCAAAGAATGACTGACGAATAGGCAACTGGTCGCACGGAACAGGGCCTCTATTATGGTTTCAGAAATCGACTAAGAATGGGCAGTATGAATCGACTCTGCGCTTAGTAAGAGGACGAGATGTCTAAAGCTGAATCAACTGTTTTCGTTGCAGCGATCATGCTTGCGGTTGGAATAGTCGGCTTCACGGTCTCGCTGGGCTGGGGCAAGACGACTGGAAGAGACATGGACAGAGACACCGTCGTCTTCCTTGCGAAGATGTGGGGTGGCATAGTTTTGTTCGGACTCACATTGAATCTCATCATGTAAATCTGAGGGCTATAGGCCGGATTTCGTAAGTTCAGCCAAGCCTCGTTTGTTGTGCTTGGATCACTGCCTACTCGTCAGTTGCCAGCTGACTATTCATCCGATATGCGCAGGCAAACAGAAACGCCGAACAGCCTTAGGCCGTCCGGCGTTGTCGTTTGCTTACGTAGTGCCTTACCGCGTCTTGGACACTTCTTCCACGGTGACCGGATCGAGGAAGGGCATTGAAGCGCGCAGCTGCTTGCCGACGATCTCGATGGGGTGCTTGGCTTCGGCTTCGCGGAAGGCCAGGAACTCCTTGCGGCCGGAGTTCTGGTCGGCAAGGAAGCGCTTGGCGAATGTGCCGTCCTGAATGTCGGTGAGGATAGCCCTCATTGCCTTCTTGCTCTCTTCGTTGATCACGCGCGGGCCGCTCACGTAGTCGCCCCACTCGGCCGTGTCGCTGATGGAGTAGCGCATGTACGCCAGGCCGCCGCGATAGATCAGGTCCACGATCAGCTTCAGCTCATGCAGCACTTCAAAGTAGGCGCTCTCCGGCTGGTAGCCTGCTTCCGTCAGCGTCTCGTAGCCCGCCTTGATGAGCGCGCTCACGCCGCCGCACAG
>DCFV01000095.1:9054-10584 GCA_002314435.1 Acidobacteriaceae bacterium UBA1795 | reverse complement strand
TCCTTGAACGTGGTCTCGAGCACTCCGGCGCGGGTGCAGCCGATGCCCTTCAGGTAGCTGAGCGTCAGCGCGTGGGCATTGCCCGTCGCGTCCTGGTGAACAGCAATCAGGCCCGGGACTCCGCCGCCCTCGGTGAAGACCTCGCGCACGCGATGGCCCGGCGCCTTGGGCGCGGCCAGCGTTACGTCGATGTCCTTGGCGGGCACGATGGTCTTGTAGTGGATGTTGAAGCCGTGCGCGAACATCAGCATGGAGCCCGGCTTGATGTTCGGCGCGATCTCTTCGGCGTAGATATTGGCCTGCGTCTGGTCCGGCGTCAGGATCATCACCACATCGGCCCACTTGGTGGCGTTGGCCACGGTGTCGACCTCGAGCCCGGCCTTCTGCGCCTTGGCAGTGGATTTGGAGCCGGCAGCGAGGCCTACCTTTACCTCAACTCCAGAGTCCTTGAGGTTAAGGGCATGGGCATGCCCCTGTGAGCCGTAGCCGATGATGGCGACCTTCTTGGCTTGGATGAGCGTGAGGTCGGCGGCGTGATCGTAGTAAGTCTTGGCCATGATGTCTTCGATTCTTCCTTTGCGTACGGGGTTGGAGTTCGGAGGTAAATGAGAAAGGCTATTCCGGCTCGACGGCGGCACCTTCCGGAGCCACATCCGCGGGTTCCTGCTCTGCGGCATCGTCGTCCGCACCGGCGCCCAAGGCGCGCAGCACGCTGCTGGTGTGGTGACCGCGGCGCATGGTCATCTTGCCGCTGCGGCAAATCTCCAGGATCGGGTTGTCGCCCTCGTTGAGCACCTGGATGAGTCCTTCAATCTTGCTTTCCACGCCGGTCATCTCGATCATCAGCGATTCGGCGGTCAGGTCCACGATGCGCGCGCGGAAGACCTCAGCCAGTTCGAATACTGCCGAGCGCGTGTCCTTGGTGGCGGCGACCTTGATCAGAGCCAGCTCGCGGGTTACGCTGGGCGCCTGCGCAATGTCGTCCACATCCACTACATTCTCCAGTTTAAACAGGCTGGCGCGGATGCGATTGCCGGCCTCGGCGGATGCCTCGCAGACCACGGTCATCCGCGAAAGGCCTGCCCGCTCGCTGTGGCCCACGGTGAGCGAGTGGATGTTGATGTTCAGACGGCGGAACAACGATGCCACGCGCGTCAGCACGCCGGGCAAATCTTCTACATAAGCAACGAATGTGTGCATCATGATGTGTCGTACTCCAGGCTCGCTTTAGTTGTCTTCCGGGCGCTCTACCAGCGGATTCTTGCCGGGGCGGCGAATCATCTCGTGCAGCGCGGAGCCGACCGGAATCATCGGGTACACCGAGTCTTCCTTTTCCACCAGGAAGTTCAGCAGGAACGCGCCCTTCGCGCTGCGTGCCTCGTTGACTGCACCTTCCACCTCGGCGCGCGTGCGCACCGCGCGGCCCGCGATGCCGTGTGCATCGGCCAGCTTCACAAAGTCCGGGCTCACCAGCGGCGTCGACTCGTAGTTGCGGTCGTAGAAGAACTCCTGCCACTGGCGCACCATGCC
>DCFV01000095.1:5626-8810 GCA_002314435.1 Acidobacteriaceae bacterium UBA1795 | reverse complement strand
GCCACTGGCGCACCATGCCGAGAAAGCCGTTGTTGATCACGGCAATATTGATCTTGATGCCTTCCTGCACGATGGTCGACAGCTCAGCTGCCGTCATCTGGAAGCCGCCGTCGCCCACCACCACCCATACTTCCTTGTCAGGGCAGGCAAACTTGGCGCCGATAGCCGCCGGCAGCGCGAAGCCCATGGTGCCCAGGCCGCCGGAGGTGACAAGTGTGCGCGGGTTCTCGTGGTGGAAATACTGCGCTTCCCACATCTGGTGCTGGCCCACATCGGTCACCACGATGGCGTCGCCGCCTGTCAGTCGCCACAGGTCGTGTACCACGTGCGCTGCATACAGGTGTCCGGAGTCGGGCAGATTCTTGATGTCGCGCACGGACGAAGCGCCCTTGCTCGTGTCGATCGTCTTGAGCCATGCGCTACCGTCGCGGCCGGGGATGCGCGGCAGCAGCTCTTCGAGCACTTCACGCAGGTCGCCCACCAGCGCCACGTCCACCTTTACGTTCTTGTTGATCTCCGCCGGGTCGATCTCGATGTGGATCTTCTTTGCCTTCTGCGCGTAGCTTGAGAGTGTGCCGGTCACGCGATCGTCAAAGCGCATGCCACAGGCAATCAGCAGGTCGGCTTCTTGAATCGCGTGATTCACCCACGCCTCGCCGTGCATGCCCATCATGCCCAGGTTCAGCGGATGCGAAGCAGGGAAGACGCCCAGCCCCAGCAGCGTGAGCGCCACCGGCGTCTGCGTGCGCTCGGCCAGCGTGCGCACCTGCTCCATGGCTCCGGACTCGGAGACTCCGTGCCCGGCCAGAATCACCGGACGCTTCGCGTTTCGTATCAGTTCCGCAGCTTTGTTCAGTCCCTCTTCATCCACATGCAGCATGGGATGCGGTCGGTAGGCGCGAGGCTTGGCCGCGGCAAAGTCGAAGATCGCCGTTGCCTGCTGCGCGTCCTTGGTGATGTCGACGAGCACCGGCCCAGGCCGCCCGCTGCGCGCAATCTGAAACGCGTGCCGGATGGCCGGCGCAATGTCTTCCGCGCGGTTGACGAGGAAGTTATGCTTGGTTACCGGCAGCGTGATGCCCGTGATGTCCACTTCCTGGAAAGCATCGGTGCCCAGCACCTTGCTCGACACGTTGCCCGTGATACAGACAATCGGAATCGAGTCCAGCATCGCGGTGGCAATGCCCGTCACAAGGTTTGTCGCGCCCGGTCCGCTGGTTGCAATGGCCACGCCCACTTTGCCTGAAGCGCGCGCGTAGCCGTCGGCCATGTGCGCAGCACCCTGCTCGTGGCGCACCAGCGTGTGATGGATGGGAAACTTGCGCAGTGCGTCATACACTGGCAGGATAGCTCCGCCGGGATAGCCGAAGACGTCCGTAACACCCTCACCTACCAGCGTGGCCCACACAATTTCTGCGCCGGTCAGGCGGGTGGGTGTGGTCAGATGCGCATTCGATGCCTGCTGCTGTGCGTTGCTTCCCATCAGGTTCTCCTTTGCGGAGCAGCCGGTGGTGCGATTTCCGCTGCCGCTCGTTTTCCCGTCCTGCGTACTACGACTTGTTCTTTGCTTTCAGCCAGCCTGCGTCATCGTGCTGCTTCTCAAATGCGTCCAGCGCAGCGGCGTGGCGCAGTGTCAAACCGATGTCGTCAAGTCCTTCGATCAGGCAGAACTTGCGGAAGGGATCGATCTCGAACGACGCCTTGAAGCCTTCGCCGTCCGTCACCGTCTGTTCTTCGAGCGACACAGTGAGCTGGTAGCCGGGCCTGGTCTCTGCCTTCTTGAGCAGCTCATCCACCTGCTCCTCGCTCAGCCGCACCAGCACAATGCCGTTCTTGCCTGCATTCGAGAAGAAGATGTCGGCAAACGTCGGCGCAATCACGCAGCGGAAGCCGAAGTCGCTCAGCGCCCATGCAGCGTGTTCACGGCTTGATCCGCAGCCGAAGTTCTTGCCTGCGATCAGGATCTTCGCGCCCTTGTAACGCGCATCGTTCAGCACGAACTCGGGAACGGGCGTGCCGTCGGGCGTCTGCCGCCAGTCAAAGAACAGAAAGTCGCCGTAGCCGGTGCGCTCAATGCGCTTCAAAAACTGTTTGGGAATGATCTGGTCTGTGTCGACGTTCGTGCGATCGAGCGGCGCGGCCAGCGATGTCAGAGTGCGAAACGGTTCCATTAGACTGTGACCTCCACGCGGGCAACTTCGGAAATGGGCCAGTTGCGGATATCGACAAAGTGCCCGGCAATTGCGGCTGCCGCGGCCATCTCGGGGCTAACCAGGTGCGTGCGTCCGCCGCGTCCCTGCCGGCCTTCAAAGTTGCGGTTGCTGGTTGAAGCGCAGCGCTCGCCCGGCGAAAGAATGTCGGGGTTCATGCCGAGGCACATGGAGCAACCCGGCTCGCGCCAGTCAAATCCGGCTTCTTTGAAAATGACGTCCAGGCCTTCCTGCTCGGCCTGCGACTTCACCGCCTGCGAGCCCGGCACCACCATCGCGCTCACGTGCGACGAAACCTTGTGCCCCGCGGCGATCTTGGCAGCAGCGCGAAGATCTTCAATGCGGCCATTGGTGCAGGAGCCGATAAACACGCGGTCAATCGCGATTTCGGCCAGCGGTGTACCCGCTTTCAGGTCCATGTACTCCAGCGCGCGTTCGAACGACTTGCGATCAAGTTCATTCGCAGCCCTCGCTGGATCGGGCACTGCATCGGTTACCGGAGCCACCATGCCGGGGCTCGTGCCCCAGCTTACGTAGGGAACCAGCGTGGCTGCGTCAATCACCAACTCGCGGTCGAACTTCGCGCCATCGTCGGTGGGCAGCTTGCTCCACTCCGACACGGCACGATCCCAATCTGCACCCTTCGGGCTGAAACGGCGGCCCTTCAGATACGCAAAGGTCGTCGCGTCCGGAGCGATCATGCCGGCGCGCGCGCCTGCTTCGATGCTCATGTTGCAGATCGTCATCCGGCCTTCCATCGAAAGCGAACGAATAGCCGAGCCTGCGTACTCGATCACGCAGCCCGTCGCGCCGTCCGTGCCGATCTTACCGATGATGGCGAGGATGATGTCCTTCGCCGTAACGCCCGGCGGCAGTTCGCCCTCCACCGAAATACGAAACGTGGTCGGCTTGGACTGAGGCAGCGTCTGCGTCGCCAGCACGTGCTCCACTTCGCTGGTGCCGATGCCGAAGGC
>DCFV01000095.1:0-5362 GCA_002314435.1 Acidobacteriaceae bacterium UBA1795 | reverse complement strand
TGCCGATGCCGAAGGCCAGCGCGCCAAACGCGCCGTGCGTCGAGGTGTGCGAGTCGCCGCACACAATCGTCATGCCCGGCTTGGTGATGCCCAGTTCCGGTCCGATCACGTGCACAATGCCCTGGTCGCGCGAGTCCACGTCGTAGAGCTCGATGCCGAAGTCCGCGCAGTTCTTGCGCAGCGTGGCAATCTGCTTGGCGGCAATCTGGTCCACGATGTTCAGCCGGCCCTCGAGCGTTGTGGGCACGTTGTGATCCACCGTCGCGATGGAGCGGTCGGGGCGGCGCACTGCGCGGCCTGCCAGGCGCAGCCCTTCAAAGGCCTGCGGTGAGGTGACTTCGTGCAGTAACTGCAGGTCGATGTAGAGCACTGTGGGCTCGCCCTTGGGCTCCACCACCACATGCTGTTCCCACACCTTCTCAAACAATGTCTTGGGTACGGAACTCATGAATCAATCCTCGGAGTCTTCTCGTGCTATGCGTTGACGTGCAGGGTCTTGACCGTTTCGCGGACCTTCGCGCCCATCTCCTTCGTCGAGAGCACGGTGAAGTCCTTCGTGTTGCCGCGTGCGAGGTCCGGAGTGCGGAAGCCCTGCTCCAGCACCTTGCGAACGCCGGTCTCGATGGCTGCGGCTTCCGCCTCCAGTCCAGCCGAGTGGCGCAGAATCAGCGCGCCGGTCAGAATTGCGCCCAAAGGATTCGCCAGGCCCTTGCCCGCAATGTCCGGCGCCGAACCGTGGACCGGCTCGTACAGGTTGACCTTGCCGCCAATCGTTGCCGAAGGCAGCATACCCAGCGATCCGGTGATCACGCCCGACTCGTCGCTCAGGATGTCGCCGAACAGGTTCTCCGTCAGCACCACGTCAAAGTCGCGCGGACGCGTCATCAGGTGCATGGCCATCGCGTCCACATACTGGTGCTCGAGCGTTACGTCGGGAAATTCCTTCGCAATTTCGACAACCGCCGCGCGCCAAAGCTGCGAGACTTCCAGCACATTAGCCTTGTCCACGCTGGTCAATTTTTTACGGCGCTTCTGCGCCAGTTGGAATGCGATGCGGGCCACGCGGGCCACTTCGCCGTCCGTGTAGCGCATCGTGTTCCACGCCTCGCCCTTGGCCTTGTCCCACGCACGCGGCTGGCCGAAGTAGAGGCCGCCCAGCAGTTCGCGCACGCACAGAATGTCGGCGCCGTCGATCACCTCAGGACGCAGCGGACTGTTCACCGCCAGTTCCTTGAACGCAAAGGCCGGACGCAGATTGGCAAAGCCGCCCAGCTCGGCGCGAATCTTCAAGAGGCCCGCTTCCGGGCGCTTGTCCGGGGGCATGGAATTGAACTCGTTGCCGCCCACCGCACCCAGCAGCACAGCATCAGAGTCGAGTGCTTCCTTCAGCGTGTCCTCAGGCAGCGGAGTGCCATCCTGCACAATCGCCACGCCGCCTATGCGCCGCTCGGTAAACGTAAAGTCGTGCCCGCCTGAAGCGGCGGTCTCTTTCAACAGGGCCACTGCTTCGGCCGTCACTTCGGGGCCAATGCCATCGCCCGCAGTTACCAGAATCTTCAGCTTCATTCCCGTTCCCAGAGTTCGTAGTATGTGATCGATTGAGGTTTAGTCGAGTTCAGACACCGGCTCGCTGCGCCGCTCGCGAATCGAGTCAGGCAGCAGTCCAACCAGGTCCTGGTCGTAGATGTTCTTCTTGCGGTCGGCCAGCGCCACAAACCGGTAGTAGGTCTGCTGCAACTCCTCGCGCGAGACGGTAAAGCCCAGTTGCTCCAGCCGGTGCCGCAGCGCCGCGCGGCCGGAGTGCTTGCCCAGCACGAGGTGCGTGCGGCTCACGCCCACCAGCGACGGCGTCATGATCTCGTAGCACAGCGGATTGGCCAGCATGCCGTGCTGGTGAATGCCCGACTCGTGCGCAAAGGCATTCGCACCCACAATCGCCTTGTTCGGCGAGGGCTTGAAGGTGATGATCTGACCCAGCACTTCGCTCGTGGGGTAGAGCTTGTCGAGCTTGATGCCGGTCGAAACGCCGTAGCGGTCGCCGCGCACAAAGAGCGCTGCGGCAATCTCTTCCAGCGCCGCATTGCCCGCGCGCTCGCCAATGCCGTTGATCGTGCACTCCACCTGCCGAGCGCCGTTTGCGATGGCCGCCAGTGAGTTGGCAACAGCAAGGCCCAGGTCGTCGTGGCAGTGCGAAGAGAGAATCACTCCCTTCTCATCAATGGCCGGGATGCGCTGGCGCACCTCGCGGAACATCGCGCCGTATTCCTCCGGCGTGGTGTAGCCCACCGTGTCCGGCATGTTGATCGTGGTCGCACCCGCATCCACCGCGATGCGCACCATGTCTACCAGATAGTCGCGGTCAGCGCGCGTGGCGTCCTCGGGCGAGAACTCGACATCATCGACCAGCGAGCGGGCCAACCGCACCGACTCGCCCGTCAGGTCAAGAGCCTGCTCGCGGCTGATCTTGAGCTTGTACTCCAGGTGCAGATCGCTCGCCGCCAGGAACACGTGAATGCGCGCCCGGCCAGCGAATTGAATCGCCCGAGCGGCCATCTCGATGTCCTCGGTCTTGGCGCGCGCCAGCGACGCGATGCGCGGTTTGCGGATCGCCTGCGTAATGGTGGCGATGGCCGCAAAGTCGCCCTCGGAGGCCATGGCGAAGCCGGCCTCGATAATGTCCACGCCAAGGTCTTCGAGCGCGTGGGCCATGGTCAGCTTTTCCTGCGTGGTCATGCTGCAGCCCGGCGACTGCTCGCCGTCGCGCAGTGTGGTATCGAAAAACGCTACGTGATCTGTACTCATCGTTTTGCCTGCCAGGGGAAAGCCTGTGTTCGCAAGTAACAGTGTCTCGCAGAGGTAGTGTATAACGCAAAGTTATTCTTTTTAGGTAGTCGATTACAATTACTTATACTTGCACAGCAAGAGGATGCCATGGAACTGAGCCAGCTAGAAACATTTCTCGCCGTCGCCGAGGAACGCAGCTTTTCCCGCGCAGCGCAGCGCCTGCATCGCACTCAGCCGGCCGTCAGCCAGGTCATCCGCAAGCTCGAGGAATCGTTGGGCGAAACGCTGTTTGACCGCACCGCCCGCGACGGCTCACTCACCGCCGCCGGAGTGCTGCTGCGCGATTACGCCTTGCGTCTGCTGGCCCTGCGGCGCGAGGCGGCGAGCGCCCTTGGCGAGCTCAAGAGCCTGGAGCGTGGCCAGCTCCAGCTCGCCGCCAACGAGTACACCTGCATGTACCTGCTGCCCGCCATCGACGTCTTCCGCCGCGAGTTTCCGCACGTGAACGTGACTGTGCATCGTGTGCTGGCCAGCCACATTCCGGATGAACTGAACCTGCGCACCTTCGAGATAGGCGTCATGTCCTATCGACCCGATCCGGCGCAGTTTCGTTCCATCGCAGTGTATGGAGACAGCCTGGCACTAATTGTCAGCCCCGGCCACCCGCTGGCCCGCGCCGGCCGCCTGTCCATCACCGATCTCGGCAAGCAGGACTTTATTGCGCACCACGTGGCCTCGCCCCTCCGCCGCAAGGTGATTGAGGCTTTCCAGCGCTACCGGACGCCCCTCAACATGGGCATCGAGCTGCCCACCATCGAGGCCATCAAGCGCTTTGTGGCCATGGGCAACGGCGTAGCCCTGGTGCCGCACCTCACTGTGGCGCGCGAGCTTGAAACCGGCGACCTCGTGCGGATCAAGGTTGATGAGCTGGAGATGAAGCGGGTGCTGCGGCTGGTCCACCGCAGCCACGCGACCCTGAGCTATGCGGCACGTGCCTTTCTGCGCACGGTGCGCAATCTGGCTCAGGAAAAAGGGCCGCCCTTTTACTACCATGTGGAGAGGGCGGGGTGAGTCCAGCGTCACGCGCCAGCGCATTTTTCCTGCTACGGGCGAGGCGCCGAATTTCTCCGGCCCGCGTCTAAGGCCATAAAGCATTCCCCGGGGCAAACCGGTCTGTCGCTACCCCGTTCCGGCCAGTTACAATGGCGAGAGCGGGGCCCGGCACGCACCGGCGCACCGGAATCAGGAAGTTGGTTGCCGGCCGGACGGTTGGGCAGTCGTGAGGTTCTACACCGAATGAAGAAGATCGCCTTTGTTGCATTCATGCTGGTCGTGTGCGCGGCAGCCGGCCGTGCCCAGGAGAGCCGGCAGGACATCAGCCTTAGCGGAACGGCTTTGATTGAGCCATATATCTCCTCTTCCACTAACGTGCAGGTCGCCGCAAATGCCGCCTTTGGTGCATTGGTCAGCTACCGCTTCATGCTGACGCCTTCCAGCGCCCTCGAGGCCAACTACGGCATCACCTACCAGAACGACATTCACTACACCATCAGCAACACCAACAACTACATGGTGAACACGCGTACCCAGGAGATGTCCTTTGCCTACGTCCGCAGCTTCACCTACCGCAAGTACAACCCCTTTGTCGAAGCGGGTCCGAGCGTTCTGATCTTCCTGCCCATCCGCAACTCCGGCACCACTTCGCTCGATGTGAAGCAGCAGACCGAGATCGGCGGCATGTACGGTGCAGGTATCGCGTACGAGATCAGCCCCAGCTTTGACATCCGCGCCGAGTATCGCGGCCTGGTCACCAAGGTGCCCGACTTCGGCTACACTCAGCTGGATACCAAGCGCTGGTACAACATCTACAACCCGGTCATCGGTGTGGCGTACCACTTCTAGGCCTTGCGCCTCGCGCGCTTCCGGCTTCAGCAAACAGAAAAGGGATGAGCTTAAGCTCATCCCTTTTTGTGTTGAAAGCAGTACCTGGGTTCAGGCGCTTGCCGGTTCTGTCGGCTTCTGAGCCTCGCGATAGCGGCCCAATTCTTTGACCATGGCGCAGTGCGGGAGCAGAGCTTCCACGGCCGCTGTTCCTTCTTCCGCGCTTTGCATCTGGCAGTCGACGTAGAACACATACTCCCACGGCTTGCCCTGCACCGGGCGCGATTCGATCTTGGTCAGATTGGTGCCCAGCGCTGAGAGCGCAGTGAGTGCCGCCACCAGCGAGCCCGGCCGGTTCTCTACTGAGAAGGCGATGCTGATCTTGTTGGCTTCCGGATCGGTTTGGGCATCGATCTTGCGCCGCACCAGGAAAAACCGCGTGTAGTTCTCCGGGTTGTCCTCGATGTTGGCCTTCAGAATCTGCGCGCCGTAGAACTCTGCAGCGCCTTTGCTCGCAACGGCCGCCGCGTGGCGGTCGCGCAGTTCCATCAACTGCTTCACGCTGCCCGCCGTGTCGTAGTAGGCAAACGACTCCATCTTGGGGTGCGCCGCCAGGAACCGCCGGCACTGCGCCAGCGCCACCGGATGCGAAAACACACGATGAATCTCGCTGATCGTGGTGCCCGGCACAGCGATC
>DCFV01000009.1:20413-24100 GCA_002314435.1 Acidobacteriaceae bacterium UBA1795 | reverse complement strand
CGTTACGGTTTTGAGCTGGCGGAGCGCCTGACCGCTCAGGCTGCCGAATCCAGCTGTAGCAGCCACTCTGCGCTTTGGCTGTAAGGGCGGGTTTCAGGGGGCAGTCGTCGATCTGGAGAAAGTTTCCTTGGCTCCCAGCAATTCGCAGCCACGCTGTCCGCTCAAGTTATGAACGTCTAATCTCCGTCTCCTGATCTCTGCTTCTATAATCGCGGCCAGCGGGGGAATCGTTCGCATGAAGTGTTTGTGGCTGGTGTGCTTTTCAGTTGCAACAGTTGCCATGGTCGCGCAGGCCCCAAAAGACCCCTGCGCCGTGCCCGGTGAAGACAACGCCTATCTTGGCATTCACACTATGCGCCTCTGGCCCGGGGATGCGCCCCAGTCCCACGGCAAAGCCTGCGAAGATATTCCCACCCTCACAGTTTTCGATCCCCAGCCCGGCCACGACAACGGCTCGGCCGTGGTGATCTTTCCCGGCGGGGCATACGCGGGGCTCGCGGCCAACCTCGAAGGCCGCCAGGTGGCCGACTGGTTTGCGCAGCGCGGCTTCCGTGCATTCATTCTCAGCTACAGGCTTACTTCGCATGGCTACGTGCTGCCGGTGCCGCTGCTCGACGCGCGCCGCGCCATCCAGACCGTCCGCGCGCGCGCCCGCGACTACTTCATCAATCCCAATCGCATCGTCGTTGTCGGCTTCTCCGCCGGCGGCCACCTTGCAGCTCTTGCCGGTACGCAATTTGTCCCCGGCTCGCCAGAGGCTGACGACCCGACAGAGCGCGTTTCCTCGCGGCCTGACGCCCTGGTGCTTGTCTACCCCTGGATCGGCGGCATCTCCAGCGATACCTCGCACCTGAGCTACTGCAAGATCTTCAACCTGATGGACCGCTGCGAAGCACTTCGTGCGGCTTATTCACCGGACTTGTTCGTCAATAAAGACACGCCGCCAACCTTCTGGGTGCATACCTTTGACGATGCGACCGTGCCCGTCGAACAGGGTCTTCGTTTCTACGAGGCGCTGGTGAAGGCTGGCGTTCCCAGCGAGGGGCACATCTTTCCGCACGGCGCGCACGGTTCAGGCTTCGGCAAAGGCGACGCGGTCCTCGACCAGTGGCCCGCGCTGCTGGAGACATGGTTGCGCACACAGGGGTTGCTCACCAAGGATCAATCGGTGGCAGCGCCCAAGCCGGATTGGATGAAGTAAGCCGCACACGCGCAAGATCGCGGCGGCCAACTTAACGCGCAATTGACCACGGAGGTTTCGATCAGAATGACTCGTTGCAGGCTGGCCTTTATTTTTTCTCTTGCCCTGGCGCTCACCGCATTCGGCTCTGCCGCACACGCTCAAGACAAGCCCCCCGCGCCGCCCAGCGCCGAGCACGACCAGCACAAGGACGCCGACAAGGACAAGGACACCACGCCCGTCCCGCCTGAGAGGCCCGTGGCCACGCATCATGAGCTCACGCTCGGCGGCAAGACGCTCAAGTACACCGCGACCGCCGGCAACCTGATCATTCGCGACGAGGAAGAGAAGCCCTACGGCAGCATCTTCTATGTGGCTTATACCCTTGACGGCGCTGACCCGGTCACGCGTCCCGTCAGCTTCCTCTACAACGGCGGCCCCGGTTCGGCCACGCTGTGGCTCCACATGGGCTCGTTCTCGCCCGTCCGTATCCAAACGGACAGCCCCAACCCGACGTTCGGTCCGCCTTTCAAGCTGGTGCCCAACGAGTCTTCACTGCTCGACAAGACAGATCTGGTGTTCATCGACGCGCCTCTTACCGGCTACTCCCGCGCCGCAGGCAAGGGCACGCCCAAGGACTTTACCGGCGTTGACCAGGACCTGCACGCGTTCGATCGCTTCATCCAGCGCTACCTGACAGCAAACCAGCGTTGGAACTCGCCCAAGTTCCTCATTGGCGAGTCCTACGGCACCACGCGGTCGGCGGCGCTGGCCGACATGCTGGGCAACGACGGGGTGCAATTGAATGGCGTTGCGCTGATTTCGTCAATCCTGAACTACAACATCCGCGCCGGCGGCTATGACAACATCTACGTTTTCAACCTGCCCAGCTACGCGGCTGCAGCCTGGTACTTCAACAAGATTCCCAACAAGCCCGCGGACATGGCCGCCTGGGTCCAGCAGGCGCGTGAGTTCGCAGCCGGTCCCTACGCCGCGGCCCTGTTTGCCGGCGACAACCTGCCCGCGGCGCAGCTCGACGAGGTTGCCAAGCAGGTAGCGCACTTTACTGGCCTCAGCGTGGACTACATCAAGGAATCCAACCTGCGCATCTCGCCCACCCGCTTCCGCAAAGAAGTGCTGCGCGACGACCGCAAGACCCTTGGACGCTATGACATGCGCTTTGAAGGTGTAGATGTGGACGCCGCCGGCGAGAACCCCAGCTACGACGCCTCTGACACTGGCATCAGCGGCGCCTTCGTGGCTGCTCTCCACGACTACCTGCAACGCGAACTCAAGTACGACACCACCGACGAGTACCGCCCCAGCGCCAACTCCATTGGCCAGTGGGACTGGAAGCACAAGCCCACCAGTGGCGGCCTGGGCATAGGCGGTGAGCAGACCCAGCCGTACGTCGCGGCCGACCTTGCATCGGCGATCCGCAAGAATCCGCATCTGCGCGTATTCTCAGCAAACGGCTACTTTGACCTCGCGACGCCGTTCTTCGCCACCGAGTACGACCTCGGCCACATGAACCTTGATCCGGCGCTGCGCGGTAACGTGCAGTTCGGCTACTATCCCTCGGGGCACATGATTTACCTCAACGTCGAAGCGCTCCACAAGCTCAAGGACGATTTGGCAGGCTTCATCACGAGCGCCACGAAGTAGCGACTGCGCGCGTGCAAACGCGCCCGTGGACCCCAGAAAACGCCCTGAAAGTAAGAGGCGGGCGACTGGGTTCGGGAGTGGAGAGACTTCCCGTATCCGGCCGCCCGCTGGACCCTGAACCGGGTCTAGGTGGTACTTTTCAGTCTAGGCTTGTTCCTGTGGAAATCAAGGGGTATTTCTCTAGCGGACAATGATTCGTGACACGAATCACAGGCGCGTCCCGAAATGCGTTCCGCTGCGTTGACTTGCGCGTTCCCGCCTGATACAAAAAAGTGTTCCACCCGCGACAAAATCTATTGATCGCCTGAAAATTCCGGTGCCTGAATGCAAGAAATCTTTCAACAACTAGAGGGCTACTTTCTCGGGGCCATTCCCACCTCTCTGTTGTTTATCGTGCTGGTTTTGGCCTATCAGTTCCTGGTGCAGGGACCGCTCACCGCGACCTTGAAGGAGCGCCGTGCCCGCACCGAAGGCGCGGTCGAAGACGCCCAGAAGGCGATTGCCCAGGCTGAGGAGCGCGCCGCCGAGTATGCTGCCAAGTTGCGTCAGGCCCGTGTGGAGATTTTCAAAGCCCGCGAAGCCCGCATCCTGCAGTGGACTGCAGAGCGCGATGCCGCCCTTGATGTCGCCCGCAAGGCAGCAGCAGCCCGCGTGGAAAAGGCCCGGGGCGAACTCGCAACCGAGGCTGCCCAGGCTCGTCAGTCCATCCAGACCTCGGTCGCTGATCTGGCCCATCAGGTGGTGCGTGCCGTGCTGCCCGCCACTGCCGGGGGGGCCCGTTGAAACACTCCATGAATTCGCGTAGCACCCGCTGGATCCTCTCCCTCGTCGTGTTTGCTGCC
>DCFV01000009.1:18274-20084 GCA_002314435.1 Acidobacteriaceae bacterium UBA1795 | reverse complement strand
CCAGTCCGCGCCCGCCACGGGTTCCGCCGCCACTGTTCCCGCTGAAAAGGCTGAGTCCAAGACGAGCGAGGAGGAAGAGACCACCGCTTTCCGGCACACGCCGCTGGTTGCATCGCTGGCCAAGCTCTTCCATCTAAGCGTGGAGACCACGGCGCGCCTCTTTGAATACATCAACTTCGCCATCATCGCGCTGGCCATTGTGATTCCCCTGGTGCGCATCCTGCCGAAGGTGCTGCAACAGCGTGCGCGGACCATCAAGCACGACATCGACGAAGCGCGCAAAGTGACTGAGGACGCGAAGACTCGCCTCAGCGCCGTGGAGGCCCGACTCTCCAAGCTCGACGAGGAGATCTCGGCCATCCGCACGCATGTCGAGTCCGAGGCCAGGAACGACGAGGCCCGCATTAAGTCCACCATCGAGGAAGAGAGCGGGCGCATCGTCGCCGCAGCCGAACAGGAGATCGCTGCCGCCGCCGCTCATGAGCGCCGCGGACTGCGCAGCTTTGCCGCCGATCTTGCCATTGAGCAGGCGGCGCGTCAGCTTGTGCTCACGCCCGAAGCAGACCGCGCGCTCATCGCCGAGTTCGTCTCCGAAGCCGCGAAAGGAGTACAGAACTAATGGCCGCCTTCGTCTCCCGCTACGCGCAGGCATTTCTCGACGTGGTCACCGAGCGCAAGCTCGACACCGCTGCTCTCGATGCCCAGTTTGCCGACTTTGAGGCCACCCTCGCGGGCAGCCCGGAGCTCAAGACCTTTTTCGCCAACCCGGCTATTCCCGCCGCGCAAAAGGTCGCCATCCTGGACAAGCTGAACGAAAAGATCGGCCTGCAGAAGGAACTCCGCAATCTGCTCGCCGTGTTGATCAATAACGACCGCATCGGCCTGGTCCTCGAAGTTGCCGCCTCGTACCGCATCCTGCTGCAGCAGCGGCTTGGCATCCGCCAGGCGGAAATCGTCACTGCCCGCGCTCTTGCGGCCGACGAAAAGAAGTCATTGCTCGAAGGCGTCGGCAAGCTGGCCGGCACACGTGTTGAAGCTAGTTTTACCGAGGACGCATCCATCCTCGGCGGCGCTGTCGTCCGCATCGGCTCCACCGTCTACGACGGTTCGGTCCGCGGCCGCCTCGAGCGCCTCAAGGAAGTATTGGTCGCCGGCTGAGACCGGCTGGGAATTCAGAAGCCAGCAATCAGTCGCTGGCAGTGCACTTCGAACTGCGAACTGTGAACGGTTAAGGAACTTCAGATGGCTCAGATCAAGGCAGACGAGATTACGCAACTCCTTCGCGAACAGATCGCGAATTACGACTCGAAGGTGCAAGTCGACGAGGTTGGCACCATTACCTCCCTCGGTGACGGCATCGCGCGCCTCCACGGTCTCGACAAGGTCATGGCCGGCGAGTTGCTCAGCTTCCCGCATGGCATTGCGGGCCTTGCCCTCTCGCTCGAAGAGGATCAGGTCGGCGCCGTCGTGCTCGGCGACTACACCGAGTTGAGGGAGGGCAACGAGGTCAAGCGTACCGGAAAGATTCTCTCGGTGCCCGTCGGCGAGGCCATGATCGGCCGTGTGGTCGACGCTCTCGGCCAGCCCATCGACGACAAGGGCCCCATCGCCGCCACGCAGACGCTGCCCATCGAGCGCCTTGCCCCTGGCATCATTGATCGCCAGCCTGTGCGCGAGCCCATGGCCACGGGCCTCAAGGCCATCGACGCCATGATTCCCATCGGCCGCGGACAGCGCGAACTCATCATCGGCGACCGCCAGACCGGCAAGACCGCCGTGCTGCTCGACACGATCATCAACAACGCCAAGA
>DCFV01000009.1:17794-18023 GCA_002314435.1 Acidobacteriaceae bacterium UBA1795 | reverse complement strand
ATCATCAACAACGCCAAGAACGATCTCATCTGCATTTACTGCGCCATTGGCCAGAAGCGCTCGTCGATTGCGCAGGTTGTGCAGACGCTCACCGAGGCTGGCGCCATGGGGCACACCATCATCGTGGCCGCTTCGGCATCCGAGCCTGCACCCATGCTTTACATCGCGCCCTACGCCGCCACTGCCATCGGCGAGTACTTTCGCGACTCGGGCCGCCATGCGCTGGTGA
>DCFV01000009.1:14855-17427 GCA_002314435.1 Acidobacteriaceae bacterium UBA1795 | reverse complement strand
GGCGACGTCTTCTATCTGCACTCTCGCCTGCTTGAGCGCTCGTCCAAGATGAGCGACAAACGCGGCGGCGGCTCGCTTACCGCGCTGCCCGTCATCGAAACGCAGGCCGGAGACGTCTCGGCCTACATTCCGACCAACGTTATCTCGATTACGGACGGCCAGATTTTCCTGGAAACGGACCTGTTCAATTCCGGTGTCCGTCCCGCCGTCAACGTCGGTCTCTCGGTTTCGCGTGTCGGCTTCTCGGCAGCCATCAAGGCGGTCAAGCAGGTCGGCTCTACCCTGAAGCTCGATCTGGCCCAGTACCGCGAACTGGCGGCCTTCGCCCAGTTTGGCTCGGACCTCGACCCGCTCACCCAGAAGCAGCTCAACCGCGGCCAGCGCCTCACGGAACTGCTCAAGCAGCCGCAGTTCCAGCCGCTGCCGTGGCAAAAGCAGGTGGTGATCCTCTTCGCTGGTACGCAGGGCTATCTCGACGACGTCAAGGTTACCGATATCCGCGCTTTCGAGGACGGGCTCTATACGTACTTCGACACCGCGCAGTCCACGCTGCTCGACGACCTCACCAAGAAGAAGTCGCTCGACGACGACCTGCGCAGCCGCCTCCACGCCGCCCTGAAGGAATACAAGGCCGGTTTCACTGCGGAGAAGTCTGAAGCCGTCACCGCATAAGAGCCAGGAGCGGAGATCGCACCGGTCCCCGCTCCTGATCACTGATTGCTGTTCACTGAGAACTGATAATGGCAAACGTCCTCGATCTCCGGCGCCGCATCCGCAGCGTGAAAAACACGCGGCAGATCACCAAGGCCATGAAGATGGTCTCGGCCGCCAAGCTGCGCCGTGCGCAGGAGCGCGCTCTCTCAGCGCGGCCCTACGCCAAAATGATCTCCAGCGTGCTTGAGTCGCTCGTCCGCCGCGTCGTACTGTTCGATGAGCAGACCGGCAACCTGCGCCATCCGCTTTTTCTCACGCGGCCTGAAAAACGCATTCTGCTGGTCGTCATCAGCGGCGACAAGGGCTTCGCGGGCGCCTTCAACGCCAACATCCTCAAGATCGCCCACCAGTTCATTGCCGGCAACACGGGCAAGGAAATCGACGTCGAAGCCGTGGGCCGCAAGGGCCGCGACCAGATGCGCCGCCGCTATCCCGCAGCCGAGTATGTTGAGCAACAGACCGAAGACGGCCGCACCGTACAGAAGCGCGAACGCAAGTCCTCGATCGAGGTCACCGGCGACCACCCTGGCATGCTAGAGAAGCTTGACGCCAATCGCGTCTTCGACCTCGCGCACTCCATCATTACCCGCTACGTTCACGAAGAGATCGACGCCTGTTACGTCGTCTACAACGAGTTCAAGTCAGTCATCTCTCAGCGACTCGTTGTGGAGCAGCTGCTGCCGCTTATCAAGATTGGCAGCCCGCAGATCGCCGGCGTCGTTGAGCCGACGGCCGCGGAGCGCGAGCGCGCAGCCGAGGCTGCTATTTCAGCCGGTATCGAGCTGGAGCCGATTGACACGACAGAGGCCGACGAGGAAGCAAAGAAGTTCGGCACCGCGGAAGTCGACTACATCTACGAACAGCCGGCCGAGGAACTCTTCTCGGGCCTCATCCCGCAGTACGTGGCTTCTGTGCTGTTTCATGCCATGGCAGAGTCGGTTGCGGCAGAGCACGCCGCCCGCATGACCGCTATGGATTCGGCCACCAACAATGCCTCCGACATGATCGACGCCCTGACGCTGCACATGAACCGCGTGCGCCAGGCGGCCATCACCAAGGAGATCATCGAGATTGTTTCGGGCGCCGCGGCGCTCTAACGGTTCAACGGCGCGGTCTGTTTAGCGCAGCACTTTCGGCAGAAATCTGTTGGGGGGCTCCGGTCCCCGAGGAAAAAAATGGCAGAGAACATCGGCAAGGTAATCCAGATCTCCGGTCCCGCGGTGGACGTGCAGTTTGAAGAAGCGACGATGCCGCCCATCTACCAGGCGCTGCGCGTCACCAGCGAAGGTTTCACCGTGCCCACGCCCATCAGCGTCATTCTCGAGGTGCAGCAGCACCTGGGCGAGGGCCGTGTACGCACAGTCGCCATGGAAGCCACTGACGGCATGGTCCGCGGCATGAAGGCCATCGACCTCGGCGGCCCCATCCGCGTCCCCGTGGGCCGCGAAACCCTCGGCCGCGTCATCAACGTTATCGGCGAGCCGGTCGATGAACTCGGCCCCATCGGCGAGCACGAGCGCAAGCCAATCCATCGCCCCGCGCCGCTCTTCGACGAGCAGTCGACGCGCGAAGAGATGTTCGAGACGGGCATCAAGGTCATCGATCTCATCCAGCCCTTCCTGAAGGGCGGCAAGATCGGCCTGTTCGGCGGCGCCGGAGTCGGCAAAACCGTCGTCATCATGGAGCTCATCAACAACGTTGCGAAGAACCACGGCGGCTATTCCGTCTTCGCCGGCGTCGGCGAACGCACCCGCGAGGGCAACGACCTCTGGCTCGAAATGTCCGAGTCAGGCGTGATCAAGCCAGGCAAGTTCGAGGAGTCCAAGTGCGCACTGGTCTACGGCCAGATGACCGAGCC
>DCFV01000009.1:14373-14540 GCA_002314435.1 Acidobacteriaceae bacterium UBA1795 | reverse complement strand
GCCGAGCACTTCCGCGACGAAGAGGGTGCGGACACGCTGCTGTTCATCGACAACATCTTCCGTTTCACGCAGGCAGGTTCTGAGGTGTCCACGCTTCTCGGCCGTATGCCGTCGGCTGTGGGCTACCAGCCCAACCTTGCCACCGAAATGGGCGAGCTGCAGGAGCG
>DCFV01000009.1:13819-14110 GCA_002314435.1 Acidobacteriaceae bacterium UBA1795 | reverse complement strand
TGGGCGAGCTGCAGGAGCGCATCACGTCCACCAGCAAAGGATCGGTCACCTCTGTGCAGGCTGTCTACGTGCCCGCTGACGACTTGACAGATCCCGCGCCGGCCACCACCTTCGCCCATCTGGACGCCACCACCGTGTTGAGCCGTCCGCTCTCTGAGCTCGGCATTTACCCGGCCGTCGATCCTCTTGCTTCGACCTCGCGCATTCTGACCGCGCGCGTTGTTGGCCAGGAGCACTACGACGTGGCGCAGGGCGTCAAGCGCATTTTGCAGCGCTACAAGGACCTGCAGG
>DCFV01000009.1:8899-13537 GCA_002314435.1 Acidobacteriaceae bacterium UBA1795 | reverse complement strand
GACCTGCAGGACATCATCGCCATTCTGGGCATCGACGAGCTTTCTGAAGAGGACAAGCTCACCGTGGCCCGCGCCCGCAAAGTGCAGAAGTTCCTGTCGCAGCCTTTCCACGTGGCCGAGCAGTTCACCGGTATTCCCGGACGCTACGTCAAGATTGCCGATACGGTGCGCAGTTTCAAGGGCATCATCGAAGGCAAGTACGACGATGTGCCAGAGCAGGCGTTCTACATGCAGGGCGCGATTGAAGAAGTGCTGGAAAAGGCCGAGCAGCTCAAGGCCACGGCGTAAGAGCAGTTGTCAGGGATCAGGTTTCAGAGATCAGATGCGGCGCTTGCACCCTGATCTCTGATCTCCGACCTCTGATCCCTGAAAGGTATTTATGGCAGACGCAACCAATCAACTCCGTGTACGGCTCGTCACCCCCGAGCGGGTGCTGTTTGAGACGCTGGCCGACTCGGTCGAGCTGCCCGCTAAGAATGGCTACTTTGAGCCGCTCTACGGCCACGCGCCGCTGTTGGCGGAGCTCGGCGCCGGCGACGTCACCCTGCACGGCGGCGACTGCGATGGCGAGATCTACAACGTCAGCTGGGGATTCGTGGAAGTTCTGCCCGACCGCGTCACCATTCTCGCGAACGACGCCCTCAAGCCCGAAGAGATCGATGTGGCTCGCGCAGAGAAGCAACTCGACCGCGGCGTCTCCGAGTGGAAACAGGCTGGCGACAGCGAAGATGCGTACGACGAAGCCCTCCACCGCATCGCCGAAGCCGAAGCCAAAATTGCCTCGGCCCAGAAGAAGCCTCTGCACACGCGCTAGCGCTTTGCTAGTCGATCCAAGAACGAAGGCCCTGCTCCAGCGAGCAGGGCCTTTGCCGTTCCGGGGCAGGGAAACCATGGCTCCACCGGATTCGTTCCGCGCGCTGGCGCAATCCCGCCTCCATGCCGCACAATGGTCCTTCTTTTTTGGAGCGCTCCATGAAGCCAGCCAAGCGCACCGGCCTCTTGGCCGCGTGCCTTCTCAATTCCGCCATCCTGCTGCCCGCCCAGGCTCTACCGCCCACGCACGTCGATACCTTCGCCAGCCACCCCCGCGTTGTCATCATCAGCGATATAGGCAACGAGCCCGACGACCAGATGTCCTTCGTCCGCCTCCTGCTTTACTCGAACGAGATCGACCTCGAGGCCATGATCGCCACCACCTCCACATGGCAGAAGGCGGCCACGCACCCCGAAACCATGCGTCAGCTCATCGACGCCTACGCGCAGGTTCGCCCTAGTCTCCTGCTGCACGCTCAGGGCTGGCCTGTCGCTGCCGATCTCGCCGCACGCGTCTTCAACGGCCAGACGGCCTACGGCTTGGCCGCGACCGGCCCTGGCGAGTCTTCGCCCGGCTCCCAGGCATTGCTGGCCGCCGCCCAGCGCGACGATTCGCGACCCTTGTGGGTCTGCATCTGGGGTGGCGCCAATACCCTGGCGCAGGCGCTGATCGACGCCCGTGCCACGCTTGCCCCTGTGCAGCTGGCCGAACTCATCGCCCGCCTCCGCGTCTACTCCATCAGCGATCAGGACGACGCAGGCCCGTGGATCCGCCGCGAGTTTCCCGGCCTCTTCTACATCGTCTCGCCCTCCTCCCCGACATCCGGCGAGTATCTCTATGCCACCTGGACTGGAATCTCTGGCGACGGCTATTACCGCAATGGCGAGGGTGCGGACTGGACCACTGTCACCAACGAGTGGCTCGACCAGCACATTCGCAACCAGGGCCCCCTGGGCAAGGTCTACCCGCGATTTATGTTCATCATGGAAGGCGACACGCCGTCCTTCCTCGGTCTGATCGATAACGGCCTCAACGCCTACCGCCGGCCCGACTGGGGCGGCTGGGGCGGCCGCTACGTTTACCGACAGCCCTTCGGCGAAGCTCACCCCATCTGGACCCAGGGCGGCGATGAGTTCTTCCGCGTCACGTCGCAGGACACAGTTCTCGGCATCGACGGCGAGCAGCACGTCTCCGACCAGGCCACCATCTGGCGCTGGCGCACCGCCTTCCAAAACGACTTTGCCGCACGGATGGCGTGGACCGTCGCCGACTTTGCCCACGCCAACCACAACCCCCTCGCCGTCGTTGACGGCAAGACCGGCACCGATCCAATCGAAATGGACGTCACAGTGGGTCAGTCGTTCACTCTCGACGCCAGCGCGAGTAAGGATCCCGATGGCCAGCCGCTCGCTTTCCACTGGTTCCATTACGCAGAGGCGGGAACGGCCGATGGCAACCTGGCTGCGGTTACTCTCTCCGGCGCTGACACGCCACGGCTCACCCTCCGCGTGGACGCTCCCTGTCGCCTGTTCTGGCTGCCGATGATTCCCTGCAAGGGCTCAGGCACCGCGCACATCATCCTCGCTGTCACGGACAATGGCTCGCCGCAGCTCACGTCGTATCGTCGCGTGATCCTGCACGTTCATCCAGCATCTGAGTCGAAGTAGCCCATCTGTGCAACTGGCCCGAGAAGCGCCTACAATGCGAGGTGAGATGGCGAAATCAAAGCAAGCCGACACGTTTGAAGTAGCCTGCCCCGATTGCGGGGCTATGCTCAGAATTGATGCCGCCACCGGCCTGGTGGTGAGCCACACCTCGGCACCGCGCAAGCGGATGTTCGAGGATCTTGAAACCGCAGCCCAGGCCATGCGCGCGCAGGAAGAGCGCAAGGAATCGATCTTCCGCCAGTCGGTCGACGCGGAAAAGAACAAGGCAGATCTGCTAGAAAAAAAGTTTGCCGAGGCACTGCGCAAGGCGAAGGATGCCCCCGAGGGCAAGCCCCTGCGCGAGTTCGACCTGGACTAACGCCGTGTGTGGGCCGCCTGAGATGCGGCCGGAAAGCGAGGCAATCATGAGTGCTGTATCGATTCTCCGCCGCCGGCACGACCTGGCTTCTGAGTCTGCCACGCCCGTAGAGCCCGTCGATTGGGTCAACGTTGCCGCGGGCACCGCGCTGGTCGCTGGGGGCTTGCTGATCCTCGGCCGCCAACGCCGCAGTGGCATGGCTGTTGCCGCCGCTGGCACCGCCCTTGCTTTACTCGACCATCAGGACACGCTGCGCGCCTGGTGGCATGAACTGCCTTCTTTTATGAATCAGGTGCAGCACCTTGTCGGGCAAGTGCAGGAAAGGGTCAGCGAGATCTCGGCTCGCCGCGAGGCCTTTGTCGAAGCCAATGAGTCTCCCGACCTGCTGCGCAAGGAAGACTAGAGCGACTAGAGCCCCAACTGGCGCCGCCCCGCTTCGCTGATTCGGTGGGGCGTCCACTTCGGCTCCCACACCAGGTCCACCGTTACCTTGCTGATGCCGGGAATTCCCAGCAGCCGGTTGTGCACTTGCTCGAAGATGAGTCCGCTTGCCGGGCACTGGTCCGTAGTGAGCGTCATCGTCACCTTGACCCACTGCCGCGGCCACTTCGGTGTCGAGTCCGGGTCAGGCCCGGTCTCCACCCCGTAGATCAGCCCCAGGTCAACGAGGTTCAGCTTCACCTCGGGGTCGAAGCAGTCGCGCAGCGCGATGACGATCTGGTCTTCGGTCAACATCCCTCAGCCCTTCACGTCGGCAATCCGGTTCTGCGCATCTACGAAGACCAGTTTGGGCTTGGTCGCCGCGACTTCCTTTTCGTCCAGCCACGCGAAGCTCGCGATGATTACCAGATCGCCAGCCTGTGCCAGTCGCGCTGCGGCCCCGTTCAGGCAGATCTCTCCGCCCCCGCGCTCCACCGGCAGGGCGTAGGTCTGCAGGCGGCTCCCGTTCGACACATTCCAGACGTGCACGGCTTCGAAAGGCTGAATATCGGCCGCCTCCAGCAGCGCCGCATCCACGGCAATGCTGCCTTCGTAGTTCAGGTCCGACTTGGTCACGGTGGCGCGATGAATCTTTGACTTCAACAGTTTGCGAAACACAATACAACTCCCGCCATACGGGTACCGCGGCCGCACTGCGGCCTGCAGTCCCTCTGTCGTTCTTTCCATTGGATGCGGAGCTAGTTCTTTCGCTCCACCAGATAACGCGCCACTGACTTCAGCCCTTCGGCGCGACTGCCGTAGGGAGCCAATGCCGCAAAGGCCTCTTCGATCAGGCTAGCCGCGTCGCGCTGGCTTTGTTCGATGCCGAAGACTGCCGGCCACGTCGCCTTCTCGGTTGCGAGATCTTTGCCCGCCGTCTTGCCGAGATGTGCGGAGTCGACCGTCATATCCAGCACGTCGTCCACGATCTGGAAGGCCAGCCCGGCCTTGCGCCCGAAGAGGTCCAGCCGCGCTACGTCGTCTGCCGTAGCGCCGGCGTATACGCCGCCAGCCACTACACTTACGCGGATCAGCGCGCCGGTCTTCGCGCGGTGAATGGCTTCCACCAACTCCGGCGTCGGTTTGGCGTGTTCGCTTTCAATGTCCATCACCTGCCCGCCGATCATGCCGTCTACCGTGCCCACCGCGTTTGCGATCAGCCCGATGATCTGCACCGTGGAGGCAGGCGGACAATCGAGGCCAGACAGCACTTCGAAGGCGCGCGTCTGCAGGGCATCACCGGCCAGGATCGCAATGGCTTCACCAAACGCCTTGTGACACGTGGGTTTGCCTCGGCGCAGGTCGTCGTTGTCCAAGGC
>DCFV01000009.1:0-8509 GCA_002314435.1 Acidobacteriaceae bacterium UBA1795 | reverse complement strand
AGCCGCTTGCCGCCGGCAAAGGTCGAGTGGCGCATGGCGCCGTGAATCGACGCAGGCACTGTCTCCACCGTCGGAATCAGCGCCTTCAGCGCCCGGTCGGTCAGCTCTGCGCCTTCCTGAATCAGCGATTTCACGTCGGTCGACATCGCTCTTATGATAACCGAGCCCGCCTCCACCGCCGCTCCAGCGCACACACGCCTGTGAGCAAGGCCAAACCCAGCAGGCTTAGTGCGCGCCCTGCCCAGGCGTACTTTGTCGTGGTCCAGTCCACAGTAATGTGCGACCGACCCGGCGCCACTGGCACCGCAATCAGCCCGTCCTCGCGCTCGGGTAGCTTCTCTTGTAGCTCGCCGTTCACCCGCACTGCCCATGCCGGATAGCTGCGCAGCTTGAGGACCATGAAGCCGGCCTGCGGCGCGTCGGCATCAATTCGCACATGCTCGGGCGAGGTCCCTGCAGAAGTCGCAAATGTGGCATCGCAGCTGTGCTGCTCCGTCGTCCATTCGTAGATGCCGTATTCGTTCGCAATGCCGAGTGGCGCGGTCGCTGTGCGCGTCAGGCAGCTGTCTGGCAGATTCGTTGACAAGATCGAGCTGTCCGCGAGCGGCGGCTCGTACTCGCCTGCTCCTTCAAAGCCAGCGCCCGTGCGATAGGTCGCCACCATTCCCGCGACAGAGTCTTCGTCGTCGCAGGTCTGGTAGAAGAGGCGTTCCCCCGCCAGGATCGACCCTGCCAGCGCCAGTGCGCAGACGCTCGTCACCAGCATCCGCATACGCGGGCGCTCGGTCCACACCGCGGCGGCCAGGAGGATGCCCGTTGGCGCCTCCAGGACTACCAGCCAGCGCCATGGAAACTGTAGATAGCGCAGCTTCGGCAGCGTGTTCCATATCCAGCCGCTCAACGGCAGTTGCAGCAGCAACACCACCGCCGGAATCATGGCCAGCGGCAGCCACCACCGCCACGCGCCGCGCAGCCGTCCTCGCCGCCAACATGCAAGCAAGCTCGCAAACGCCACCGCCAGCATCAGCGCGCTCACCGTCGACACTCTTTTCAGCACTTCGTCATGAACAGCAAGAGCCGGGTCAGCGTGCTGCGCAAATATCCAGCTCATCTCAACGCGGTAGCCCGGGTCGTCCAGAATTTGCCGCATGTCCGCCCAGCGCTGCTCCATCGCCGCCGGAACCAGGTAGACAGCGGCCAGTCCCAGCGCAAGCATGGTCGCCACTGTCGCGCGTACCACGGGTGCCCACGTCCGTTCGGCCAGCGCAGCTACCAGCGCCACTGCCGCCAGCATATAGCTTGCCATTACGCCCAGCGGCGCGTTGGAAAGCCACGCTCCCGCGAGCACCAGCGCCAGCGGCCCGGTCGAGCCATCCAGCGCCCGCCGCCAGACCTTGCTACCGGGAACACGATCGCGCAGAGCGTACAGCAACAGCAGCGCGATCCAGAATCCCCCCGTCAGCTCCGCGAAATCTGACCGCTCGTAGGCAGTGAAAAGCGAGTAGCCGGAGAGGAGCGCCACGCTTCCCGCCAGTGTGGCTGCGCCCTCTGAGAGCTTCTCCCGCGCCAGCGCCCGTGTCGCTAGCCCGCATCCCGCCAGGCACACAAACGTCAGTGCGGCCGGCGCAAGCTGCCAGCCCACCACACCGCCAAGCGCCGCGCCAAGCATCCACGACACAGGCGGATAAAACACGAACCGCGGCTCGCCCGCGCCGTAGTTTGCGCTTGGGGACCAGTGCGGATACACGATCCCGTGACGCCAGCTTGCCAGCGCGTCGAACCAACTCACCAAATGAAAATCAAAGTCGTGTCCGCACGAGGCGCCGCTCATCAGTTGGCGTGCCACGGCTGCCAGCGCCGCGAGCAACACCACACCGACGCCAATCCAGCGTGCGCGCCGCTGCTGCGGTGTCTTCATGGCAGCAGGCGCAGCGTGTGGCGCGTCTGGCCTGCCACTGCCCCGGGTGTAAACGGCAGCGCGAATGTCCGTCCGTTGTAGTAGTCGTCCCACTGATCGCGGAAGTACGCGCTGAGTGGATTGCCGCTCTCACCCAGCACAATGTTCTCCGTCGACCCGTCCACGTTGCTCCAATCCATCGTGAAGCGCTGCGAGGGGCCGAATGCCCGTCCAACCTGCTTGACCGTTGTCGTGTCGCCGCTCAAGGGCAGCGCCCCCGTCCCCGCCACGCCGCGCAGGAAGGGAAGAAACTTCGTCAGCGGATGCTCAATGTCGACGACGTGCCAGCTGCCGTAGTTCCACCGGCTCACATCTGCCGGGGCTTTGCCGTTGTTCATCGCGCGCCGCACAGCTTCGGTCAGCAGCGCGTCCCAGTCCTTGTAGCCCGGCGGCAGCCAACTTGGGTTGTTATGCATCACTATTTCTTCTTCGGCAAAGTTCCGCTCGCTCCACTCGTAGTCTTTTGCCAATGCGCCCAGCTTCGGTTCCAAGATCAGTGGCCAAAGCGCCGCGCGGGTTCCAGTCACCAGCGATGCCGCTGCGGAATCTGTTGTCAGTTTGCCGTCCCAGCTGCGCATCAGGTCCGCTGCAGCGCGCAGGCGCGTGTCGGTGCCTGCTGCATGATCAATCGCGTAGGCAAACCGGTGCGCCATCTCCTGGTCCACCTCGCTGTAGATGTCCGTTTCGAGCGTGAGCAGGTCCGCCGGCTTCAGTCCGTCGCGGCCCTGCAGTGTTTTGTAGATTCGCTCGGCGCGATACGGGTCCGCCCACTCCAACGACAGCTTTTGCGGCGAACTTTTCGTCGTTACGCGCGAGTTTGCGGTTGCGAGAAAGCCTGCCGGCGGATCGAACGCGTTCGGCATCTGCTCAAACGGAATGTAGCCCTGCGACGTGTGACTGTGCCCCTCAATGGGCAGTCCGGTTGGACCATCCGGCCGCAGCGGCACCTTGCCCACTGCGTGATACGCAATGTGTCCCTGGTCGTCGGAGTAGACGACGTTTTGTGTGGGCCAGCACCACGTGCCCAGTGCTGCAGAAAACCCCGTCCAGTTCGCGGCTGTGTTCATCGCATGCAGCGGCAGCGCGTTCAGCGTCGAGTCATAGAGCGTCCACTTCAGCGCAACGGCTCGGCGCTCTTTCGGCAGCATCGGATTCAGCAGCGGCCCGTGCGCCGTCGACTGCACGTCCACCGTCACGTCTTTGCCGCCGCGCACGCGGATCGTTTCATGATCCACTGCAAGTGGCTTCCACGCGCCGTCCGCGTCTTCGTAGTTGCCCCTGCCGTCGAGCGCCTCGACGTAGAGGTCCTGCACGTCTGCATACAGAGCCGTAAAGCCCCACGCCACATGCTCGTTGTGCCCGGCAATCACGTAGGGCATTCCGGGAAGCGTTACACCGGCTGCGTGATACCCCGGCGCTTTCAGGTCCGCCATGTACCAGATGTTCGGCTCGGTCAGCCCCAGGTGCATGTCGTCAGAGAGCAGCGGCTTGCCGCTGGCTGTGTGCGCGCCCGCAATGACCCAGTTATTCGAGCCGGGTGCGCAGCCCGCGCACGTTGGCAAACCCATCGCCGCGCGCACGGCGTGCAAATCGTCCATCGGAGCCAGCTGCGTCTGCGTGCGATCGTCTTCGTCGTCCTCGTCTGTCGTTGGCGGAGGCTCCGGGTGCGGCTGGCTCAGGTCCACCACCTCGCCCGTCGGTGGATGATCGCGCCACGATCCCACCGGGTACAAATCTGCTTCGAGCTTCACGTTGTTCAGCTTTGCTGCGATGCGCTCGCGCGCCAGCTTTACGTCCCAGTGCGTGTCCAGCATCTGCACCATCGTCATTCCGATAGCCACCGAGTCAACCGGCGTCCACGGCCGCGGCTTGTAGTGCAGGAGCCCAAACTCCGGCGGCAACGCATCCTGGTGTGCAGTGATGTACGCGTTCACGCCCCGCGCATAGGCCTCAAACCGCGCCTTCTCGTCCGCGGATAGAGCCGCGTAGATCCGCTCTGCTGTTCGCCGAAAACCCAGCACTCGCTGTGCCTTGTCGTGCTCTATCAGCGGGCTGCCCATCACCTCTGCCAGCTCACCCTCGGCGTTGCGCCGGAAGGCGTCCAGCTGCCACATGCGGTCCTGAGCAGTCACGTAGCCTTGCGCGAAAAACAGATCCTGCTCGCTTGCCGCGTCGATGTGGGGAACCCCATGCGCATCACGACGCACCGTCACGGCAGCGACCAGGCCACTCGTGTGCACGTCGCCATCCAGCACCGGCAGCGACGCCTTTGCTGCCGCGCGCAGCCACATAAGCCCCGCGCCTGCCGCCACCAGCAGCACCAGCACCAGGCTTACAGCCGTCCACACCAGACGGAGCAGCCACCGCCGCGTACCCGCACGCGTTCTACGCAGAGAAGAAACAACACTCGTTGAGTTGGACATCGGTCAACAACAGGATACCGCCGCGCCAACCCTCGCCGTACCGGGTTATCCTGCAAGCCGTTCTGTTTCGGGCGCCGCTTGCGTTGCCCGTCTGCGCCCATAGATGGTCAGCAGGGCTCCCAGCAGCGCCAGGGTCACAGGCACAATCAGCAGACTGCCCTCGGGCCCTGCTGCGCCGCCGCTCCACAGCGCATTGCCCTGGGGCGTAGTCGTGAGCAGGTGCCCTTTCGTGGCAAACCCTGAGTCTGCCGTGCCGTAGAAAAATGTCTCCGCCCAGTCCCAGGCCGCATGGCACCCGATTGCCCACCACGCCGAGCCCGTCAACCGCACACTCACGCAGAAGATGAATCCGATGAACGAAGCCGTGAAGATACCCATCGCCGTCTCGCCGGTATTGCCCGTGTGATAGGCCCCAAAGGCCGTGGATGTGACCCAGGCCGCCTGCCAGAAGCCTGAGCCTTCAGCGCGCTTCCAGTGCAGCCATGCGCACGGACCCAGTCCCAGCAGCGCCACCAGGTACACCCCACTCGCGCCCTTGGGATGCGCGTGCAGCGCCACTACGGCGCAGGTCGTTGCCGCGGCGCATAGCGCCCACCAAATGTTTATGCTGCGCCCCAGCGCGGCCAGCAAAAAGCAGCGGAAGCAGCCTTCCTCAAACAGGCCTACCAGCAGAAAGGCTACAGCCCACACCGCACCGTATTTTGCTGCGTGCGCGCCGTCCAGCGCGGCCTGGCCAAACCGCAGCCATCCGCCTGCGGCCATCGCACCCACCAGCACGGTGAGTGCAGCAAACCCCGCAACGAGTCCGCCCGCAAAGTGCGCTGAAGCCTTGGGGCCCCTCCAGTGGTAGGCGGCCACGTCGCGCTGCTGCAACCGCGCCAGAAACAGCCCGGCACCCGCCAGCGCCAGAACGGGCAGCGCCTCGCCCAGCAACACAGTAAACGGCGAAAACGTGCTGCGCGCGAGCGCCGGGTCCACCGTTACCGCCACCGTATCCAGCACCAGCGTGATCAGGTAGAACACGGCCACAAACAAGCCCACCGCCCAGCCGGAGCGCAGGCCGTCTTCGCCCAGCAGCGCCCAGGCCATGTCGTGCTTTACCGGCGCTGCGTCCAACTCCCGGGGCGGGGTGGCGGGCGTTTCGTGCGGCGCGGGTGCGGGCGTCTCCATCTCCACTCCTCGGCAAGCCTGCTGCGGACTCCGTCACAAAGATTCTACTCATCACCCGCTGCTGCTGCCGTGCGCTGCAACACCATCATGCGGCGCACGTTACCCGCGCCCCTGCGCGTGTCCTGCCGCCTTGACACATCGAGCCCCGCGCTTGATCCTTAACTTTCCGGTTTGTGCGGATTTTGTAGCAGGGAGTGGTGTGTCTTGCGGGTTCGGGTCTTTTATCACGATAAATGTTTCGACGGAGCTTGCTCCGCCTCGCTCTTCACGCGCTTTCACCGCGAGTGCGTCCTCCCCGGCGCCACGTATGAGTACCACGGCCTTGTTCATCGCGCCGGAGCCCTTTTTGACGAGAGCGAGTTTACCGGCGACGAGAACGCTATCGTAGACTTCAAGTACTCCGCATCGCCGAACATTACATGGTGGTTCGACCACCATCAATCGGCTTTCCTTACGCCTGCGGACCACGAGCACTTCCGGGCCTGCCAGCGCGACTCTGTCTGCGGCAGCCGCAAGTTCTTTGACCCCAACTACACTTCCTGCACCAAGTTCCTCGCACACATCGGCGCCACCAAGTTCGGCTTCAACACCGAACCCATGGCCGACATGATTTACTGGGCCAACATAGTCGACGGCGCACTCTATGAGAGCCCTGAAATCGCCGTGGAAATGCCTGCGCCTGCGATGAAACTCACCCTCATCATTGAGTCCACGCAGGACCCGGAGTTCATTCCGCGTCTCATTCCGCTGCTCACTGAGATGCCGCTTGCCGAAGTGCTCGCGCAGCCGTTTGTCGCGCCTCTGCTGCCGCCGCTGCTTGAGCGCCACCAGCAGGCCATCGAACTTATCCGCGAACGCAGCGAGGAGAAGGACGGCACGATCTTCTTCGACATCACCGACCACCTGCTCGAGGGCTTCAACAAGTTCATCCCGTATTACCTGCACCCGCAGGCCACCTACTCCATCGGTCTGTCGAAGTCCAGCTTCCGCACGAAGGTTGCCGTGGGCTCCAACCCGTGGACCAAGGCAAACCCCGCGACGATGGTCAACCTGGCGCAGATTTGCGAGCGCTACGGCGGCGGCGGACATGCCCGCGTCGGCGCCATCAGCTTTCCGCCGGACAAGGCTGACCAGGCCCGCGCCGCGGCAGCCGAAATCGTAGCCGAACTCCGCGCAAAGAACCCGTGCGCGTAATCAATCCATATCGCACACATGCAAGAAGGGCGCCCGGGGGGCGCCCTTCTTGCGGTTAAACGTTATCGCCTCATCAGAGGCCGATCTTACCGCGCCAGCATATCCGCAGCTTTCAGGAACCACGGGTCGAGTGGCTTCTTCCCGACGACTACTTCTTCCAGCGGCGTCGTAGTCACCTGTCCGGTGATGATTCCCACGAGCACGCCCTGGTTTCCGGCAATGATCTGCTCGGCTGCCTCGGAACCGAGTCGCGTGCCCAGCAGTCGGTCCGCGCACGTGGGCGGTGCGCCGCGCTGCACGTAGCCGAGCACGGTGGAACGGAACTCGTATCCGCGCAAAAGCTCGTGTTCCCTGAAGTACTGGCACAGTCCCTCGGCGTTGTAGTTTGCGCCTTCGGCCACCACGACGATCGCGTGCGGCTTGCCGCGCTGGTACACATCCTGAATGCGCTCGGCCAGTTGCTCCGGCACTACATCTATCTCCGGCAGCACAATCGCCTCCGCACCGCCGGCAATGCCCGCCATCAGCGCCAGGTAGCCGCACTTGCGCCCCATCACTTCCACCAGCAGTGCGCGCCGGTGCGACGAAGCTGTGACTTTCAAATTGTCGATGGCGTTCAGCGCCACGTTCAGCGCTGTGTCCACGCCCAGCGTCACGTCTGACCCGTACAGGTCGTTGTCGATCGTCGACGCCACACCTACCACCGGAAAGCCCATCTTGTGCAGCGCATGCGCGCCCGTTTGCGAGCCGTTGCCGCCAATCACTACGAGTCCCTCGATGCCCGCGCCATGCAGCCGCCGGATCGCCAACTCCACGCCCTCTTCCGTGTGGAACTGCGGGCACCGCGCCGAGCCCAGCACCGTTCCGCCGCGCTGGATAATGCTGCCCACATCCCGCGGCCCCAACCGCTTGAAGTTGCCCTCGATCAGGCCCGAGTAGCCTTCATACACGCCCCAGGTTTGCAGACCGCGCGCCTGCCCCGTGCGAACGACCGCGCGAATTGCGGCGTTCATGCCTGGTGCGTCTCCTCCGCTGGTCAATACTGCAAGGTTCTTCATGTTGTGTCCTCTTGCGATTCAGGCAATCCACTTCAGGATTGCAGCCCGAGCCAGTGCTCCGCCGTGACCAGGCGCACCCCTCAGGCCTGTCCTCATCAACCATGAACGAAGAACTCCGAACTGAGAACAACGAAACGCACAGTGAACGTTGAGCTGTGACTGCCCTCACAGCCCAAGCTCCGCTGCACGCCGCTGCATCGCCCGGATGCAGAACTCGATGTGCGCATCCAGATCCACGCCCAACTCGGCCGCGCCCTGGATCACGTCGTCGCGGTTCACCCCCCGCGCGAATGCCTTGTCCTTCATCTTCTTGCGCACGCCTTTTACCTCCACATCGGCAATCGAGCGGGTCGGCTTCACCAGCGCGCAAGCGGTCAGAAAGCCTGCCAACTCGTCGCAGGCAAACAGAGCTTTGTCGAGGTGCGTCACGCGAGGTGCCCCCGAGTACTCCGCGTGCCCCAGAATGGCCGTGCGCAACTCCGCGGGCCAGCCCAAGCGCTCCAGTTCCTTCACGCCCACGAGCGGGTGCTGCTCCGGCGTCGGGTGCCGCTCGTAGTCGAAGTCGTGGAGCAGGGCAGTGGTCGAGTAGAGGTTCAGCAGGGAAGCGCGCGTTTCGCCGCCCAGCCCCAGCCGGTCGGCTTCCGCCTCGCCACAGGCAGCTACGCAGGCCTCCACGGCCAGCGCGTGCTTGGGCAGACTCTTGCTCT
>DCFV01000020.1:11363-13018 GCA_002314435.1 Acidobacteriaceae bacterium UBA1795 | reverse complement strand
GGTCATGGGGGTTCGACCCCCCCTCCCGGCACCAACCTAATCTATAGATTCTAAAAATCTAATTAACACGGCTCTGTTGCGGCTGCACTGGTGGCCGTTTGCTCAGCGCGGCCAATGGCGTGACCTATTTCAAGCTGAGCCTCGCTCGTTTGCAGTTTGCGTATCGCGTCTGCGATATCGGTCCTACTCATAATCGCGTACCTGCAGCCGCAGAAGAGCACACGCAGGCGATCTTTCGGAGTTAGCGAGGGGAGAGGCGTGCGGTGCGATACGCTGAGCAGTCAAGAAAGTCGAGAGTTTATCGATATTCATATGTCGAGCTAGGCGCGGCTCGCAGCCCAAACAGTGATAGGTATCACGCAAACCAGCGGTACGGGCTGATTCGTCCCATGTTCGCTCAATGCAAACCCGAGTAGGGTGATTGGAGCCATGGAAGTAGCCGTGCGCTTAGGACTCCCCGTCCAATGAAAAGAGCCGCTTGCCAGCGGGTGAACGGCTCTCTTCCAAACCCCTCTCGACTTAAATGTCGAGGTTCTTCACATCCAACGCGTTGTCCTCGATGAACTTCCGCCGTGCTTCCACGTCTTCGCCCATCAGTGTAGTGAAGATGTTTTCGGTCTCGGCAATGTCTTCGAGTTTCACCTGCAGCAGCGTGCGGCGCTCGGGGTCCATCGTGGTTTCCCACAGCTGCGGCGCGGTCATCTCGCCCAGCCCCTTGTAGCGCTGCACATCGTAGTCCTTCTTGCCCTGCTCCACGATGTAGGTAAACAGCTCGCGTGCTGTCTGCTTTTCCATCGGTTCGCGCGAAATGCGCGACGCGCGGCGCGGTGCCTTGCTCTTGGTCTCGGCGCCCTCTTCGCCTTCTGCGCCTTCAGCCTCGTCAGGCTCAGCGGCGGCCTTGCTTGCGTACTCAATGAGGAATGGTGGCTCAAGGTACTGCTTGATCTGCCCGTACTTGGCCATCATCTGGCGAAACTCGGGGCTGGAGGCAAGCACCCAGTCGATGCGGCGCTCGGCGCCCTGCGCATCCACAATGCTCACGGACCAGGTGTGATGCTCTTCGTCTTCCACGGGCTCGTGCAGAGCCTTGAAGCCGAAGTCGTCAGCCACTGCCGCCAACTGTTCATGCAGTTGGGCCAGCTTTTCGGGTACGTCGCTCTCAGCCTTCGAGGCAAAGTCCGCGCGGTGCGTCAGCTCGGCACGAGCTAGCAGCTCAGTAAGCTTCTCGTTGCGGATGCGCTTGTCCACCTTCTCCACAAAGCCGAGATACTCATTCAAATGGCTCATAAAGCGCGTCAGGTCCGCGCCGTCAATGCGGCTCGCCTCCTCGCCGTGGCGCACAATCATGCCCTCTGAGGCGCGATTCACCGCTACCGTGTTCAGTGCGCGCTCATCCTTCACGTACTGCTCGCTGCGTCCCTTCTTGATCTTGAACAGAGGCGGCTGGGCAATGAACACGTTGCCGCGCTTGATCAGCTCCGTCATGTGGCGGAAGAAGAAGGTCAGCAGCAGCGTGCGAATGTGCGATCCGTCTACGTCGGCATCGGTCATCAGGATGATCTTGCCGTATCGCAGCTTCGCGGGGTCAAAGTCGTCCTTGCCAATGCCCGTGCCGAGCGCGGTAATCATAGCGCGGATTTCTTCGTGGCCCAGCA
>DCFV01000020.1:7979-11098 GCA_002314435.1 Acidobacteriaceae bacterium UBA1795 | reverse complement strand
CCAGCATCTTGTCGTAGCGTGCCTTTTCCACGTTCAGAATCTTGCCCTTCAGCGGCAAAATGGCCTGGAAGCGGCGATCGCGGCCCTGCTTGGCTGTGCCGCCTGCGCTTTCACCCTCCACCAGGTACAGTTCGCAGCGGCTGGGGTCGCGCTCCGAGCAGTCGGCCAGCTTGCCGGGCAGGCCGCCGCCGTCCAGGGCGCCCTTGCGCCGTGTCAGGTCGCGAGCCTTGCGCGCAGCTTCACGAGCGCGCGCAGCGTCAATTGCCTTGTTGATGATGCGCTTTGCAACGGGCGGGTTCTGCTCCAGGAAGGCGCCGAGCCGCTCGTTCACAAAAGCCTGCACTGAGCCGGCAATGTCGGAGTTGAGCTTGCCCTTGGTCTGTCCTTCAAACTGCGGCTGCGACAGTTTCACGCTGACCACCGCCACCAATCCTTCGCGCACATCGTCGCCGGAAAGGTTCTCCTTCATGTCTTTGAACAGGCCCAGCGACTGGCCGATAGCGTTGATCGTGCGCGTCAGCGCGGTGCGGAAACCCGACAGATGCGTGCCGCCGTCCACCGTGTTGATGTTGTTGGCAAAGCTGAACACCGTCTCGGAGTAGCTGTCGTTGTACTGCAGCGCGATGTCGATCTCCACGTTGTCGCGCATCGCTTCCATCGTGATCGGCTTGTCGTGCAATACGCTCTTGCCGCGGTTCAGGTGCTTCACAAACTCGCCAATGCCGCCTGCGTACTTGAACTCCGCACGCTTGGAGTCGCCGGTCTTGGGATCCACGGTGCGCTCGTCGGTGAGCGTGATCTCCAGGCCCTTGTTCAGGAAGGCCAGCTCGCGCAGCCGCTGTGCCAGCGTGTCGTAGTTGTACTCGGTTACCGTGAAGATGGACCGGTCCGGCAGAAAGTGCACCTTCGTGCCGCGCTTCTTTGAAGTGCCCGCCTTGCGCAGCTCGCTGATCGGCGCACCGCAGGAGTAGTCCTGCTCCCACGTGCTGCCGTCGCGCCATACCTCTACGTCAAATTCCTGCGAAAGCGCGTTCACGCAGCTCACGCCCACGCCGTGCAGTCCGCCCGACACCTTGTAGTTCGAGGCGTCGAACTTGCCGCCTGCGTGCAGCTTCGTCAGCACCACCTGCACAGCCGGCATCATCTGCCCGTTGCCCACCGGCATCATGTCCACCGGAATGCCGCGGCCGTCATCGGTCACCGTGATCGAGTTGTCCACGTGGATCGTGACTTCAATCCTCTTGGCGTAGCCGGCCAGCGCCTCGTCCACCGAGTTGTCCACCACCTCGTATACCAGGTGATGCAGACCCATCTCGCCGGTCGAGCCGATGTACATGGCAGGCCGCAGGCGCACTGCCTCAAGACCTTCGAGGATCTTGATGTTCTCGCCTGTGTAGTTGCCGTTGTTGCCGTTCTCTTCGGGAAGAGGATTTTCGGGTGCTTGGGTCGCCATAGGATTCCATTCGCAGGATTTTCGCTCCGCACCGCACAAGCGCGTCAAAAACGGGCCAGTTTCCGCATGCCGCACAAGGGGAATAACCGACTGAAAAAACGTGGGCTAGGAGCGAATTCGCCTAACGCAATTTTACCATGTGGACCCCAGGTGACGACCGGAACCTGGTCACCCGCATATAGGGTACCTTTGAGCGTATTACTCGTGTGCTATGTGACGTTAGTACCTAAGACCTTGGAAACCTATGGAACTATATGAAATATATGGACTTACATAAAATTCGGAGCTACTATCCAAGGTGTTAGTGCACCACTATTTCGTCAACAGTTTTCGTTAAGGGGTTACCAATTATGAAACTCGCTCTTCGCATCTTCGCCTTCGCTGTGGTCGTTGCCGGTGCCGCCGCTGCTTCCTTCTCCTCCGCGCCCTCGCACAGTAATCCAATCGTCAGCCATCAGTCCGCTACGGCCTCTCTGCCTTCCCCGGGCTGCGGACCGGGCATGGGCTGCTCGCCCAGCGGCAATTAAGCCGGTATCAATATAGTTTCCGTGGTAGCACTAAAGTGCTACTGGCCGCCCCGGTTTGCCTTGGAATCCAGATCAGCGAGGCGCTATCCTGATTGAGCCTTCAGGATGGTAGGGGCCGAATATGCCATTGAACTTCGCCATGTCCGTGATGAGCGCGACGGAGTTTCTGCTCTGGGCCGTTGCCGGGTTTATTTTCTGGAAGAAAGATCTCCAGCGCCGCTACCCGGCCATGGGCACCTATCTGGCTCTCCGTCTTGGGTCCATGCCTGTGCTTCTGGCACTGCTCTACCTGCAGGCCCAGCCCACGGGCCATCAGGCCTTTTTCTTTCCCCTTTACTTTTACAGCTACTGGGCCGTGTACATTGCCAGCGCAGTCACGCTGTTTTTCGTTTGCACTGAGATATTCCGCGCCGCCCTTTCTCCCTTCGTCGGACTGATGCGGCTGGGCACGGTGGTTTTCCGGTGGACGACGCTGGCCTCACTGATCGTTGGCATGTCTTCCATTTCGTTTTCCCACCAGGGAGTCATGCTGATTCCTGATGTTGCCTATGCGCTCATGCGCTCCGTCAGTCTCTTGGAGCTTTGCCTCTTGGCGTTCCTCTGCCTCAGCATGAACGCTCTTGGGCTGACCGTGCGCGATCTGTCATTTGGCATCGCGCTAGGCTTCGGCGTTATGGCCTCCGACGACTTTATCCTCGCCACGTTCTGGTCGCGCACCACCTCATTGACCGCGCCAGTGCAATTCTTCTATGAGGCAATGATTCTGGGCGCAATCTCGGTATGGGTTACGTACTGTGCCCTGCCGGAAAAGGCGCGCAAGCCCGTGGTGCTCGCTCCCAGTTCTGCAATTTACCGCTGGAACGAGATCGCCGCTGCTCTTGGCCATGGCACGAAGGTGGCCGTACAGCAGCCTGCCAACAGCTTCTTCCTCTCCGACGTGGAGAAGGTAGTGGATAAGGTGCTCACTCGCAGTAACTTGCAGGGCAGCGAATCCAAGTCGTAGCCCCTCTCCCGATTCATCAAAATCGGCAAGGCCGCCTCTCGGGGCGGCCTTTTCTGTGTCAGTGTGCGGGCAGGCAAAAAGGCCACGGCAAAGCCGTGGCCTTTTGAACTTCGATCGAGTCTGAGTGCTTACTCAG
>DCFV01000020.1:0-7708 GCA_002314435.1 Acidobacteriaceae bacterium UBA1795 | reverse complement strand
CGATCGGATCGATCGAGGCAAAGCGGCCACGGTTGCCGTGGTCAGAGAACTTCACCCGTCCGCTCACCTTGGCGAACAGCGTGTCGTCCGAGCCGCGACCCACATGGGCGCCGGGCTTGATCTTGGTGCCACGCTGGCGGACAATGATCGAGCCGCCGGTGACTACTTCGCCGGCAAAGGCCTTCACGCCCAGCCGCTGCGCATTCGAGTCGCGTCCGTTTGTGGAGCTGCCTCCACCCTTTTTATGTGCCATTGCCGAATCCCCTTCTTATCTTTGATTCCGCGCCTACTTGGCGGCGGTGTAGGTCACGCCGTCGGCCTCAATTGCCTTGATGCGCACCTCGGTAAAGTTCTGGCGGTGTCCCTGCAGCTTCTTGTACTGCTTCTTGCGCTTCAGGTGAAACACCAGGATCTTGTTCCCGCGGCCCTCTCCCAGCACCTCGGCCGTTACCTTGGCCGTGGCGGGCTTGGCCACCGTGCCGGGCTCGCCGGAGACGGCCAGCACATCGCTGAACTCGACCGTCTGATTCTCCGACGGGATGCTCTCGATCTTGACCACGTCGCCGGGAGCGACCCGATATTGCTTTCCACCGGTGCGAATGACCGCGTACATAAACCCTCCAGAGCACCACGCCTCGCGTGCGCTCATCCAATGCAAAATAGCTCGGGCGGATACTTCCGCGCTACGGCTCGCTCAAGCCCCCGTTTCTGTTTCGGGCGAGCGATTGGCTCCACAGCGACAGGCAGGAATCGCCAAACTAAGGTAGTTTACCTGCTTTCCGAGGGAAGGTCAACGTGAGGGCGCTTTCGCCGCCTCATCCGCGCATCGGCACAATGTGGAACAGGATCGCGCAGTAGTGGGCCACGCTCCCCGCCAGCACAAAGATGTGCCATGCCGCGTGAAAGTACGGCCGCCGGTCCAGGGCGAAAAAGACGATGCCCAGCGTGTAGGCCAGCCCTCCCGCCAGTAGCCACAGCGCCCCGCTCCAGCCCAGCGCCCCCACCAGCGGCCGCGCCGCAAACAACGCAAGCCAGCCCTGGAACAGGTACACCAGCGCCGAAAGCACTGCAAAGCGGCCCACGGCCAGGCTCTTGAAAACAATGCCCGCCGCCGCCAGCGCCCACTCCGCGCCAAACAACGTCCAGCCCGTTGCGCCGCCCAGCGCCACCAGCGTGAACGGGGTATAGGTCCCGGCAATCAGCAGATAGATGGAGGAGTGGTCCAGCACCTGGAACACATGCCGTGCCCGCGTGCGCACCAGCGAGTGATACAGCGTGGAGCACACATACACCAGCACCAGCGTGGCGCCAAACACCGCGCAGCAGGTCACGGTGAGCGCCGTCCCGCGCGTTGCAGCCACAATCATCAGATACGCCGCGCCCGCCACGGCCAGTGCCGCGCCCACGCCGTGCGTAATCGCGTTGGCCAGAATATCGCCCAGCCGGTGCTGCGTCTCCATAGGTGGATCATAGCTCCCGGTCGCGCTCGATTTGGTAAACTCCGATTGCGGACCCCGGGAAATGGCGCGCACGTCAACAGCCTGTCGAGGGGAAAAATTATCTGGAGGACAGACGTGAACGCTGCCAGGAAGTTGTTGGAAAATCTCGCCCATGCGCCGATCCAGAAGCGCGCCATGACCAATCTCGGTGTGCTCAACGAGGCCTACGCCTACGCCAAGCCCAGCTCGTTCTCGCGCGGCACGCGTATCGACCTGAACGGGCTAACCATCCTGCTCATTTCCGGCACCGCCTCCATCGACGAGAACGGCGTCAGCGTCCATATCGGTGATTTCCGCGCGCAGATGCGCCGCACGCTCCAGAACATCACAGGCCTGCTCGAGAGCGAGGGTTGCACCTGGCACGACATCGTGCGCACCACCTGCTACCTGCGCGACATCGACCGCGACTACGACGCCTTCAACGAGGAGCGCACGGCGTTCTTCAAGGAGCAGGGCCTCGATCCGCTGCCCGCTTCCACAGGCATCCAGGCCCACCTCTGCCGCCCTGAGCTGCTTATCGAGATCGAAGCCATCGCGATGTTCCTCACCAAGGCGCCCGCGGACAAGTAAGCGGCAATCCCCCGGTCTACTCCACCTGCACCGTCGTTGTGAGCGGCAGGTTGGCCGAGGAGTCGCCAATCAGCACCTGCAGCGGCTCGGTTTCTACCTGGAAGCCGGGCCGTTTTTCGTCCCACCATGCCAGCGTCGAAGCCTTCAGCTGAATCTCCACGGTCCTGGTTTCGCCGGCCTTCAGCGTCACGCGCTTGAATCCCTTAAGCTCCCTGCCCGGCCGCTCGACCTTCGACCGCGGATGCTGCACGTAGAGCTGTACCACCGCATCGCCGGCCCGCTCGCCCGTGTTGGTCACATCCACGCTCACCGTCACCGTGCCGTCCTTCGCCATCCGTGCGGAACTGGTGCGAAGATTGGCGAACTTGAACGTCGTGTAGCTCAACCCGTAGCCAAACGGATAGAGCGGTTCGCCCTTGAAGTACATATAGGTACGTCCGTTGCGGATGTTGTAGTCCATCATCGGTGGTAGCTGGTCGTGCGACCTGGGCCACGTCACCACCAGGTGTCCGCCCGGGTTGTAGTCGCCAAACAGCACCTCGGCCAGCGCCGTGCCTTCGTCCTGCGAAGTGTGCGCCATGTGCAGAATCGCCGGTACGTGCGTCTGCGACCAGTGAATGGCGAACGGAAAGCTCGACACCAGCACAACGATCGTCCGCGGATTCACTGAGAAGACCTGCTTCACCAGTTGCTCCTGCTCAAGCACAATCGCCTCGCGGTCGCGCCCCTCGCGCCCGTCGCTTGCCACGGAGCAGGGAAGCGTGCCGCCGTCGCCCTCCGGCGTGCCATACCAGTCGTGCGGCATGTCAGGTCCGCAGGTCGGATCATTACCGACCACCACCACCGCCGCATCCGCCCCTCGCGCCGCGTCCACCGCCGCATGGCCCAACTCCGTGGCCGCATAGGTTACCTTCACATCCGGCCCCACTGCCTTCTTGATTCCCTCCAGCGGCGTCACCGTGTAGGGAGGCGTGCCGCCGTACCAGTCCCAGTGCACTGAGTCGGCCAGTGGCCCAATCACCGCGATCGACTTGACCGCGTCTTTCTTCAGCGGCAGCAATGCATTCTCGTTCTTCAGCAGCACAATCGACTCAAGCGCCATCTGCTTTGAGATCGCGCGATGCTTTTCCGTGTTCCACGGCTCCGGCCCATCCTTAATGCGTGTGTAAGGCACCATCTCCGGCGGATCCAGCAGCCCCAGCCGAACTGCGATGCGGAACTTCGGCCGCAACACGGCGTCAATGTCGGTCTCCGTCAGCGATCCATCCTTCAGTGCGGCCCTGGTCTCGTCGGCATATTTGTCCAGGAACTGGTTGATGCCGTTCTTAATGCAGGCCACCACCGCCGCTTCGTGGTTCGGATAGAGATGCCGCGGATTCACCAGCAGGCCTACCGCGCCGCCGTCGCTTGAGAACACATCCACGCCCCACTGGTCGCGCAAAATGCTGAGTAGAATGGGATTCACCGCCATGGCCGTGCCATTCCACGCGTTGTACGAGGCCATGGCGGCCTTCGCGCCGCCCTCTTCAAACGCCATGCGGAACGGCACCGAGTAATACTCCCAAAACAGGCGCTGGTCGAAGTTCGACGACGAGCCATTACGTCCGTCCTCATTGCTGTTCGCCAGAAAATGCTTGAGCAACGCCGCAGCCTGCCAGTATTTCGGATCGTCACCCTGCAGGCCCTTCACAAACGCCGTCGCCATCGTGCCGTTGAAGAACGCATCTTCGCCGTAGACCTCTTCGCTGCGCCCCCAGCGCGGATCGCGCGCCAGGTCCGACTGTGGTCCCCACAGCATCAGTATCTGGCGATCATACTTCGCTGTCTGCGTAATGTACCGTGCCTCATAGCCTTCCACGCCCGCAGCCTTCCGCACCAGTTCCGGGTCCCAGGTCTCGCCCATTCCCACCACCTGCGGAAACTGCGTCGTCGTCACCGGCGGCTTACCGTCCCACGGCTGCCGCTGCACCACGCCATGAATCCCTTCCGATGCGCCAATGTTCCTGACGCTCAGGCGTGGCACAGCCGTATCCGTGCCCAGGCACGCAATTTTCTCCTCCGTCGTCATCAGCGAGAGAAGGTTGTCGATGCGTTTATCCATCGGCAACGATGGATCGTTAAAAGTATGCGCGGGCTGTTGTGCAACGGCGATGAAAGCAGTGAAGGCAAGGAAGCAGATGAGAGACTTTGCGGCTGTATGCATCATGTGTGTTGGCCCTGTATGCTCGCCTCTGCCGGAACCTTTGTAGAGTCTCTGCAGGGTGGCTGTCGTTCGAGCGCACCAAGCCTACCACGTTCGCTCAGCACGCGCGAAGCCGCTTCAGTAGCGCTGCGAATCGTCTGGGTTTTCGTGCTTCCACCCGGCTGCAGCCTGAAGGGCTGGACGCATTCCCGGCTTGGCGGAGTCAGCCTTCCTCGCGCGGTTTACTGTCGTAGTATGTCGTTCATTGGAATGTGCAACCAGTCCGGCCGGTGGTTGAGTTCATACACAACTTCATAGAGCGCCTTCTCGAGTACGAAGGCTCGCAGCAACACCTCTGCCTGTGCGACCGGCGGCAGCAGCGCAGGGTTCGCCGCAATCGTCTCCCTGTATTGCGCCAGGAACTCCGCCGTCGCAGCCGTCTCCCACTGCGCGGCCCACGCCGTCAGTTTCTCCCGGCCGTCGCTGCCTGTACTCCCCGTCTTCAGAAACACATCGAGCCCAGCGAAAGCAGCGTAAGCAAACGAACACACCATGCCCGCCACGTCCTTCAGCGGCGACTGCTTGCTTCTCCGCTCCGCCAAACTGCGCGCTGGCTCTCCCTCAAAGTCGATCAGCATGAAGTCGCCCGCCGGCGCTTCACAAGTGCGCAATATCTGCCCCAGATGATAGTCGCCGTGGATGCGGATGCGCTGCCCCGCCGCTGGCAGCGCGGCAAGCGCGCGGATGCGCTCAGTCAGTGCGTCCCGCCGCGCCAGAAGCCTGTTCGCAGTTTCGGAGATTGCCTCGCTCAGTCCCGCGAGATTCGCCTGCAGCAGATCGCAAGCCACAGCCAGTTGGGCCTCGATGCGCCGCGCGTCCTCCTCTAGACACGCGCACGCCTCGGCCTCTGCCGAAAATGCCGCGTCTTCTGTGGGCGTACTCAAAGCTAGGTGCATCTCCGCCGTGCGTCGGCCTAGCAGCGCAGCCGCCTCAAGCGCTGTCTCTGCTGTCGTGCGCACAGCGTTTGGCCATATATCAGAGGCCTCTGCGTGCGCTGCATCCACGGCGGCGAAGAACGCGCCCGTCTGCGTCAGGAACCAGGCCCAGCCATCGCCCTCGTTGGGCACAAATCCCTGCAGCATTGCCAGCGTGGTGCGGTCGCCGTCATCCGCTGTCATCGTCATTGCGCCCAGCAGCGGCGCAACCCGCGGGAACATCGCTTTCTTCGAGAGAAAGCGCCCCAACTCCACGTCCGGGTTCTCGCCAGGCTCAAGCCGCCGATAGAGTTTCAGAATCCGTTTGTCGCCATAAAGGATCGATGTGTTCGACTGCTCGCCCGCACCGATGTGAGATGCGTCGTGTGCCGTGGGCGGAATCGCAGCGAAAGCGCGCGCCTCGATTCGTCCTGCATGCAACGCCACATCTTCCGCTGGATGCAGCGGCAGCGTAGCGTTCCGCGCAATCAGCCCGAGCAGCGCCTGACGCACATCCTCGCGCACGGTAGCTTCGTACAGCGCGGTGATGCCCTGTACCGTCTTCAGCCGAACAAGCACCGCTTCCGGTGTCTCCGAAATCGTCTTCTCGGCATCCCCGCCTATGCTCAGCGCCACCGGCACCTGATACACATCGCCATCGCCGCCACCATAGCGAACCGTGACATGCAAAAGCAGTGCAGGAACGTCGTGCGGCTCCAGCGGCACTTCAGCCCAGCGCAACAAACACACTGAGTCGATTGTCCGAGCCTTGGCCCCGAACCAGCGCTGGCGCGGCAGCCACTCCACCAGCGCCGCTTCCAGCAGTCGTTGCCCACCGTTCGCAAGCCAACTCGTCCAACTATCCATCTTCAGCATCCAGCGCAGCGGGCCAGTCGTCTTTTCGCAGCTACAGGAAATACTCGAAGTCCGTCTCCGCCTTCAGCCGGCGACGAATCCTGAGGATGTGCCCCGCATACTGCGTCGGGTTCAGCTGCACGTAGTTGCGCGGCCCGTTCCATAGGTAGCGCTCGCCGCTCAGCAGGTCCTCGGCCTCAAAGGCGCGATCCTCCGGAATCCCCAGATCCCAAAGCGGCAGCGTCACAAAGCCGCTCTGCATGTAGCGCGGGTCCAGGTTGACGATGGTCAGAATCAGGTTGCTGCGGTCTTCCGACTCCTTGGTGTACGCAATCAGCTGTTCGTTGTCCGTCGCGTGAAAGCGCAGGGACCAGTCGTTCTGCAGCGCCACGTTTGCGTTGCGGATCGCGTTCACTCGCGCGATCAGCGGCCGCAGGCTGTCGGGCCGTTCAAGATCCCAGTGGCGAATCTCGTACTTTTCTGAGTTGAGATATTCCTCGCTGCCGTGCCGCACCGGCACGTTCTCCTGCATCTCGAACGGCGGTCCGTAGATGCCATAGTTCGCGCCCAGTGTCGAAGCCAGCATCAGCCTGATCGCAAACGCAGGCCGCCCGCCCATCTGCAAGAATTCGGTCAGAATGTCCGGCGTGTTCGGCCACTGGTTCGGCCGGAAGAACTCGCGCACCGGCGTCTGCGTCAACTCCGTCAAATACTCGGTGATCTCGCGCTTGCCGTTGCGCCACGGAAAGTAGGTGTACGACTGCCCGAATCCCAGCTTCGCCAGCCGATACATGATCTTGGGCCGCGTAAAGGCCTCGGCCAGAAAGAACACCTCCGGGTGGTCGCGCTTGATCTCCGTAATCGCCCACTCCCAGAACGCAAATGCCTTGGTGTGCGGGTTGTCCACGCGGAAGATCGTCACGCCCAGATCAATCCAGTAGAGGAAGATGCTCTTCAACTCCTCCCACATCCCGCGCCAGTCTTCGCTCTCAAAGTCGAAGGGGAAAATGTCCTGATACTTCTTCGGCGGATTCTCTGCGTACTGAATCGTCCCGTCTGGCCGTTTGCGGAACCACGACTCGTGCTCGCGCACATACGGATGATCCGGCGCCGCCTGAAATGCGATGTCCATTGCCACGGAGAGCTCAAGCTTCTTTGCTTCTGCCACAAAGTGCTTGAAGTCTTTCAGCGTGCCCAAATCCGCCAGAATCGACTTGTGCCCGCCCTCCTCTGCGCCAATCGCCCACGGACTGCCGTGGTCGCCCGGCTTGCAGACGGGATTGTTGTTCGGCCCTTTGCGGAAGGTGCGGCCGATGGGGTGGATCGGCGGCAGGTAGACAACGTTGAAGCCCATCTCTGCCACGTATGACAGCCGCTTTTCGCAGTCGGAAAATGTGCCGTGCTTGCCCGGTTCGCTTGCCGTCGAACGCGGAAAGAACTCGTACCACGAGCTGAATCGCGCACGCACGGGATCGACCACGATGGTGAGTTCCTGATCGGACTCGCTCGCAAAGCGCTTGTCCGGATACAGCAGTGCCAGCGTGTACAGCTTGTTGTCCGTCGCAGCCGCGCGCAACTCCGCAGGCTTCTTGCTACTGCGCAGGGTTTTCACGGCTGCGGCCAGTCTG
>DCFV01000152.1 GCA_002314435.1 Acidobacteriaceae bacterium UBA1795 | reverse complement strand
GCCACGCCGCCTGCCCCTTCTCCGGAAGCTCCTCGATACAGGTGTTGAACTCCCCTGTCCACACCGGCTTCTTCGCGTCCCCGGCGTAAGCGCGAATCAGCGCAGCCATCCCTGCCATCAGCTTCACGCTCGGCGGGTCCATCGCTCCGCCATACTTCATCGCCCCCGTCCAATACGGATAGCAGTGCATCACCGGAAAGCGCTGCGCCGCCAGCGCCTGCGCGCTGAACGTGTCTTCTGCAAACCACGGATGATGATCCACCCCGTTCACGTGCACCCCATCCGGCAGCACCTCGTGCATCAGAGCCAGAATCCGCTTCATCCACGCATCGCCCGCCGTCGTCTCTGCCTGCCAGCACGTATTGATCTCATTCCCCAGGTCGAACCCGATTACGTTATCGTGCCGCCGCATAACCCCGGCCAGGGTGCGCACCAGCAGTTCCTCTGCGCCCAGCATTGTCGCGTCGGTAAAGAACCCCTCACTCCGCCGATTGAAAGGCGGCAGAAAATACCACCCGCTCAACTGCCCCGTGAATACCGTCACCAAGGCATCCAAACGCCGCTCGCCCATCAGTTCCAGTAGCTGACTCAGCCGCTCCAGGTGCGCCCAGCTCACAATCTTTGGATTGGGTTGAAAGAAGGGCCAGATCAGCATCACTCGCAGGTGATCGGCTCCTAACGCAGCAATCGCATCCAGGTCCCGCTCGATCGGCCCGGCAACCCAGTCGTTCCAGCAGAACCACCAGTTCCGCGAGGGCGTGTAATTCACCCCGAACCGATGCTGGTTCAAATCGAGGCCAACCGACGCATTCCCTGCCGGCACCGCAAGCGCGTGGACCAGGCCGTTGCCACTCGCCGCAAGGGCGCCGGCCGACGCTGCGCCGCCCGCGAGAAAGCGCCGCCTCTTCATCTCTTCCCTCCGAATCTCGCAAGGAAGACTACTATCCAGAGGCACAGTCACGCAAAACCACGTCGCTCTCTATGGCCGGCGGCGCACCCGCTTCCTCAGAAGGCAAACGGCCGACGTACCCCACCCTGGCCGGGCGCTCCATGTGTCGGTTTTGAGATCTCGCTTGCTCGCTGACTATGCACAACTGCTCATTCGCGGATGTGTTTCTGCGCTCGCCTACCCGGCAGGAACGGAAGGCAACTGCCTGTTAGCCGGTTCTCCATCCGCAACCCGAGAAGTCAATGGATTCCTCAGCCTTCAGTGCCCGGCATGCGGGTTGGAGATTAGATCTCGAAGCAGATCGCCAAGAGACCTCAGGCCCAACTGAACCCGCTCCGCTGGAGTGGCAATGTGCGAATCCTCTTGCCAGTGGCGGCAAAGATGGCATTGCTTATTGCCGGCAATGTTGGCGGCAGTGTCGGCTCGCCCAGGCCTGTCGGCGCGTAATCCGTCTTGCGCCAATACACTTCAATCTTCGGCACCTGCCGCATGCGTATCAACGGGTGGTTCTGGAAGTTGGATTGCTGGACTTTACCTTCTTCCAGTGTGATCTCTTGCCCCATATGGCCCATTCCCTCGACGATGCCGCCGAACGAGATGTTCTCGGCAGCCGCGGGGTTGATGATCTGGCTTCCCACATCGCCCGCAGCCCAGATCTGATGCACTGTCACCTTGTTCTGTGAGTCAACGCTGACATCGGCAACCTCGGCGAAGTACCCCAAATGGCAGAACCACGCGGCAATTCCCATTCCGCGCCCAGGCGTCTTGCTGCGATGAGCCCAGCCCGATTTTTCCGCGACCAACTCAAGCACACCTTTAAAGCGCTCCGGGATCAGCACGGACGGTCCCGAAGGTTCGTGGTCACCCACCGGGTCGTGTTCTCCCGAAGACCATGGGGACTGCTTGTTGCTGAGAAGTTCAAGCTGGAACTCAAGTGGATCGCGCCCGGCAGCGTGAGCCAGTTCGTCGAGAAACGACTGCGCCACCCAGCAGTATGCGTTGTCGCCAGGAGCGCGGAGAGCTCCGGTGCGAAGTGAGAGCGGCTGCACAGAGGTGTAAAGTCCATAGGCCGGCGGAAATCCCGCAGGGTAAGTGTTCTGTCCGATGCCGCCACCGGAGGTTGAATGCTTTTCATCGCCAAAGGTCACAAAATGGTGCCGCCAGGCAACGAGCTTCCCCTGCGCATCCAGGCCGCCTTTCAACCCAACCGTTCCACCCGGCCGGAATGGGTCGTGCGCAATATCATCTTCGCGTGACCACAGCAGCTTGACTGGCGCGTCTACACGCTTCGCAATCCAGGCTGCCTCCACCAGGTAGTCGTTCTGGAGTCTCCTGCCAAAACTGCCTCCCGAACGCATCATGTGAGTGGTGATGTCGCTTTCCTGAATACCGAGCGTTGTGGCTACCAGTCCGCGGCCATCGACCGGCAGAGTGCTTGTGGACCACATCTCCAGCTTTCCGTCTTTCCAATGCGCTGTGGCGCCCTGCGGTTCAAGCGTGACGTGCGCAATAAACGGATATTGGTAGGTGGCCTCGACTACCTTCGCCGACGATTTAAGTGCGCCGTCCACATCGCCATACTTGCGCAGCGTGCTCGCGGGCGGAGCAGCGAGCAGCTCCGTTGCGCGCTTGCTGAACCCATCCGCGCTTTGCGCCACGGCAGGGCCCAGGTCCCAGTCAACCTTGAGCTGTTTGCGAGCCTGCTGCGCCTGCCACCAGGTATCAGCAACGATCGCGATGCCTGGCTCCATTCCCGGCTCCCACGGTGTGAAAGCCGCGGGAGTGATGCCGCCATCAATCACCAGAACATGGCGAACGCCTGGCAGCGTCTTGACCTGATCGATATTGGCGGACTTCACCTTTCCGGCAAACACGGGGGCCTTTTCAATCGCGGCGTACAACATTCCCGGGAGCTGAACATCGATACCGAAGAGCGGCTTGCCGGTGACAATCGCGTGCGTATCTACACCGGTCTGCGAATGGCCGACGATGTGGTAATCCTTGGGGTCTTTCAGTTTGACGCTGCTGAGCGCGGGCGCGGGCAGTGTAGCGGCTTTGGCAGCAAGCTCGCCGTAACCCATGGAACGACCGGACGCGGCGTGACTCACCCGTCCGGACTTCGTGGTGCACTCAGTCTCAGGCACGCCCCAGGTTTGCGAAGCGGCCGTAATGAGCAACTGACGGCCCGCTGCGCCGACGCGCCGCATCGGCTCCCAACCCATCGGGGTATTCGCCGAACCTCCGGAAAACTGCGGGCCGTAGATCTTTTCGTTGAGTTCTGCCTGCAGAACGCGGACGTCTTTCCAGTCAACATCCAGTTCCTCGGCAATCAGCATCGGCAGCATGTTGCGCATGCCCTGGCCGGACTCTGAAGCGCGCGCCATGATGGTGACCACGCCGTCAGGTGCAATCCGAATGAAGGCCTTCGGCGTCAGTTCAATGTCCGTCCCAATCCGTTGTGCCTCACCCAAAGGGGATTGGTAGAGATTGAGTGCGAAGCCGCCGCCAGCAAGAGCCGTCAACCGCAGGAACGATCTCCGAGTCACGCGCATGAGTGGGCCTCCTTCACTTCGTGCGGGCTGCAGCGCCCGCTTCTGCTGCCTGGTGAATGGCCTGGCGAATGCGCGTATACGTTCCGCAGCGGCAAAGGTTGCCGCTCATGGCCGAGTCAATGTCCGCGTCGGTGGGATGCGGCGTGCGCTGCAACAGGGCGGCGGCAGACATGATCTGTCCGGCCTGGCAGTATCCGCATTGCGGCACATCCAGCGTTTCCCAGGCCACCTGCACCGGATGAAGGCCATCCGGCGAGAGCCCTTCGATCGTGGTGATCGGCTCGCCCGCCACGGACCCCACATGCGTCATGCAGGAGCGCACCGCACGGCCGCCCACCAGCACGGTGCACGCGCCGCAAAGCCCGATTCCGCACCCGTACTTGGCGCCCTCGAGGTTCAATACGTCGCGCAGCACCCACAAAAGCGGTGTATCCGGCGGAACGTCCACCGTGGCTGCCACGTTGTTTACATTCAATTTGATGGGCATTGCTTCACACCCCAATCCGGTTAGAGGAAGAGGACTGGACCCGAACACAGCCTTGGCTCGCGAGTCTAACAGACCACCACATTTGAATTCCACTCAGAACAAGAGGAACTGAAAACAGCATTCGGGCCGGTGAAAACACTTGAAGTGCGGGTCGAAGAGGAATCATCCTTACTACGCTCGGGTGCTGTCGATTCACTCCTGACGCGAACAGCGCAATGGCGGGTATGCCACCCTTCACCTCGGTGCATCCTGATTCCGGCCGATGACGGAATCGTGTGTCGAGATGCGGTTTACCTGTTTCCACGCTCAAACTGGACTGTCCAGCTCACAGCCTCGCCTCCGCCGCGGAAGGAAATGCCTATGAGCTCGCGCTGCGCATTCTGCTCGATCTTCACCGCTTTTCCGCTGGAGTTTCCTTCCATCTTCTGCACAGTGAAGCCCTTGGGGCAATAGATCCAGGCCGTGTAGAGATCGTCGCCCACGGTCTGTGATTTTCCGCTAAGCACGAGCCCATCCTCATCCCAATTGTTTGCCAGCACCGAGAAGGCTCCGGAGATGTGGCGCGAGTTTCCTACGAGTTGCGGACGGCCCCGGAGCGGGTGAATGGCGAGCACACGCGTGTCGTGTGGGCCGACTTCAAGCTTCATTTCTTTTTCGAAGACTCCGGCGAGCGCCTGATTCCAGAAGTCGAAGGCGACATAGCGGAGCTTTGGATCGAGGTGCAGTTTCGAGACGAGATCCAATGTCCTGGTTGCGGGCGTGCTGCGCCAGTTGGTAAGGCCCACAAGGTCGTACCGGCCTGAGATTGAATTCACCTTGAGATCGAGGATCTCGGGGTAGTTGTGGATGTAGTAGTCGGGCTGCTCGTGCCGGAACGTGTCCCAGTTGTTGTCATTGCCCCGGCTAAACAAGTCGACGGGCATGATGGGGAGGGTGGGCATGGTTGCCTTCAGCAGTTGCACGCGCGAGTCGGGCAGCTCAGGCATCACGCTCGCAAGCGGATAGACAACGCCAGTCATTGCCACGTAGCTCACCAGCGTGCGCGCCTCGGCATCAGTGACGCCGAAGCCGGTCATTGGGTTTTCGCGACTCTTCTCTGTTTCGATGACGATAGGCGGGCGCTTCCTGCTTGCTTCCTCAACGGTCATCGGCTCGCCCAGTTCGATGCCTTCGCCGGGCATCACATACACCAGCAGGTGGTTCAAGAACAGGTTGGAAGTGATGGAACTGAACAGTGGGTAGCTGCCCTGCCAGTTGTTGTAGAGGTCGTCGCCATTGAAATACGAATCGACAAAGCCGATGCTGTTCAGCGGTGTTCCGGCGGGGCAGGACTCGATGAAACGATCCGGGCCAATGGTCTCGCGAATGAGTTTGACTCTGTCGCGATAGTTCTTCAGGAAATCAGCGTTCGGATCGTGGAGCCGGCTGATGTCCACCGTTGGCGCATACTTGGGCAGCGCGTGCTCACCGTCAAACTTGTAGTAGTCAAAGCCCCAGCCGTCGAGCACGCTGAACTCATGCTTGAGCCAGTCGAAGGTCGCGGGATTCGTCTGATCGAGCGCCGGCGTGCTGTAGTCCTGCACCACTGCGCCCTTCTTGTCGTAGAGGTAGCGGTCGGGATGGTCCTTCAACGCGCCTGCGTAGGAATTGGGCACGAGCCAGACTCCGGCTTTCATTCCGCGATCGTGAATGTACTTCGTGAGCCAGGCGGCGCCGTGGGGAAACTTCGTCTCATCCCAGTTTTCGACCCAGTAGTGTTCGCCCTTTGAGCCACGATCGTAGCCGTCATCGAGTTCAACGTATTGGAATCCATACGGCTTCAGGTGCAGTCCAAGCCAGTCCGCGTTCACGGTGATGTCCTGCTCGCGGACAGCTTCGTAATAGCTTGTCCAACTGGACCAGACAATGGGCGAGGTGGGGAATCGCTGGTCGTCGTAACGGGCGTAGTACGGAACGCCGAGCACCCGCGTGTAATAGTCGCGTTCGACGCGAATTGTCGCATTGCCTGCAACCGGCATCGTGACCTTTAGGATGTCGTTGTTCGCTTCGTCGCGATGCAGCGTGCTGTCTTCGGGAAAGTCGACGGCGGTGTCGGTGCTCCGGTCAAACAGGCTGTGGAATCCGGCGCCTTCCAGCCGCCCCAGCCGAACGTACATGACGTCAGGATTGGTGCGGGGAAGGAAGGAGGGATTCCGCGTGTAGCTTCCACCGTATCCGCCCGCCACTTCTCCGGTTCCCGACCAGACTACGTGCGCGCCCTGCTTGTCGAGCAGGCGCCCGAGGATGCGATCGATCTTCGAGGGTGCATCGGCCGTCACAATGCTGCGGTAATCGGTGCTTGCGATTTGCAGCACGTCGCCGCTCACGCTCAGTTTCCACTCCATCTTCGGTTCGCTGGTGCGAATGACGAGACCCTCCTTGACTGGGCGGATGATCCAGCCATTCGCCTGGCGAAGCCCGTTCTCCTGGCGGACCCAGAATCGTCCGTTTTCAAGCAGGCGGCCGAGAGGTCCTGCATCGACGGAGAATGTTCCGCCGGCGCTAGCAGCCAGCACCCAATCGCCGACATTCACGCGCACTTCGCTTGCCGTGGCTCGGCCACAAGAGAACACGAACACCAAAAGCACGATGGAAACTAAGAGAGCCTTGATCCGTTGCACGCTTACCTCCAGCCACATCAGCAGTGCGGTTCAAAACCAGGCAGATTGCCGGGCAAGTCCGCAGGCATTCTAGCAATCCCGGGCAGACGCGAAACCTGCTGCGTCATCGCGACCTCAACCGCAACAAGGAATGAGAGCGCAAACCAAGCCATCTCCTGAAGCTTCTGGCCGATCCTGATTTGCGCTCTTGAGCCTTGGTTCCGTGCGGAATGTGGCCAACTCGGCAGCTACGGAGTTGTAACTTCCTGGTAATCGGTAATCCAGGGTCTGTTCAAGGTCCGGGTCCGAAGTCGATTCGTAGTTTTCAGACAACGTCGCGAGTCCGGGTGTAATGTAGGCACGCCCTCTGGAACATCCAAGCGGAAGCTGCGTAGGCCGGGTGCCCGGCTGCGGACCGAAATCAATTCAAGACCAAGTTGGGGTTATCGCATTTGAAATCCAGTCTTCACCGCTCGACCAGGCTATTCGTGCTTCAACCGATTCATCCCTTCGACCACCGAGTTCCATCCGTAAACGAGCGAGAACGAAAACTGGTTCAAGCGAAGGGCGTCAGGAGCCGAGTCATTGATGGTCGATTTATAGCCGAATGTGAGGCCCAGGTTGTCGTTGATTTTGTAACCAGCCGTCAGCCCCAAGCCCAGGTTGTTTCGGTTCTCTCCCGCAACACCATCGATCGTGGCCTTCCCGCCGGCAAACCAGACCGTATCGAACGCCGCCCAGAAGTTTTCGGTGAGGTCCCGAGTGAAATGCCCATCGAGCTGAAAGAGCGGATCACTCTTCAATGTCTTGCCGACAAAGTCGTTGTTCTCGGCGAAGAGCCACACAGTGGGCAAAAACTCGAGAGTTGTACGGCGACCTGGAACCCAAGGTCCAAGCTGCCAGACGATGGGCGCTCCGATGCGTCCATACCATCTGTTCTGCCCGAGGTTCAGAGACTGCTTGGAGTCATAATGACCAATCGGCAGCGCCAGATCTCCGAGCAGGTCGATGGAGAATCCCGGCTGATAGCGAATCGCATCGGGCAGTAATTTTTGCGCACGAGGACCGTGGAGATTGATGTCAAACTCAAACATCGGATCTCCAAACCCAGCGGCCGATTGCTTTGTCGTTCTTCCGGCATCAGTCACATCTCCAGAGATTCGGCCCATCGGCGCGAGAATGGCAAACATGGTGGCCCGATTGTGCAGGGAGAAAGTGCGGGCATAACCCACCAACGCCAAAGTGACATCGAAGTTCGCTCCGGGCGTCACAATGGCCGAATGATCGAATGGATTGGTGTTGCCGCTCACCGATTGGACGATAACCGGTACCCCATTTGAATTCGACAGATTCTTCCAGTAAAAGCGCGCCGGGACTTGTGCCAGTGCTTCCGACGGCAGCAGGAATGCGCTGAAGGAAAGCATTGTCGCGACCACGAACCAGAACCAATGAACTGGCCTCAGCGGACTTTCGTCATTCTTCATAAAATCGTGCCCTCTCTTCCTGGTTGCGATCTTCATTTGGGGTTTGCCATCATGTCTTTGGGCGGAACGAACTGCTGCTTATAATTCGCTGGCGGATACCCCGGGTCCACGGGAACTCGCGGGGGAAGCTGGTCCTTCAGCGTCTCAAACATAGAGCGGTTCGGCAGGATCACGTTATTTGCCTTGGCATACGTGTCCCAAACCGCGATCATTTCCCCTAACTTGTCAGGGCGCTCTACAGCGAGATCCTTTTTCTCTGCAGGATCAGCTGCGAGATTGAATAATTCCCACTTACCCTTGCCGATGGACTCGTATTCCCAACGTATTTTCCAATCCCCTTGGCGTACCGCGTGATTGCCGAATATCTCCCAGGCCATGTAATCCTGGTTTGTTCGCGGCGAGTCCGCTTGCCCAGCAAGCATCGGGCCCCAGGATTTGCCGATAAGAGGGGGAACCTCGGTGCCCTTGTATGCCTTCGGATAGGTGGTGCCTGCCACTTCAAGCAGCGTCGGCATCAGGTCGGCTACGTGCATCAGCCCATTGTTGATGCTCCCCTTGGGCCGCTTGACGATCGGGCCGCTGACGATGAGCGCGTTCCGAATTCCTCCTTCTCCAACCCAACCTTTGTATTGGCTGAAGGGTGTCATCGAAACCTGTGCCCACATTGGCCCGTAAGCGACATATGAGCCCGGATCACCCCACGCATTAATGTCGGTCTGCGCCCATTTGTTCGCAGCAAACAGGTAGTTTCGGGTACCGGGTGCGCCCGCAAGCATTTGGAACAGGTCGGTACCTTCTGCGCCATTGTCACCAAACACGATGAAGATGGTGTTCTCATATTCACCAATCTTCTTCAGGTAGTTGATAAGCCGGCCGACATGGTAGTCGAGATTCTCCATCATGCCGGCATAGAGCTCCATCTTCTTGCCGAGAACGGCCCGTGCAACCGGGGCAAGCACGATGGGATCGGGCACAAACCACATTCGATCCGCTAGCTGTGTATCCGATGAAGTGATACCGAGTTCGACCTGTTTCTTCAGTCGCGCTTGCCGGACCGCGTCCCATCCCTTGTCATATTCCCCGACATGACGATTACGCCAACTTCGGGGAAGTTGATACGGATCGTGCGGTGCCTGGTGCGCTACATAGGCAAAGAAGGGCTTGCCGTCTCCGTGGTTGGCGCCGATGAATTCGATCATCTTGTCGGTGTATGTTTTTGTCGCGAAATAGCCCTTGGGAAGTCGTGCTAAATAGCGACCGTTCTCGGTGTAAACGGATCTTGGCGACGCGGCAGTAAAGTTCGTCATATCGAAATAGCTGCCTGCTCCGTCAAGAAGCGAGAAGTCGCGCTCGAATCCGCGTGCCGCGGGAATCTGATTTGGCGCTTTCCCCAGATGCCATTTTCCAACCATGTAGGTGTGATAGCCCGCATCCTTGAGGAGCTGCGGCAAGGTGACCACACTATTGTTGAGGTAGCCTTCATAGCCTTCCTCGCCCCACTGGTTTGGAGCAGCCCACTCATCCATGTTGCCCAGGCCGTTCAAGTGCGAGTCGACACCGGTTAACAACACCGACCGGGTTGGAGAGGAAGTGGGGTTGGTGTAGAAATTTGTGAAACGTACGCCATCCTTTGCCAGCGAATCGAGATTCGGCGTTTTGATCTCACTGCCGAACGAGCCCATGTCGGCATATCCCATGTCATCGCCGAGAATGATGACAATATTTGGTGGGCGATGTGGCTCTGCGGCGAAGGTGAACGCAGGGGTGGCAAGCGCGGCAGCCATCCCCATTAGGCCTGACTGCTTCAGAAATGCCCACCTGTTCGTAGGATTTCTGACTGGTCCGTGCGCTGAACGTAGCACTGCGGTCTTCATTCGATGACTTCCTCTCTCGGTTCGTTTACTGTCTCTTTTGTTCACATGACATCGCTCGATTTTGACGTTTACTTGTTGTCCATTACCGGTCCGATTCAAATTCGGCTTTCACCTTGCCAGTACGAATCGCGCTTTGCAGAGCCGCGTGGTCCTTCTCAGCTTGGTCGGCGTAGGCAAGTGAAAACTCGGCGGATACTTCGTATCGGGGTCTTTCGCATCGTAAGTAGTCAAGCTGAATGGCCGGACATCCGGAATGGGAAGAACAGATCGATTGATCGTATCGTTGTCACTCATAAGAGAGTTCCTTCCTCGTGCGTTATAGATGGTTTCAGCAACTACGCCTTCTCTCAGCGAGTCACAGTTGTTCGTGTGCCGGTGACTTAAAAACAGCCCGGCCGCATCGCATTACTTTTTCGTCTGTTTCGGGTTTTGATCTTCCTGGTCCATCTGCTTGAGCTTCATCTCCAGCATCATCTTTTGCTGCTTCCTGCTCATCTTCGGGAACAGAAGCGCGAATGTTGCCCTCACTCCCCACGGAGATGCGTCGGGAACATGCACGATGTTGCCATAGGCCTGGACGCTGATATTCACCGGCTGATTCCCCAGTTTGATGATTCTTCCAACGCCGCCGCCGAACGGCACCGTCCAAACACTTCCGCTGGCTGCAGTCGTATTCCAGTTAGCCGTGATAATCGGCTGCGCGGTCAGATACCACTGTTTCTTCATGTTGTAGTTGACAAAATACTGCACCAGCATCTGATTCACGTCCGTGCGGCTTCCGCTACCCGCGACCGACCAGATGTTGTTGACGAGTGCGCCCACCACGAAATGACCCGGCATCGTCAGGGCGACAACGCTTGGACCCAAGCCGAGCTTTCCTTGTCCCGTATAGTCGCTCGTTGCAGTCGGCAGTTGAAGAATCGGCCCGGCTCCCCAAATCAGCTTGCTTGGCTTACTCGGAGAGAGGAAAAACGTGGGCTGCATGTCGCCCAAACCGGAAACGCCTACTTGAGGTGCGGGCGACGGCACAGGAAGCGGCTGGTAGATGATGGGAGCGATCCAGCGAACGATCAGGTTCCAGCTGGGGTTCAGTTTCAAGGGAATTACCGGCTGGATATTCAACACATTCTGGGTGCGGTATCCCGGATTGATCCCCGTATTGTCGTTGTTTTGAATGGGAACACTGATCATGCTGGCGACAGGATTCTGCGCCGCCTTCTGCAGTGCCGCGGCTGCTGCTTCCTGAGCTTGTGCCGCGGCGGCCGGCGTTGGCTCCTTAGCTGCGTTCGCTTCCTGGGCCTGGGCTGATGCCGAAAAGAACGATAGCAGGATTACCGCAACGAACCAAGGCCAACTGACCGGCCGGTTTGACTTTCGAATACCGAGTAATCCTCGGTTGCAATTTTTATCTCCAAGGATCATGACGATATTCGGGGGGCGAGTTGGCTCTGCGGCCCGTGCGAACAGAGGGGTGGCAAGCGCGGCAGCCATCCCAACCACACTGGACTTCTTCAGGAACGGCCATCTGGTACCTGAGTTCCTGACCCCCTCGTGCGCTGAACGTAGTAATGCCGTCTTCATTCATTGACTCCCTTTGGCTATCCGTTCTCTTTCCCAGTAGCTTTCCTGCCCCATCCATTCGGGTACAACCGCCTTCAGAAATCTTCGACACGCGCTCCAATGCACGATCGTAGAGCCCCAACCGTGAACGCTAGTCTCGAACCTCCGATGCGTCCACTGCTAAAACTGATAGATTTCCCCTATCATTCAGGCAGGTGAATTCCAACACGGCCCTGAGGTTGGCAGACCCTCCGATGCTTGTAGCGGGCTGTTTTTTGGTAGTGCCGTGATAGCAGATAGATAACCGGTAATCTATCTGCAACGCTGGTGGGCATCAGGTCAAATTCGACAGTCGGGTTCTGTGGACTGATTCCAGCTTGGTCTCAACCTTCTGAGGCACGTTTGAATCGCTCCGCTCCAACCTGACCGAGCGAATCATCCTGAAGGAATAAGGCGCTCTCCATCTTGTGCTTGAGATGGCGACGCACGCCCCGTTCCCAATCCACACCACACTCTCTTGTCGCCCTGTAACCAGCCAGTTTGCCGGGCTCAACACAGTCCCCCGCTCCAGATGCAATCTTTCCTGTCCCTCGATCTCCAGCTCCTATACACTTCACCGGTCAGTGCTTCCCCAAGAGCACCGCTGACCAAATCACAACAGGAGAAAGAGGATGAACAAGAAAGTCTGGAGCATCTTCGCGGGGTTGTGTCTGGTTGTGTCCGCCCTGTGTGCCGTTCCTTCCGGCGCGCAGACGTCGCAGGTCAAAGAGAAACCACCCATGTATTCGTACCTCTCCAACTGGCAGATTCCACGCGAACAGTGGGCCGACATGGCAAAGGAAAACGCGTCGGAAAAGGTTCTTTTGCAGAAAGCACTCGCCGACGGAACCATTGTTGGATATGGCTTCGATGAGAATCTGGTTCACCAGCCCGGGGGCGAAACGCACGATAGCTGGTTCTCCGCCATGTCCATGGCCGGACTGATGAAGGTGCTCACCCAGTTCTACGCGTCCCCTAATTCCACCTCCTCCACTTTCTCCAGCGCTACAAAGCACTGGGACGAGATCCTCGTCAGCCGGTACTACAACTGGAAGTCCGGCTCATGGAAAGATGGCTTTGTTTCCGTCGCGAGCTACAAGCTCAAGGCCGATGCCCCCAGCAACGCCGTCGAAACGCTGAGCAAGGACGTGATTGTGCCGGTGATGGAGAAGCTGCTCACCGACGGAACCGTTCAGGAGTATGAAATCGACACTGCGGCGGTTCACACTTCGTCGCCGGGCACCTTCTGGATTGTGTGCGTCACGC
>DCFV01000036.1:939-6084 GCA_002314435.1 Acidobacteriaceae bacterium UBA1795 | reverse complement strand
TGGTTAGCGCCGGTGAGCGGCAAAGAGAAGGCGCGGCAGATCACGTTTGCGCCACCGGCCGACAAGCGCGGCGAGCATGGAGCGCAGTGGGCTCCGGATGGAACGGCGATCTTTTTTCTGGCGAAGCGCAGCGAGCACACGCAGTTATTTCGACTGGACCTGCGCGGCGGCGAGGCTGCGCCGTACGAGCTAAAGATTGTGCCGCCAGTCGACGAGTCAAAGGAGAAGAACGCGATTCCGCCTGCAAGCGCGGAGGAGAAGTCCGACGACAAGAAGCCTGAAGCCCGGAAGGACGAAACGGTTGAGATTGACGTAGCGGGTTACGCGCTCTCGGCCGACGGCAAGTGGCTGGCGGTGTGGGCGCGCGATCCGGAGACGTCGGGCGAGAAGAAGCAGAAGGACGCGAAGGCCGATGCCGAGTGGGTGAACCATGAGAAGCACGGCACGCGACTCTATCTGGCAGCTCTGAAGGCCGACGGAATGGTGGACGGCGGGCTGAAGGTCGTGGCCGTTGCGCCGGATGTGCACGGGGCGGCGTGGTCGCAAGCGGCAGACCGAATGCTGGTGTTTACTGAAGCTCCGAACGACATTGAAGATCTGGGGCCGGCGGGCGCGGCGTGGCTGGTAGATGCGGCGGGTCCGGAGAAGGCGGCAAAGTTGGATGCGATTCCGGCGACGGTGCGCGGAGGCGCCTTAAGCGCGGACGGCAACACGATCGTGTTCGCCGCGCAGACGCCGGAAGACGCACCCCCTGGCTATGACGAGCTGTTTGCACTGGCATTGGGCGAGGCGACGGCCAAGCCAGTGCGGCTGTCGGGTGGCTTCCTCGGGCAGCTGAATGCGGGCACTCTCTACTTTCCACCTGATGGCGGGGTGATTGCAGCAGCAAGCATTGGCACGCGCGGGGCTGTGGTCAGACTCACGCTCGATGGCAAGATCGGGCCGGTTGCAGTCGATTTTGGGGCGCCGCTGGTGAGCGGGCTGAACACCAATCGCAAGCAGACGGGCTGGCTCTGGCTGGCAGAGAGCGGCTCGCAACCGACGAGACTGTGCTTTGCCGAGCATCTTGGCGATGGATGCGCTGTACTGCAAACCCCCGAACTGGCGCCAGCGGGGCTTCGCGCGGTTGAACCCGAGCTGGTGACATGGAACAGCGACGGGCTCACGATCGAGGGGCTGCTCTACCTTCCGCCGGATGCGGGCGGGAAGAAGGTTCCGCTGATTGTGGACGTGCACGGCGGGCCGTTTGGCGCATGGGAGAATCGCTACGATCCGTTTGCTGCGTTTTTGCTTGGGCATGGCTGGGCGATTCTGAGGCCGAACGTTCGGGGGTCATCGAACTACGGCGTGAAGTTTGGCGCGGCCAACAAGAACGACCTGGGCGGCGGCGACTATCGCGACGTGATGGCGGGCGTGGACGCGGTGCTGGCCAAGCATCCGCTGGATGCGAACCGTATGGCGCTGATGGGCTACAGCTATGGCGGCGAGATGGCTGCGTTTGTTGAAGGCAAGACGAACCGCTTCAAGGGGATTATCAGCGCGGCGCCGGTGATCGACCAGTTCAGCGAGTACGGCACCGAGAGTGGCTCCTGGTACGACCGGTGGTATTTCGGCAAGCCGTGGGAGCACATAAAAGACGCGTGGCGGCAGAGCCCGTTGTCGGGCGCTGCGAAGGCAAAGACGCCGTTTCTGCTGCTGCAAGGGCAGGCGGACACGACCGACCCGCTGGGGCAGGCGCAGGAGATGTATCGCGCGCTCCGGCAGGAGGGCGTGCCTGTGGAGCTGGTGACCTATCCGCGCGAGAATCACGGGCCGCTGGCCGTGGGCATGTATGGCCGGCCCTCGCCCGAGCCGTGGCACGGATACGATGCGCGGCAGCGATTGGTGGAATTCCTGGAGAAGGCTCTGGGGACGGAGGCTGCGAAGTAGGAGGAGTTCTGTGGTTTCCCTGGTCTCGTGCGCGAGGCCGGGGTACCAAGCGCGGCGCCAAGTTCAGCTTTCGCTATACTTGAGGAAGAACGTTCCTCGCTGTCGGTTCCCTCCCCCTGCTCATGAATACTTCCTCTACAGACGCTGGTGCAGCTTCCTCTTCGCATGAAGCGCGGGGCAGCACGCGGCAGATTCTCACCTACACCTACTTCACTTTCATCGTGTACCTCTCAATCGGGCTGCCGCTGGCGATTCTGCCGGCGTATGTACACCTGCGCATGGGGTTCAGCGCGGCGCTGGCAGGCTTCGTCATCAGTGTGCAGTACATTGCCACGTTCCTGAGCAGGCCATGGGCGGGGCGCATCAGCGACACGGCTGGCGCGAAGATCTCTGTGCTGTGGGGCATGGGCATATGCGCGGCAAGCGGCGCACTGCTGACGGCGGCGCCACTCGTCCACCGCGCACCATGGGCCGCCGTGACAGTACTGATGATGAGCCGGTTGTTGCTGGGTGTGGGCGAGAGCCTGGGTTCAACGGGAGCGACGCTGTGGGGCATTACGGCGGCGGGGCAGGAATATACAGCCAAGGTGATCTCGTTTAACGGCGTATCGACCTACGGGGCGCTGGCGCTGGGCGCGCCGCTGGGCGTGGTGATGGAGCAGGCGTGGGGGCTGGCGCCGATTGGACTGTTGACGGTGCTGGTAAGCGTGGTGAGCCTGGCGCTGGCCAGTAGCAAGCGGCCGGTGACGGTGACGCCGGGCGAACATCTGCCGTTTCGCGACGTGCTGGGCCGCGTGACCCCGCACGGCATGGGGCTGGCGTTGGGCGGCGTGGGCTACAGCGTGTTGGCCACGTTTGTGACGCTCTTCTACGCGAGCCGACACTGGAACGGCGCGGCGCTGTGCCTTACGGCGTTCGGCGTGGCGTTTGTGGCAGTGCGGCTGCTCTTCATTCGCACCATCAGCCACTACGGCGGGTTCCGCGTGGGCATTACTTCGCTGATCGTCGAGTCCGTCGGCGTGCTGCTGCTGTGGCGGGCGGTTTCTCCCTGGATGGCGGCGGGAGGCGCGGCGCTGGCGGGGATTGGTTTCTCGCTGGTGTTTCCGGCGTTGGGCGTGGAGGCGGTGAAGCGCGTGCCGGTGCGCAGCCGCGGGACGGCGCTGGGCGTCTACACGGGCTTTGCGGACGTGTCGTTCTTTCTGGTGGGGCCGGTGGCAGGCTGGGTGATCGGCGGCTTCGGGTATGCGAGTGTGTTTGTGTTCGCGCTGGGGTGCGTGCTGGCGGCGCTGGGGATTGTGGTGGTGCTGGCTGGGACGGGGAGAGGCGACGGCTAGGTCTTACTTTTACTTTGGGTCGAGGTTTTCCTGGATGAACGACTGGCCTAAATCGGTTATCTCTAGTTAGGCGCTAATACGTCAACTAGGTGCTTCGGACGCAGGTTCATTGCGGGAATGCGGAACTATAATCCGGACCATGATGCCGCCAGAAATAATTCTCGACCGCTACGTAAAAGAGAATTTCCCGAAAAGTTACTCCGGAAAACTAGACGTCGAGCGGGTTGGCTCGCCATCGCTTCGAACCTTTCTGTACGGTCTTCAAATTGAGACGAACGATGCACTCCAAATGGAAAATGCGAATGCCTCTGGCGGTGTCGTGCACCCACCATTCCATTTCGACTACCTTCTCGCGACCGTCACGAATGCACACGCCATACCGCATGAGCGCTTCTGGTTCATCGCATTGACTTTGCCTTTGATCAAGTCCGTTACGGATGTTTCACGCCACCTAAGCAGGTCGTCGGCTGTACTGCAACTTTTGCATCTTGACTCGGGCACCTTACGGCCGGATATCCTCTGGAGCTATCTCGGCCACATTCAGTTGCTTTTCCTCACCGCGCATGAATACACCCATCTTATTCACGAGCACAGTGCGGGAAGAGAACCCAGCGGGGTGTGGACCGAACTGGTTCCTCAGACCACTTGCGGAAGTATCGACTCACAAGTTGAGGAACTCGATGCGGACGGATATGCCACATATCTCGTTTTGGCTTTTCTTCTTCGCAGCCCATGGAGACTGCGACAACTGATTCTATTGGGGCAGGAGAACATGCCCGCTGTTGATTGCGATGAACTGATTATGTCTTGTTTTTTCTTGTCGCTGATGGCTTTCTTCAGTACGTTATGGCCCGAAAGCATAAAGTTGCCCTTGGATCGGTTGACGCATCCCCCCGTACCAGTACGGATCGATTATGTGATCCACGTTGCGAAGATGTGGTGTGGCCAATTTGGCCATGTCAAACAATCGTGGTTCACTTCACCGCGCCTCCAGGATCTATTTCACGCAGCAGCTTCGGAGGTCGACAGGACCAACAGACAGGGTTGGGATGAGCAGATAGCGCTCCTATCTAGCGCGGATGGTGATCAATATCGAAATATGTTATTTGAGGAATCCAATAAAATGCGCCGGCGCGAGTGAGAGATTAATCCACCTGAAATCTTGGAAGCATCGTGGCCAGTTCGGAAGTAACTGCGAAATGCAGGTCTTTAGACTGCCACGTTGCGCAGGTGCGTTTGGGCTAAAAGCTTCGAAAGATGCGAATGGTAAAAGACAACGGCCGCCCCGAAGGGCGGCCGTTTTGGTTTGCTTGCGGAGCGGTTTAGCGGTCGCTCTGTTCGCTCTTGCGCCAGTTGAGGAGATCGCCAAGTGTAGTGGTGGAGCTGGAGACGGGGTGCTTGTGCGTATCCGCCTTGTAGCTCTCGACGACGGCGCGGCTGGCTTCCTGCCCGATGGCACGGAGGCTGAGGCCGACCTTCTTCTCTTCCACGTTGATCTTGATGATCTTGAACTCGTGCTCCTGGCCCTGTTCGATGTTGGCCGGTCCGCCGTCCTCGCCCACAGCCTCGGAGATGTGGCACAGGCCCTCGACTCCCTCGGCGATTTCGACGAAGGCTCCGAACTGCGCAGTGCGCAGCACCTTGCCGTGGACCACGTCACCAACGCGATGCTGGGCGAAGAAGCTCTCCCAGACGTCGGGCTGGAGCTGCTTGATGCCGAGCGAGAGGCGGCGGTTCTGCGGCTCGACGCCGAGAACAACAGCTTTGACCTTTTCACCCTTCTTCACAACTTCAGAGGGGTGCTTGACGCGCTTGGTCCAGCTCAGGTTCGAGACGTGCACCAGACCGTCGATGCCATCCTCGATCTCGATGAAGGCGCCGA
>DCFV01000036.1:450-698 GCA_002314435.1 Acidobacteriaceae bacterium UBA1795 | reverse complement strand
TCGATCTCGATGAAGGCGCCGAAATCGGTGAGGTTGCGTACGCGACCCTCGACCACTGTGCCCGCGGGATAACGCTCGGTGAGGTGCTCCCAGGGGTTCTCGAGGAGCTGCTTCATGCCCAGCGAAATGCGGCGGTCGGCCGGGTTCACGCTGAGAACCACTGTGTCGACCTCGTCGCCCGGCTTGACCAGCTTGGAGGGGTGCTTGAGGCGCTTGGACCAGGTCATCTCAGAGAGGTGAACCAGGCC
>DCFV01000036.1:0-192 GCA_002314435.1 Acidobacteriaceae bacterium UBA1795 | reverse complement strand
AGAGGTGAACCAGGCCTTCAATGCCCTGCTCGAGCTCAACGAACGCACCGTAGTCGGTGACGGAAAGAACGCGGCCATGGACGTGCGCGCCGACCGGGTAACGCTCGGTGGCGTCGAGCCACGGGTCAGGCGTGAGCTGCTTGAAACCCAGCGAGACGCGCTGCTTGTCCTTGTCGAACTTGAGGACCTTGA
>DCFV01000071.1 GCA_002314435.1 Acidobacteriaceae bacterium UBA1795 | reverse complement strand
GTATCCGTCCGGTGAAACCATCTTGATTGAAGCCGGGCCGTTGAGGTAGGAGGGAAAGCTCAGGCGCTGGCCGGCTTCCAGTTGACAGGCAGGAGTTCTGCGATGCGTTGCAGGGGGAAGTCGGCGATCCTGCGGAGCACGTCGGAGAGGTAGGAGTAAGGCTCGACACCCGCCTGCTGGCAGCTCACGATCAGGCTGCGCAGCACCGCTGCCGTCTTGCCGCCGCCGTCGCTGCCAAAGAACAGCCAGTTCTGCCGGCCCACCACGACCCCGCGCAGACTTCTCTCAGCCGCGTTGTTATCGATGGCCAGATCGCCGTCCTCGATGTAGCGGCACAGAGCGGCCCAATTGTTCAGCGTGTATGCGATCGCCATGCCTTCCGGACTCTTCGGCAGCACGCGATCCCTTTGCCGCAGCAGCAGTTCATTGAGCGTCTCCAGCACCGGCTTGGCCCAGCGCTGCCGCAGCGCATGCCGCTCCGCACTGGTCCATGCGCGCGTCTTGCGCTCGATCCGGTACAGCAGCCCGATGAATGCCACCACCGTCATCGCGCACGACAGTTCGCTGCCGCGCGCCTCGTAAAACTTCCGGCGCGCGTGCGCCCAGCACGCCACCTCCACCAGACCGCGGTCCGGCTCAGTGAACAGCGCATCGTAGCCCGTATAGGCGTCGGCCTGCAGGTAGCCGTGATAGTCCTCGAGAAACTTCTCCGGACCCGCGCGTTTCCGCGTCGGCGTGTAATCGTAAACCGTCGCCCGCTCTCCGACGTAGGTCCAGAACCGCCCTTTTCTCGTGCGCGGCAACCCCCGGTCCAGCACCGCCACCGGCGTATCGTCGGTCTGCACTGTTTTCGAACTCAGCACCTCCGCTTTCAGTCGTTCATACAGCGGCCCCAACACCTTCGCGGTCTGCTGCATCCAGCCGCACATCGTTTTGCGGGAAAGCTCCACGCCGTGCCGCCGGAAGATCCCTTCCTGCCGGTGCAGCGGGCAATGGTCCAGATACTTGCTCACCGCCACCTGCGCCAGCAAACTCGGCCCCGCCGTGCTTTTGGCGATCGGCGCCGACGGCTTCGGCGCGGTCTTGAGGCAGCCGCCGCAGCGGCAGCCGTACTTGGCGCGCGCTTCTTCGATCACCTTCAGCGAAGCCGGCACATACTCCAGCCGCTCGCTGATGTCCTCGCCGATCTTCGTCATCGGCTGCGCGCACTTCGGGCAGGTCCGCTCCGCTTCGCTCAGCTCGTATTCGATCCGCTCGCGCACCAGCGCCGAGGGCAGTGGCTTGCGCCCGTGGCCTTTCTTCTTGCGCGGCTTCTCGTCCTCGAAAGCCAGCAGCGGATTCTCCGTCCGCTCCTCTTCCGGAATCAACTCTTCGATGAGCCGGTCGATGTCGCCGCCCTGCGCCTCGAATTCCACCGCGAACAGAAACAATTGCCGCTCATCGACCACGCGCTCGCGCCGCGCGCCGAAGCGCCAGGCCAGCAACTGCTCCATGATGTGCTGCACCCGCTGCAGCCGCCTCTCGTGCGCTTCCAACTGCGCGCTGAGCGCCAGCACCATCTCACGCAGCACTTGCGGGTCGCTGGGAAGCTGTCTGGGGTCGAGTGCGCTCACAACAAGAAGTGTACGTTTTGTTTGGTCAATCGCCAAGCGAAAAATGCACGGAAAACGCGCTGAAACCCAATGAATCCAGGCCTCTCAAGCACTTCGTTGCAACGGCGGCACATACCGTTTTCGCTGTTTTACGCTCGCCAGATCCAGCCCCGAAAGCAGCGCCCCCAACTCGCCCGAAGTGATCTCCCGGCCGCCCGCGGCGCCGAACGGAAACGCGTAGGTGCCCGCCTCCAGACGCTTGGACCACAGCGCCCACCCGTCCCGGTCCCAGTACAGGATCTTCATGCGGTCCCGCCGCCGGCTGCAGTACACGAACAGATGCCCCCCGCGCGGGTCCACACCCACCCCCGCCTCGGCCAGCGCCTTCAGCCGGTCGAAGCCCTGCCGCATGTCGCACGGCGCCGTGTACAGGTAGACGCGTACCGCCGGCGGCAGCGAGATCATGACTGCGCCGCGAGCACCGACAGTACCTTGCGCAGCGCGTCCTCTTCCACGCCCGGTCCGATCCGCAGCCGCCAGCCTCGCTCCACCACCAACTCCAGCGCCGCCGGACTCTCTGCCGCCACCCCGGCCGTGCCTACCAGAACGAACTCTCCGCTTCCTGACGCGGACGCAACTTCGCGATCTTCTTTCAGCCTCCGCCGCCAGTAATAGTAGTGGCTCGGGTGGATGCCGTACTTACGACAAAACCCGCTGATCGTATGCCCACTCGCCTCCGCCGCGGCGATCACCTTTCGCCACTGCTCACGCCGCGCCGCACGCGCTCCTGATCCCGCTCTCTGCTTCATCCCGCACAGTATCGGCCCTCACCTCTCGATTCGCCAGATGGTTTCACCGGACGGGTACGCTGTGCCTGTGGTCGGCCGCGTTGCCCGCAGTCTGGAGTGGGTTCTGGATCGCGTCTTTGACGTGACCTGCGAAGGCCTCCCACGACGCCGGGTTCGGACCCTTCTCCGACTTGTCCTTCGCCTCCTGGACCTTGTCGATGTACTTGTTGAGCGCCGAGACGAGCTTCTCGACCTCGGCCGTGCCGGTCGTTTGCGTCGTGATTGCGAGGCTGAGTGATTCGGCGGCGCCCATAGTTTCTCAAACACCCAATTGCTGTCTGCGGCGGCGTTCTTCCGCGGCCGCGCTCTCCTCAAGGTCGAGGACGTGTTGCCCGGTCTCCACCGCGTCGTACCACCAGGCCGGCCAAACACTCGCGTCGGGGCCGAAGAGCGGAGCGCTCGCCGCCCGCTGCACGCGCATCTGCTTGCTGAGCAGTTGCACCAGCCACATCGTCTCCGGCGTGATCAACGACACCGGGCACTCGTTGGTGGTGATGTCTTCGACGCGGAAGCGCAGGCCGCCGCTCTCGTACTGCGGTACCCACCAGTCCGGCCTGTCTGGCTGGAAGCCTGGCGGGGCGTAGCGGCTGCAGTTCTTCTGGAAGTGCAGTCCCTGCGCGCGGCAGTGGTCGCACTGGTTCTGCTCCCGCCCCCAGCCGCCGGACCGGGTGAAGGCGAGAGCGACTGTCAGTTTTTTTCCTGAGCCTGCGTAAGGCCGGAGTTGAGCTGCGCGGCCACGTAGAGCTCATCCAGCAGCTCGTCCGGAGCCTTCTGGATAAGCGCGTCCCACGGCTCCTTTAGCGACTGGCCGTCGATCTCCAACCCTTCGACCGATTGCAGGCTCGCTCGGATGTAGGCCGGCTTCAGCTCGGTGTTGATGATCAGCCCAATGCGGTGATCGAGCGTGGCGCGCTCGATGCGAGTCTTGAATCTCTCCGGGTCGGCGGTGATCGCGTCGATGCGCGCCTGCTCGTCGCCGGTGACCTCGCGGTTCTCCTTCTTCGCGCGGCTGCGGATCTCGTCGATCTCCGCGTCCGGATCGGGGATCGCGTGGAGTTGGCGGCTCAGCTCGCTGACCTGCACGCGAGCGTCGATGATCTTCGAGTCACGCAACGCACGCTGGTATTGGTTCAGCACACGCATCGTGAAGCGCACGCCAATGCGTGCCTGGGAGTCTTGAGTAAAAGTGGATTCGATGTTCATGTGGTTTGGATTGAGATTGCGAAGGGGATTGGGTCGGGCGGCAAGGAGTAAACTTCTGAATTGGTGACCAAGCAGGCGGAGTTTGACAGATGGTGGGGCTTCACCAAGCGCATTTCCGATAGGCAGGTTTGCCAACTGCCGGCTCCTGGCCAACTTCCGAGTGGTGCGTCGCTTGGACAGAATCGGCAGACACGAGCCGAGTTCTTGTTCCTAACCGCACGCTTCGCTTTTTTGCAGCACTCTGATCTTCACTTCAGGAGACACCGACTACCCCGAATACTGTCAGGCTGAGTCTACAGCCAGCCAGTTGCCTCGACCTCCCAGTCGGTGAACCGAATCAATCCAGGAATGAGCGTTCCCGGATCTATGCCAACTGTTAAATCTGTCCAGTTGAGCATCTTCATCTTCGAATCAGCTTGCGCATCAGAGGGGAGGTTCTCCCACCAGTCCGGCTGTACGGCAAAATTCTCAAAGGAATCGAATGTGTATTGGACAAGTGCATCGCTCTTTCGATCGTTCGTGGTGCTCATGAAGCTTTGCACGAAGGTACGACAGATCGAGTCCGCGCTGTCCAACCAAGCAAACACCGCGATACCTCCGTGATCGTTTGGCAGCAGAGTGAAGGAAAGGTTAAGACACGGCTTCGACATATCGGCCAGATCCTGAACCTCTGCTCCAGAGAAGTCGAAAGAAGGCTGAGTGTAGCCCGAACATGCTAACGTCGGCGTCTTGCAAAACCGTATATAGCCAGCCCTCAGGAAACCGTAGTCGGAGACAAGAATCGCCTGATCACAGATCTGCTTGTCGGATTCCATTTGCTTAATCGATTCAACTATCGCCACGCGCCTTGCGGCCACATAACCTTGAACCATGGCCTGAATTGATACGGGTCTCCCACGATCAGCGTCGCGCAACAGTTCGTTCGTATCCAGATTTGGACGCTTTACATACAGTTCCCGGCACAGAGCGCGATAGTGCAATAGAAATGCTTGTTCTCGGGTGGGGCTCAAGCTACCTTGATCAATTGGCTTGAAGAGTTGGTGATCATGCGACGAGCAGAATCCGGTGAAGGTGGTCGCTGCGGCAATGTTTTCTAATTTGAGCTGAGGTTCTCCTTGGCTCTTCTGAATCGCGAACGGGTTCGTGTTGAGTTGATAGACCTTCCCGACTCGCGCAATCCTCGCGAGCGCGGCGCTCTCCGAAATGCTATGCGCGCGAATCACTTGCCCGCTGCATGGGCCACCAGTTGAGGGATAGAGGCAGACCCTCTCGCCCTTCCGAAAATGCAGAAGCTTCTTGGCAGATTCGTGATAAGGGACTTGTTTGGCCTGGTCACGATCTTGGTGGCATTTCTTATACTTGACGCCCGAACCGCACGGACAAGGTTCATTTCTCCCAGTTTTGCCCCACTGCTTCACACCGTTTGCTCGCCGATTCCTTCCCATCTCTCGCAATCCTACCAGTCGGGGGCTTGTATGAAGCCTGAGAAGGCGCGTAGCCCCCACTCTCCCACGGCTCGTCTAGGCTGCACCCTCTACTGGACCGCGATGGTGATGGCGTCCTTCGCGCCAATGGTCGTGTCGTGCGCGCGGCACGCGGAGAAGGCGACCACGCGGCGTTTGCCGCTATAGTCGAACTTCGGCTTGGCGAGCAGTACGTTCTTGAGAGTGAATATCCAGGTGGAGCCTGCCACCGTACCGATCTGAAATGCCAGCGTCACCGGAGTGCCGGTGAAAGCCTTCTGCTTCAGGCTCTGTAGCGTGGCGGAGTCGTCGTCATACATCGACCAGTCGGTCGTGACGTTCCGCAGGCCGGCCGCCGGCGCAATG
>DCFV01000134.1 GCA_002314435.1 Acidobacteriaceae bacterium UBA1795 | reverse complement strand
ACCTCATTCTCTATTAATCAAAATAGGCAACAACATACTTCCCGCACCATATTTGCTTGGTTTTGGCGGTGATTCGCGTGGTTGATGGTTGTAGGCGTGTGCGGAGAATGGCATTTTCCCCGGGTGGAGAAAATGCCGCGCGGCGCTTAATCTCCGGGGGATTCAATCGTAGATTTTCCTTCACAAATAGCGGCAATTTGCGGCGTGAGTCGCGTAGAGTAACTGCAATATGAGCCGAGCGAGTGAGATTGCCGCAGAATTGAACGCCGACCAGGAGTCGATAGAACGCCAAATGGCGTGGGTACAATGTTCGCGAGAGATCATTGTGGCTCAGGCAGATGACCTTTGGGAAATGTTTGCCGCCTACCTCGTGGATGGAGTCCAGACGATTGCCGAAGGTGTAGCCATTGCGAAAACCGCTGGGCTCTCCACGCAACGTCTCGGACATACGCTGATCGTGTCCACAAAACAGCTTCCGGTTATTAGGCTCACTATTGTGTACACACCGAAGAGCCGGGTCGCAGCCACACTCTCAGAGCAATTCACAGCCATGAGTGCCCCGACCGAAACGACAGTCGCGCCGTTCCGCTTCACGGTCGAACCTAAGCTGGGAACCTGCCTCACGGACGGTGACCGGTATCTCTCCCCGCAACTGGTAGGAGATGAGTTCTTAGATCGTATTCGGCTGTTCTTCAAAGAGGCTTGGAAACGCCCCAATATCCTCTCCTGAATCCGGTCTGGTTTTAGACTAAATCGACAAGATACTACTTGACGCACCATGCTCCATTATATACTATGGTTTCACGCCATTACTACAATGTGAGGCCGAAATGGATAACGCTAATCTTCCCAAAACACTGTTAGCGGCGACTCGATACTTCGCCGATCCCGACGCATGTGTAGACTTTGTGGCCGCAATGCGCTGGCCCGACGGCATCACGTGCCCACACTGCGCCGGGAAGCGGGTTTCCTATCTGAGCTCGCGCCGGATCTGGAAGTGCATGGCGAAAACCTGCCACAAGCAATTCAGCGTGAAGACATTCAGCGTGTTCGAGGACTCGCCCGTTCCGCTCGACAAATGGCTGGTCGCCGTGTGGATGGTCGTGAACTGCAAAAACGGGATCAGTTCATATGAGATTTCGCGCGATCTGAAAGTCACTCAGAAGTCGGCATGGTTCATGCTCCACCGTATCCGGCTGGCGCTGAGGGATGGCACATGGGAGAAGCTGGGCGGCACCGAGGGCGGGCCCGTAGAGATGGATGAGACCTACGTGGGCGGCAAGGTCAAGAACATGCACAAATCGAAGAAGCCTAAAGGGACAGGCATCAGCGGCAAGCCTGTATCGGCGATGGCTAAAACAATCGTCGTTGGGATGCTGGAGCGCAACGGACGCGTCCGGGCCGAAGTTGTCAGAGAGCGCACCAAGGAAGTTCTGCATGAGCTGGTCGAGCGGAACATCCAGCCAGGTTCCACACTCCTCACCGATTAGTGGGGCGGATACAAGGGAACGAATCTCCAACATGAAATCATCAATCACGCGGTCGAATACGTGCGCGGACAGGTCCACACGAACGGGATTGAAAACTTCTGGGCCTTGCTCAAACGGGGATTGAACGGCACGTATATCTCCGTCGAACCGTTCCATCTGTTTCGCTACATCGACGAACAGGCTTACCGGTACAACAACCGCGCAACCAAAGACAATCCGTTAACCGATTTTGACCGCTTTGCGGGCGCTCTCTCGCAGATCGCAGGGAAACGGTTGACCTATGCGGAATTGACCGGGAAGGAGGCAGGGCCGAGCGCACAACCGTTCTAGCGTGGCTTGGATGACGAGGCAGAACCGGGGGAAGCGGCGTTAGGCTGCTTCTCCCTTTTTTCTTCCGCTTCCCGCTTCTTCAATTCCGTTTTGGACACGCTCATGATCGTCCGCATCGCGTTCGTAAACTTGCGGAATTCGGGATTGTCCGGAGGCGGCTTCATGGCGATATGATAGCGCACACCACTGCTAAGGAGGACATATATGCCACCAGAAGAGACCTTTGAAAAGAAGGTCATCCGACTACTTCAACAGATCCTCAAACGGCTAGATGAGATTGAACGTCAACTTCCGAATCCGCGAGATTTTCCAGATCAGAACTAGTTCGCGGCGGCAACGATGGCCTAAAGAGAATCTTGGCAACATCCAACGCATCGAACGCTTCGTGCCGAATCGGATGCTTCCGTGCAAGTTCAGCAATTTCCATTGCGAGCTTTGCAACTCTTGAATCTTTGTTTCCCATTTGGCGTAATCCTGCCTTATCCTTGAATTACCCAAGCAAGGAAAGACCCGAGAGCCCTGCCGCGAGCAGGGCTCTTATGTTGCTCCAATATCCGCTATAGCGTTATCCTTCGCACCATGCGGAAAACTCTTGCTCTCCTGCTGCTCCTAGCTCTCTGCCTGCCTCTCGCCGCGAAAAACATCCCTGCCGATGCGTGGCAGACTGGCACTCTTACCGATTCGTCTGAGTCTTGGCATACCAGGGGCGGCGGCGCGATGACCGGCAACCAATACGGCGTCCACGGCGCAATGGGAAGCCACGAGTACCCCATCGTTCAATACACCATCGATGCTGGCGCCTACGTTTACCAAGTGAATCTCGTTCTGCACAACGATCGCGCGAAACATCCTGCGGTCACGGTCAAAGCGCCGATAAAATTTGCAATCGAAAAATCCGATTTCTACATTCAGGATGAGCAAGGAAAACAATACAAACTCGTCCTCGACAAGAAAACCTTCAAAGCCAACTAATCGCCGTTTTTCGATTGTCTGTCAACTTTTTCTGTTATTTTTCTTGATACTATCGACCTTCGTTATTGACCGATAAGTGAACATCCGGCGTAGACTGCTTTTCCTGCGAGCATCCGTCGCAAAGCCCTTTGTTTACGCCGTGGTGCGGCAAGTATATTTGTGCCTCAAAATATTACTATTTCTTTCGTTTTTTCCGGCGATTCCTGTTCCTTTACAAGCACATACGAAAGTACCTGAAAATAATCCAACGGCCGCAACTCGCTCCGCAGATCCGTGTCTTACCCCTCGCCAGCACATCTCGCCCCTCTTCCCCGGGCACTGGCAGAACGGTTGGTAACACGCTGCCGCAACACATCTCTCCCTGGCGCGCTGGCACGTTCCCAGTGCGTCGGTCAAATGGAATCATTTGATTCGCAGAAAACCCAACGGAGGTACCACAACATGATGCATAAAAAAACTTTAGCCTCTCTCTTTGCTCTCACGGTCGCTCTCGGCCTCAGCCTCACGGCAACCGCCCAGCACGGCGGCGGTCGTCCCGCCGGTGCAGGCGCAGGCATGGGCGCGGGTGCTTCAGCCACCGGGTTGGATCATGCCCAGACCGGCGCGGCCACGGCCACCCATGGCAGCATCAACGCCGGTGCACAGTCGCCCAGTTCCGCTCTCAGCAACACCCACCTCTCCTCGTCGCTCACCTCAGCACTCACGCACAGCGGAATCACCATCCCCGGAGGCAACCTCCAGACCGCCTGCTCGGGCTTCAAGAACCTGGGGCAGTGCGTAGCAGCGCTTCACGTCTCCAACAACCTCGGCCTCTCCTTCACTGACCTCCAAAGCAAGATGAGCGGCTCGGGCGCCGAAAGCCTCGGCAAAGCCATCCAGGACCTCGGCGGAGCCAACGTGAACGCCAAGTCTGAAGCAAAGAAGGGTGCCAAGCAGGCCAACGCGGATCTCTCGGCCGCGGCAACGGCATCCTGATCGCCCTCGAAACGGCTGCACTCTCCAAAAGCGCGCTGGCGCGTCCAATTCGATAGCGCCAGCGCTTTGCGCCCAGGCGGCAGGGCAATGCGGGGCGGCAGCCGTTGGCTTGCCCATGCCCCCGCCGGATACAATGAATGCACGCTGAGTCAGACCGCCGGAGTATGTGTGTCCGCGCGGCGGCGGAGCGGCCAATGGGCGCAAGCCGATTTATTCATCCAGATTTGGAGTAGTGCACGTGACATCTTTCATCGGCCGCCGTTTGCGGCTTCAGCTGGTTGCAGGACTGGGTATCGCGCTGGCATTGCCTGCGTTTGCGCTCGCCGCCGAAACCTCGCAGGCCCTGGCCACTTCAACCACCCTGGCCGCAGAAACCCATACCGTCAACGGCAGCACCCAGGCCACTGTCTCCGTCGCCGTCACCAACGAAAACGGCACCGCCGTCAGCGGCTCGGTGGTTATTGAAGACAACAGCCAGCCTCTCGCCGGCGTTGCGCTCCGCTCCGATGGCCGCGCCACCACGGTTCTCACTCTGGGGCCCGGCAGCCACTCGCTCACCGCCGTCTACACCGGCACCTCTGCAAGCCTGAGCTCCACGTCGCAGGCCTCCGTCGTAGCCGCAGCCGCTACCGCCACGCCCGACTTCGGTATCGCCGTCTCTCCTGCCACGCTGTCCCTCACCCAGGGCCAGTCCGGCACGGTCACCGTCTCCGTCACACCGTCGAACGCCTCCGCGCTCACCGCGCCGCTGTTCATTACGGTCTCCTGCTCCGGCCTCCCCGATCAGTCCAAGTGCTCCTTCACACCCGCCAGCGTCGAGATCCTGCCCAACGCCACCAGCGCCCTCACCAGTTCCCTGGTGATCTCCACCGTGGGAAGCAACACCGCGCGCCTGGACCTTCCGCCCGCCGCCCGCCGCACCAGCCCCATCACTTGGGCGCTGCTGCTTCCCGGTGCCCTCGGCTTCGCCTCGCTCGCTTTCGGAGCGCGCCGCCGCGCCTGGCTGTCCAGGTTGTCGCTCCTCGGTCTGCTCGCCGTCCTCACCATGCTTGGCACCACCGGCTGCAACCCGCTCTATAACTACGAGAACCATGGGCCCAGCGCCAATCTGCCCACGCCCACCGGCACCTACACCATCACCATCGCCGGCCAGTCCAGCAACGGCGTCACGGCCACCACGCACACTACATCCTTGGCCCTCACGGTCAAGTAGCCCAACCGGCCTGGCCCATGCCGCGCTGGTTTCCGCTTCCCCTTGAAGTCTGCTCCCTCGTGGAGCGCAGTCTCGGTGCCGTGCTGCTCCAGGATGCACGGCCCGGCGCACAGTCGGCCATCAGCCGGCTTTTTCTTTCCCCTGAGCGCTGCCTCACCGCCTGCACCCCGCACCAGCTTCCCGCCCTCTTCGACGCCATCGAGAACACCACTCGCCGGGGCGGCTGCGCGGCCGGATTCTTCACCTACGAGTGCGGCGCAGCCTTCGAACCCGCTGCGGCTCCATCCGCGCCCTTCGTCTCGTCCACGCCTCTCGCATGGTTCGGGCTCTACGAGCGCAGCTTCGACTTCGACCACCAAACCGGCGCCTTCGCTCATGGCAACCCGCCCGGCCTCGCAAGTCTCCACCCACCCGATTTACAGGCCCCACCGCCGCAGATAGAGCCCGGGCCAGGCCCCGCGCCAGAGGACTTCGCCGCCAGCATCGACGCCATTCACCAGTGGATTCGCGCGGGCGATGTCTATCAGCTCAACTTCACCTATCCGCTCCGTCTGCGGTTGGACTGCGGTCCGGCCACGCTCTACGCGCACCTTCTGCGCAACCAGCCCGCGCCCTATGCGGCGCTTCTGCACTGGCAGCCCGGCCACCACATCCTCAGCCTCTCGCCCGAACTCTTCTTCCGTGTAGACGAGGAGGGTTCTGCACGGCGCATCACCACACGCCCCATGAAAGGCACCGCGCCCCGCGGACGCACCGCCGCCGAAGACCGCAACCTCGCCGAACAACTCCGCCACGACGAAAAGAACCGCGCGGAAAACGTCATGATCGTCGACCTGCTGCGCAACGATCTCGGACGCCTCTGCCGCTTCGGCACCGTTGAGACGCAAAACCTGTTTGCGGTGGAGCGCTACCCGACTCTCTGGCAGATGACCTCCACCGTGACGGGTCTGCTCCGCGACGGCGTGCGCTACCACGAGATGCTGCGTGCGCTCTTTCCCTGCGGCTCCATTACCGGCGCTCCCAAGGTGCGCGCGATGCAACTGCTCGCCCAGCTCGAAGGCCGAAGCCGCGGCGTCTACACCGGCGCGATCGGATTCTTCTCCCCACAGTGCACCGTCTTCAATGTGGCCATCCGCACCCTCGAAATGCAGGGCGTAGAGGCCACCATAGGCGTAGGCAGCGGCATCGTCATCGACTCGCGCGCCGAAGACGAGTTCCGCGAGTGCCGTCTCAAAGCAGAGTTTCTCACCAGCCTCCAGGAACCGTTCTCGCTCATCGAAACCCTGCTCTGGCACGACGGATTCCCGTTCCTCGACTTCCACCTCGGCCGCCTGCGCGATTCAGCCGAATACTTCGATTTTCCCTGCGACACAGGTGGCATCCGCGATGCGTTGCTTGCCGCTGCCGCGGAGTTCAGTCAGCCCGCGCCGCAACGCGTGCGCCTGCTCCTCCACTCCTCCGGACAACTCCACATCGAGGCGGAACCCTTTTCCCCGCCGGCCAGCGACGCACTGCCGCTCCGCGTGACCATCTCCTCCGAACACACCGACCCACGCGACCGCTTCCTCTACCACAAGACCACCCGCCGCCCGCTCTACGCGCGCGCCTTCCAGGCTGCCCGGGCCGCGGGCTTCGCCGACGTGCTCTTCCTCAACCGCGACAAACAACTCACCGAAGGCGCCATCAGCAATGTGTTCATCGAGAAGGACAGCCGCTGGTTCACCCCGCCCGTCGCCTGCGGCCTGCTCCCGGGCGTCTATCGCCGCCATCTGCTGGCAACACAGCCCGGCATCGAAGAGCGCGTCCTTACCCTCGACGATCTAAAGACCGCCGATGCCATCTATCTCGCCAACGCCGTACGCGGCCTGCGCCGCGTCTCCGTCACCTGGCAAGCCTGAGCCCCTGAACTTTTTCCCCCTCTCCGCGTATCTTTCTGCATCCCCGCACGCGCATTCCTGCGGATATGAAAGTAGACGCGAACCCTATGGCCCGCACCTGGCAGCCGGACTTTGAACGACTTGTCGACGAACACCAGTCCATGGTGTTTTCCCTCGCCTGGCGCATGACCGGCGACCGGGGCCTCGCCGAAGAGATCGCGCAGGACGTTTTTCTGGAGCTGGATATGCACCTCGACCACTTGGAGTCGCCCGCGCACACGCTCTTCTGGCTGCGTCGCGTCGCCATGAGCCGCTCCGCCGACGCCCTCCGACGCCGTCGCGTCCGCGGCGTCGACCTCTGGGTCGAGATCGACGACCACCACGGCGCGCCACCCGAGGAGACCACCTCGCCGCTCGGCACGCGCCTCGAACAGTTGCTCACCACGCTCCCCGAACCGCAGCGCGCCGCACTCACCCTGCGCTATCAGGAAGACCTCACCCCCGAGGAGATCGCCACCGTGCTCGACTCCCCGCTCGCCACCGTCAAGAGCCATCTCCAGCGCGGACTCAAGCTGCTGCGAGCCAAAGCTCAAAGCCATCTCAAGGAGTACATCCGTCGTGCCTGAACCGCCGGAATCGATCCACCAAATCACCGAGTTTGAACGCGAACTGCGCCAGAACCTCGCGCGCCGGCCCGCGCCGCCCAGCCTCAAGCGCCGCATCCTTGAGGCGCGCACGCGCCACCGCACCGCGCGCTTCCGCAACCGCATCGTCCTCTGGCAGCGCCTCGCCGCGTCGTTGGTCCTAGCCGCATCGCTCGGCGGCGGCTACGCCTGGCATCACGTGCAGCAGCAGCGCAAAGGCGAAGAAGCTCGCCGTCAGGTCTTCACCGCGCTGCGCATCACTAACCGCGCCCTCAACGAAATGAACGCCCGGCTCGCCGCCCACGACCGCGCCGCAAACGAGTAACGACGAATCAGTAAGGAGAAACCTGCCATGAAACTCCGCATCGCCCGAGCACTGCTCGCCACGTTTGTCTTCGCCGCGCCTGCGCTCGCCCAGAACCCGCTGCTTCTGCCGCCCGCGCTTGAGAAGGAACTGGCCGCGCGCGCCTCTGACGTCACCGAGGTCACGCTCAACAAGAGCACGCTCGACTTCGCCGCAAAATTCATGGACGGCAAAGACAAGGACGACGCCAACGTCCGCCAGCTCATCCAGGGCCTCGACAGCATCTACGTGCGTTCCTATGAGTTCGACAAAGACGGCCAGTACTCGCTCGACCAGATCGAACAGCTCCGCCGCGCCTTTGAAACCCCCGAGTGGACGCCCATTGTCCGCGAGCGCGAGCGCAAGTCCGGTGAAATGACCGATGTGCTCATCAAGCTCGTCAACGGCGAGTCGCACGGCATGTTCATCCTCACTGCCGAGCCGCGTGAGCTCACCATCGTGCTCATCCTCGGCCCCATCCGCATGGAAGACCTCGGCAAGCTGCACGGCATCAGCGGCCTCGGCGGCGCGCTCTCTGGCTTGCCCGAATCCAAACACGATAAAGGAAGCAAAGGCGACAAAGGAGAAAAATGATGCGCCCTCTACTCTGGATTCCCCTCTGTGCAATCGCACTCTTCGTGCCGGTCGCAGTGCTGGCCGGTGGCGCGGGCAGCGGCTTTGACAGCGTGGTCGGCACGCTCGAAACCCGCTACCACGTCCACGCCACGCGCATCCCCTTCCTCGGCGTCGTCAGCTTCATCGCCCGCCGCGCCACGCACGAGGGCGTCGCCAACCTACACGTCGCCGAGTTCGAACACTTCGACGCCGAAGTCGACGGCAGCGAACTCGATCGCCTCGTCGAAGACAAAATCGGTAACGGCTGGTCGCGCGTCATTCGCGAAACCAGCAGGAAGGGCGGCGAGCAGACACTCATCTTCATGCGCCCTGAGGGCAACCGCATGGGCCTCTTCGTCGTTGACCGCGACGGCAGCGAGATGGACGTAGTGCAACTCTCCGTAGACCCCGACCACCTCAACGACAGCCTCGGCCAATACCAGCACCACCACAACCACGAAGGTCAGGAAGACCACGAAGACCAAGACCAAAACGTCTCCGACTGACGATCCCGCAGCCGCAGCCAGGAGAAAAACCGCATTTGCTTCTCGCGCAGCGTCCCCAGAACGAACCCGGGTGCCCCAGGTCTCGCTTCTGAGACCTGGGAAAGCACAGAACCCAGCGGTCCGCGCTGAAGAAAGCCTTGTCATCCTGAGCGGAGCGCTTTAGGGGCCCCATGATTGCGTAAGCGAACATGGGGTAAGCGGAGCCGAAGGACCTGCATTTGTTTTCGCTCAGCTTCCCAAGCGCGAACACAGGTGCCCACCCTCGGCGCGTCTTTCTTACTGCGCACTGGGGTGGAAAAACACAATCCCCACCCGTGACTCTCCCGAAAGCATGCACTACGTCGCAGCCTTCCTACCCAAAGGCTCACTTCCCGCGAACCTCCCCCAGAAATCCCAACCGGCCAAACCCCCAGCCGGCTCGAACTGGCATTTCTGCCAGTGTCTTCCGATAGCGACGCTTGCTACCTTGATCGTCCAGTGGAACCAAGGGTGAAATTCCGTGGCCGAATCGCCGGGCATGCCGGCCGCCCAACCGCCACAGCGAATTCAGCCACTCTTGAACGTGTTCAAGCGGAGGACAAAGTGAAAATCACACCCAGACATTGGAAGATGACCATTGCCGCGGTGGCGATCCTGACCATGACAGCCGTCCCAGGATTTGCCCGCGCAAAGTACGAAACCATTGACGCTCAGGCTTATGGCACCAGCACACAGCTGGGGAAGAACTTCACCGTCCGGCTGGTCATCTACGAATACTCCACGCCGGAAGACCGCCAGATTCTGGTCGAGTCCTATCAGAAAGGCCAGAACGACGGCCTCGCCAACGCGCTTGA
>DCFV01000098.1:1568-11272 GCA_002314435.1 Acidobacteriaceae bacterium UBA1795 | reverse complement strand
CGCTTTTGGGTGATCACCGAGGCTGAAGAATAAGTTATCCGCGGAGTGTTAGTTTCGGTGTTGAAGTAGGCCAAGGCGCATACCAGTGGCGCAGGTGATTTGCGAGTCTGGGATTGGACTCGCCAAGCAATGCCTTTCAGCAGGCCGAGTTACAGCCCGCGCAACTACCATTTTTTGCCGCCAAATATGATGTCGAATATGGTCATTTTGAAGTTGCAGGGCATTGCTCGAGCAAATGCACTGCCTCCTGGTTAGCAGGCTGAATCTCAAGAGCGCGGCGAAACTCGGCTACTGCTCCAAGGCAATCCTTGGCTGCCAGCAGCAGCGAACCGAGCGCTATACGTGTCCGTACGTCGGATGGCGACTGAAGGAGGGCTTTCCTGAATTCAAGCTCGGCCTGATCCAATTGGCCCAGCTGCGCCCATGCGACAGCGAGGTTGTAGCGCAGATCGCTTCGTTCAGGACGCATGGCCGACGCCCTCAGGAGTTCGCCCACGGAGCCGAGAAAATCCCCCTCCTTGCTGAGCTGCGTCGCAAATGCAAGGTGTCCGTCCGCAGTATCAGCAACGGCGCCAAAAGGGAACTCCATCGAGCTATCAACAGTTGTCGCCGTCGGTTGAGTCAGCACTCGTGACATCTCAGGGTTCTCAATCTCCTTCTTAATATCTGGATCTCCTGGATTCAAGTTCATTGCTCTTTCGAGAACATCGCGTGCCTTGCGAGGATTTCCTGCTTTCTCTTCTACGCGAGCGAGCGAAACGTAGAACGAGGATCTGAGGGGAGCCAAGGAGATTGCCTTGCGGATCTGAAATGCCGCACCTTCGAAGTTGCCTGCATCCGCGAGCAACAAACCAAGATTGTAATCGGCAATCGAATTCGACGGGTCTAGCCATAGCGACTTCTTCGCATCCTGAATAGCCCCAGAAACATCCCCGAGTTTTGCGCGGTTCAGGCTTTCATTGCTCAAGTGCGACGACATCACGGCATCCGATTGTCTCTTTATCAGGGCGGCGGCTTGCCTCAGCTCGACTCGAACTGCTTGTTCTTCTCCTGTGTGCCGAAGCGCCTGCGCCAGCTTGTAGTGAGCTTCCCGGATATCAGGATTTGCAGCCAGAGCGCTTTGAAAATGTTCGACAGATGCACGATATTCTTCTTTTGCCTGCAGGAGATTGCCGATTGCGATTTCTGCTTCGGCATATAGGCTGTTCTGCTTTGCGGACGTCGTGTATTCGTCCAGAGCCTCTTGAAGATGCCCGGAAGCTTCCAAAGCTCTGCCTAGGTTGAAATGAATGCTTGCGGAGTCTGCCTTGCTTTGCAGCGCTGCTCGAAACCGCTTGGCAGCTTCCGCTGGCTCGCCAGATTCCAACATGCACACGCCCGACATGTTCAGAGCCTCAACGTATCCCGACCGTAGCGCAAGCGCGGCTTCAAACTCACGAAGTGCATCTTTCCACGCCGGGACCTGTTGTGGTCCCCCAACCATCGTCAAGCCGAGATTGTAATGGGCCTCAGCGAAATTTGACTGCAACTCGATTGCGCGCACGAACGCCTTTTTGGCATTCTCAAAATCACCGGCCTTTCCTCTGAGCAGCCCGATTCTGAGATACAACTGAGCGTCTGAGGGCGCGATCCGAACCGCAGCTTCGTAGGCCGCGAGAGCATCGGCGCTTCTCCCTTGTGCCTCCGCTTGCTCGGCTTCAGCCCGCAGAGCTGCTGAGCGCTCCTTCGGCGCATCCTGTGCAGATTCATTCAATTGGGCAAGAGAATTCGGACGCGATGCAGGATCTTGCGCTTGGCCCATCAAAGGAGCTGCGTGTCCTGCCGTGCACACAAACAAGAGCAGCAACCCGGAAGAAAAAGAAATCACCCGCGCACATCCGAACTGAGGACTCATGCGCCCTATCATATTCGTTCCGTCTTTACGGTTCTGTCGCTTCTTCGGCTGAAAACACAAAGAGAGAGTGGCGATCGCCACTCTCTCTTTACGGTTGTCGATTCGCTAGAACCTGAAGGTTCCCGCGAACTGGAATCGGCGCTGAGGTGCGCTTGCACCGGAGATCTTTCCGAAGTTACCGTTCGAATCCCCGTAGGTTGAATTCGGGTTGCCAAGGTTGACGTGGTTGAAGATGTTAAAGATCTCCGTGCGGAGGTCGACGCTGTAGCGCTCCGCGAATTTGAACTCACGGAAGACCGAGAAGTCCATGTTGGTGTAAGCGGGGCCGCGCAGGCTGTTGCGGCCCGCGTTGCCGTAAGTGTACTGCTCCGGCTGCGAGAACGCGGCAGTGTTGAACCACTCGGCGCGCGTCTTCGGTCCATTGGTGGAGCCGGAGACATTGGGGCGGGCCGACATGGTATGTGCATTGGAGAGGTCGTTATTCACGCCAGGGGTAAAGACTGTTCCGCTGCGATGCGCGAACATGCCGTTGACCTTCCAGCCACCCAGAATCTGAGCCGCCGCACCTTCGTTGGCCATGGACTTGCCCTTGCCGAAGGGCATTTCGTAGACCGCCGAGGCAGTCAAGATGATCGGCACATCGAGAGCGTCCACGCCGCGGTTGGTGCGCATGTGGTAGACATCCTGGATGTTGCAACCCTCCCAGAAGTCGGCGCAACCCAGGTTGATGTTCTTCGACCAGGTGAAGGCCGCGTTGACTGTCAAAGCCTTGGCGCTCTTCTGATACTGCGCCTGGAAGGCGTTGTAGCTCATGTGGCCTATGCTCTGGATCTCGGCAAACCAGCCCATGCCCGAGAAGGGCTTGTCCCAGGTCGGTCCGAGGGTTAGTGAGACGTTGGAGGGCATGCGAATCGGCGAACGGCTGGTGGCCGAGCCTACATACGATCCCTTGACGGTTCCATAGACGCCGAACTGACGTTGCACCAGGAGGTTCCACTGCCACGAGTAAGCATTCTTCCACTGCGTGTCAAGGAAGGTGCCGCCCGTATTGCCGTCTAACGGGTCCGTCGGGAATTCCGTAGTTTTGCCCACAAAGGGATTTTCCGCCGACGAACCAGGAGTGATGCCTGCCTGGTTCTGGTTACTGACTCCCTGCGATGCGCCAACGGGCCAGGCGCCACGGGCATTCTGCGCCGCCTGTTCGGCTCCAGACCAGTTGTCATAGGTCACGCCGGCTCCAGCGTTGATCACCGTGTCCGGGGTAGCCAGCCACGAGAAGCCCAGGCGGGGTGAAAGGTTGGTGTAATTCGGCTTGGTGAGCGTGTTGCGGTCGAGCATAACCGTGTCGGCAGGCAGCGTGGCCGGGTTGGACTTGTTGTCCTTTGCCACGTACCACTTACCGGTGTGAACATCAAAGCCGGAGAACAAGTTGTCCGTTTCGCCCGTCGGCTCCGTGTTATCCCACCGGAGGCCGTAGTTCAGGGTCAAATGATGGTGCAGCTTCCAGGTGTCCTGAGCGTAGGCCGACATCGAGGTCATTGTTAGATTCACACCCGAGTTGCCCAGTTGACGACTGGCCGAGTCAGGCAGGCTGAGCAGCATACTGGCCATCGCGTCGCCGCCGCTTTCCGTGATCGGGTTCCACGTAGCCCTCTGACCGTAATTTTCGTCATTCTCGGCCCAGTTGGTGTACATCCACGTGTGGTAATAAGCCGCGCCCAGGCTGAGGGCGTGTGTGCCACTCTGCTTGTTGACGGAGCCGGAGATCTGATAAAGATGCTGCGGGCCAATCGGACCCCAGCCTCCGTTCAGATCGAAATAGCCGCTGACGTGCTGGCCAGGAATCTTGGGAACCTTGATGGCACCGGGCGTATCGGTAAAACCAGCACTGAAGCCGGCGTCCTGGAAAACCTGAGCTGCGCCGGGCTGCGGTTGATCCTGCGGATGCATCACGCCGTTGTATCCAGCCGTGATCTGCGAAACCAGCGAGGGTGAGAAAGTATGGACCCAGGTGCCGCCCCCGTTGGTGCCTTCCATGCCGGTCACCCAGGGGTTCAGGATGATGGCGCTGGGGCCGGTGTAGGTGTTCTTGCTGTGCGTGTAGCGGCCGTAGAGCAGATCCTTGGTGCTGGGGTTATAGTCGCCACGAACGCTCCACTGATCCTGGTTGGTGGGCGCGCTGGTACCGTTGAAGCGGTTGCAACCGGTATAGATGGAGCTGCAATCGATATTGGGCGCCGGAATATACGCCTTCAACACCGTCAGCATGTTCGGATCAATGCGATTGCTGGGAATCTTGTTATTCGGGAAGGCCTGGATTGTGCCGGCAACCGGATCGTAGGTAGCTGGGTCGTAGATCGTGTGTGTACTCGCGCTGAAGTCACCTGCCAGCATATCGCTGGTCGGAACCTGCGCATACGAGGCGCTCTGATCCAACTGCCGGTATCCGTCGTAGTAGCCGAAGAAGAACAGCTTGTTGTGCAGGATCGGGCCACTGGCGGAACCACCAAACTGGTTCTGTTGATAGGTCGCAACATCGCCCACGTAGAAAGCAGGCCGGGCTGCGATGGCATTGTTGCGGAAATACTCGTAGGCGCTGCCGTGGAACTGGTTCGTACCGCCCTTGGTAACCAGGTTCACCGTGCCGCCGGTGGCGCCGCCAAACTGGGCTTGGTCGGCGTGTGTCTGCTCCTGGAACTCCTGAATGGCGTCCACGGAGGGGCTGATCGACAACGAGCTGAAGAAGGGATCCGTGGCGTAGAGGCCATCGACATAGAACAGGTTGCTTCGACCGGAGCCGCCGTTGATCGCGGGCGTCACATTCGAACCCGACGAACCGAGGTCGGGAACTGCCGTCTGCGAAACGCTGATTGGCACCGTGCCGGGAGCCAGCTGCAGAAGCTGAATAAACTGGCGGCCATTCAGCGGCAGGTCAGAAATATCCTGTGTGCCGATGACCGTGCCAAGACTGGATGTTTCCGTCTGCAGCTGAAGCGCCTCGCTGGAGACGGTGACGGTCTCGCTGGTCTGGCCCACTTTCAGTGCAAAGCCCAGGTTGGCAATCTGGTTAACCTGGAGTGTCACCTGCTGCGTCAGGGTCTGGAAGCCACCCTTGCCAATGGTGACTTTGTAATCGCCTGGCTGCAGGAATGGGACGTTGAAGAAGCCCGTCTCATTCGTCTCGGTTGCACGAGTGGCTTCAGTGCCAACCTGCACAACTGACACCGAGGCTCCCGGTACGGCTGCTCCCGAGACATCCTTGACCGTCCCGGATAACGTCGCAGTGTTGATCTGGCTGAAGGCATTAGTGGCATAGAGAGCGAGCAGAGCGATCAGCGTGATCGATGCTCTCCAAACGAAACTGAATCCGCTGGCTCTTCCAATTCTCATCCTCTGGCATGAGCCGGGACTCTCCAAAGGGATCTTTTGCACATACATTCGCATCTTCAAGTCTCCTTAATCGCTGCTGGGTAGCTTCTGTTTTTGTCGTGTGCTCGTCATCCCGGCCGAAAGGTTTCTTTCTACTTAATCGATAAAGTAAACCTTCCTTACTCCGGCGCCCGCATGCTCGTCTCTGTTTCCGCTTGGATCAACAGCCTTTACCACTGTTTTCTGCGATGAATTGCTACATTGTCATCGAGTCCGAGCCTTGTACTGTGCATATTTCCAACGATGTTCATCGCTAGAGTTATCGTTAACTCAAGCAGCGAACAAATTAGACCACGCGCATTTCTTCGCTGTCAATATGAGTTTTTTGCGCTGTCCAAGTGCAATACCGACTGCGCTTAGCAGCATCGAATAAGGGTTTGTGCCCTGGTCAGCGGGTACGGCGCGCCGTTCTTTGTGGAGGTTGTTCTCAACGACCTCCACAAGTGCCGACAGGTGAACTGTAGCGCTACTTCGTCACGGGAGGGCATTGCACGGGCACGTAAGCTCCCTGCACACGTTGGAAGGAAATCGCCTGAAGGTTCTGTTCAGGTGGAATTTCGTTGTCGCCCGGCTTGCCGTGCAGCAAACGGAATTCACTAATCTCCGCAGCTGCCCGTTCCGAGCGCCCTTGCTTACGATAGATCTGCGAAAGACGATAGTGCGCCTGGGCGTTCTCCGGCTCCAGTTCGACAACGGCGCGAAATTCCTGCTCCGCATTGGCCAGGTCGCCGCCATCGGCGTATACATCTCCCAGCACAAAGTGCGCTCTGCTCAGGTTGGGTTCACTGGCAAGCACTATCTTTAGTTGCGCAATGATCTCGGCGTCACTTGCCACCGATGGATCGCGTCCGTGCTGCTTCCACATCGCCAACGCATAATCAAGGTGAGCCACAGCACTGCCCGGATGTCTCACTACGAACTCCGCAAGCCGCTTCCGTATCTCAGCCTCAGTACCGGGGACGCTGGCAGCAAGATTGGCTACGAACGAGTAGGTGGGTTCATAGTCTGGATCCTTCTCAATCGCGCGCAGAAACCACTGCACAGCGGCTGCCTTGTGTTCCAGAAGATCGTCAGCAATACCCAACGCCATCCACAGCCTAGCCGCTTCCGGATGCGTACTGGTCGCCGCCGAAAGAAGCTTTCGAGCTTCATCCAGGGCACCCAACCGGATCAGCCCCATGCCGCAATCGAATCCAGTCGCAGCACCGACATCCAACGCCACGGCTTCCAGATATGCTGCTCGCGCTTTCTCCGCATCTCCCGCTCGTTCGTAGGCAAGCGCAAGCAACTGCACGAACGGCGCATCTCTGCTATGCCTTGCCGCGAGAGATTCCAGTTGTGCAACTGCTTCAGCAGCGCGGTTCGCACCCAGCAGAGCCACTGCCAAATCGTGCCCATTCTCGTCCTCTGTCGGCGACATTACCTTCGCCGCCTTCAGATATTCCGCGCTATGGACGTAGTCACCATGTCTCAGATAGAACAGACCTAGCTCGCGATTTGCGCGGAATGACCGTGGGTCTTTTTCCACCGCATGCAGCAGCTCAGGTTCCTGGCTGCACTCCGCTGCAGTCCCGGCAGGAAGCAGCGAGTAAAGAAGATCGGCCCCAAGCTCGCTTACGTTGTGGTTGACCTGTGCCGTCTCTTCGCTGCTCAATCCCGTCGAATACCCACTCGGTGCGATCGTTCCTCGAACTCCTGCCGGTGTGAATGCGAGCGGTTGCTTTGCCCCTATGTCCGCCGCCGCGCTTCCCGAGCCCTCTTTTCCTGATCCCTGCGCCGCCGTCAGCGTCAGGTCAATCGTGCGTGTCGCTCCAGTCAGAATAATGAGCTTCAGCGTCGCATCCTGATATCCGGACGCGCTGGCCCCTATCCGGTACGACCCATTCGCCAGGCTCGCAAACTCATACCTGCCGCTCGCGTCCACAACCGCACGCTTTAGCTCAGTTCCGCCGTCCTGCGAAAAAAGAACCGCCGCCGCGCCCGGAATCATCTTCCCGTCAGCGTCTTTGATTGCACCGGTGATCTGTCCTGTCTGGCAGAGCGCGGCCGCCAGTGTCATCCACGCCAGCATGCATGCAACCACCACCGTGCGCACCGCGGATTTGCCTCCAGCCATCATCGCCTGCGGTCGACCTCTTCCAGCGCCTGTCGAATCTCCTTGTTGTCCGGCTGTCTCTTCAGGAATTCCGACAGAACATCATGTGCCTTCTCTGGTTTTCCACTCGACAGAAAAAGCACCGCCATATTCAGGACGGGCCGGTCGAAGTCCGGCGCAATCCGGGCGCAGCGCTCGAAGTATTCCATCGCCTTCGCGGAGTTTCCCTCCTGCATCAAAACCACGCCCAGCCCATTCACCATCTCCGGATTCTCGGGCTCAAGCGCGACTGCCTTTTCGAACTCCGATTCGGCATTGCTCAGGTCTTGCTGCTCTACGTAGAGCATAGCCAGACCATGGTGCAACTCCGCTTGCCGTGGATCCACCGCGATCGCCTTCACCAGCAATGCGCGCGCCTCATCCTGATGTTCCTGGTAGCGCAGCAGCTTTACCATGTTCTGCAGCGCCAGCAGGTGCGCGGGTTGCAGTGCAAGTGCTCGTTCAAAGTACTTCCGCGCGCCGTCATAATCCTCGCGCTGTCCTGCAACCACGCCCAGGTTGTTCCACGCGTCCGCATTCGAGGGGTCCAACTCGACCGCCCTCTGCAGATTGCTCCCCGCGCTGTCGAACTCGCCCTTGTTAAGATAGATCAGCCCTACATTGTAATACGCGGCAGGATTGCTGATGTCGCGCGCGGTTGACTCCTTAAATGCCGCCAGCGCCTCGTCCAGATACTCGTATTGCAGAAACGCCACGCCGTAGGTGAAGTAGTTGTGATGCAGTTGCTCGCGGTAGTAGCGCCCGTCGAACGGCAGCGCCAGCCGCATCCTGCTCTCCGCATTCTTAGGAATCTTTGCAGTGTCCGCCGCAATCTCCGTCGCCGACACCGCCCCCGAGTAAACGCGAACCACTTTTCCTTCCTCGTCGATCAGGAACGATGCAGGCAGTTCCATGTCACGCCGGCGATCGAAAAGGTAGCGATGGAAAAGGTTGAACACGTTAGCCGTCTTCTTGTCTGCCAGCACGACAGGGAACGACACCGGCGGCGCTGCCGCTTGTCCCTCCCGCGCATTTACCAGCACGGCCAGCACTTCAACGCCGCTTTTCTTCAGCAACGCCTGCACGCGTTCCAGTGCAATCAGATACTCCGCACCGCCGTCGCATTCTTCGCTGAAGAACACCAGCAACTGCGTATGGCCTTTTCCATCCGCCAGTCTGTGCTGAACGCCCTTCCGATCCTGCAAGGCCAACTCCGGCGGAAGAATGGGATCGATCAGCCATGTCCCCTTGTTCTCCGCGCCCTCACCGTGCATCGCGCCCGGGCTTGGCACATGCTCCTTCAGCGCACCGAATTCGACCGCGCGAAAGTCTGCCGAGCCCTCACGCACTTCGATCCGTTGTCCTGCCGGCACATTCTCCAGCACCTGCTTCGTACCGTTCGGCCACTCCACCGTTGCGCGCACCGTCTTTACGCCATTGCCCAAACCAAAATGGAGACACTTCGTGTTCTGCGACAAAAATCCTGATCCACCCCGCAGTGTCTTTCGCTGCTTCCCGTGCTCCGTCTCAACCTCCACGATCGCACCGATCGCGTCGCGGTTGCTCTTCGTTCCCCTCAGCGCAAACACGATCGATGAGCCGATGGGTTGCAACTGATTGTGGAAGATGCGTATCTGCGGGGCCGTCCGGTTCTTCAGCACGATCTCAAGCCGTCCATCGCCATCCAGATCGCTCAAGGCAAACGATCTGCTGTCTTCGATGCAGTCAATTCCCAGCAGTCCCGCCGACTCCGTAAAGGTGGAGTTCCGGTTGTTCAGATAGAAGTTGTTCCGCTGATAGCCGCTCCACGTGTAGTCGGAGCGAATGAACTCGTTGATGGCGCTCCATGCGTCCGCATAGGCCTGCGAGCGCCCTCCCGCATCCAGCGAGTGCGCCGCAATCTGCCTCCAGTAAAAGCTCGACAGATCCTCTTTCCTGCGTCCTGAGATGAATCCGTTCGCAACATACAGGTCCGGATAGCCATCATGGTCAAAGTCCCACGCGTCGCTTCCCCAGTTCCATCCTCCGAACCGCGTCCCTGAGTCTTCCGTCACGTCGCGAAATTTTCCGCTTGCCCCATCATTGCGCAGGAGCGAGTTCCCCATGCCATCCAGCAGAAATACTCTGCGGATGTTCTCAGGGACCGAGGGCATGAACTCCGGCTGCACCGTCACTCTGCGGCCCGCCGATTCCCACATATTCACAACGTAGATGTCTTCGAATCCATCGTTGTCGTAATCGAACCAC
>DCFV01000098.1:0-1238 GCA_002314435.1 Acidobacteriaceae bacterium UBA1795 | reverse complement strand
TCCGTTCCCGTTATTCCTGTACAGAACCTTCCGCCCGAAGTCGTTCACCACATACAGATCGGGCCATCCATCGTGGTTGTAGTCACTCCAGATTGCATCAAAGCTGAAGCGGTTGTTGCTCACGTCCAGGCCCACGGGTCCCGTCACGTCCTCGAACGAGTACCCGCCGCGATTCTTGAGCAGGAAGTTCGGTGGGCCATTCTGAGCGTCGTAGTACGGGTTCGGAAACTCGTATTCGCTCAGTCCCTGGTAGAAGCTGTACGTGCAGAAGTACACATCCAGCAATCCGTCGCGGTCAAAGTCGGCCACTGACGCGCCAGTGAATGTGCCTTGCGGCGGCTTGGCGAAGTGAAACGCATCTGGCTTAAGTTCAAAGGTCCCGTTGCCGCGATTCGCAAACAGCAGCGGGCCGCTCGTACGCACAACAATCAGATCCTGCCGCCCGGAGTTGGTCAGGTCAGCAAATAGGGCGCACGATGTTCCATCCAGAACCCCCACGCCTGCGGTCTCCGTCACGTCCACAAACGTGCCGTCTCCACGATTCTTGTAGAGCCGATTCGGCAGGCCCGCAGGTTGGCATACATAAATGTCATCCAACCCGTCCCCATCGAAATCGCCCACGCTGATTCCGTTGTTGCCGTAGATGTCGATGCCGCTCGCGCCATCCAGCACCGTTCGCCAGTGATCGATGCCGTGCAGCATCTGCTGACGATAGGACGCGTTGCCTTCGAGCGCTGCGGCACTGATTTCGACGAAGCCAGGCCCGGTCAGTCTGCTACGCAGCTCATAGCCCGCGTGCCAGGTCTGCACCTGCCAGTTGCCCGCCGCATCTTGTTTCCAGGTCAGCGTCCACTCGCCGGTTCGCTCTTCGCGCCGGTTTCCATCCAGCAGGCCGATCAGATCGTAGTGAACGCCTGTTCTGATGCGGACGGGGTCCTTCTCCAAAATCTCAATCGAATCAACCTGCAACTCTGCAACTTCCAGCCTGCTGAATGGAGCAAGCCAGCGCGTCAGCTCTTCAATGAATGCATCGCGGCTCAACTGCACGGGAGCAGGGAAGCTCGCCTTCTCTGATTCCACAGGAGGCTGCGCACGCATCGGCTCTACGCGCACCGCTCCAAGCCTCGTGCCTTCCAGGCTCTCTGCTATCCACGGCTGCAGCATGTGCAGATTACGCACCACTGCAAGAAGCGTCTCTTTCCACGCGTCGAGCGGCTTTTCAAGATCGGCTGCATACC
>DCFV01000055.1 GCA_002314435.1 Acidobacteriaceae bacterium UBA1795 | reverse complement strand
CTTAGGGCGAGTGAACCAACGATAGGCAAGCATCGGAACAATGATGCCGACGAAAGCAATTCCAGGATAGGCGACAAGAAACAACGTAAAAGCATTCACAGTGCAGCCTCCAGCATCAGCGGGGATTCAGTAAAGAGTGTCGGCATAGGGGCTTGATGAATTGGGCAATGCTGTACGCCCGTATGCTCGAAAATAGCTCGGCACCATTCACACTCTACCGCCTCCAATTCGTCTACCTGAGGCTCCTTACAGCGCGTGCAGACGCCATCCACAAAGTTGTGAGTCTCCCGGCACTCCCAAGGGATATCTGCGCCCGTCTTGCGTTTTGTAGGGCGATATTGCTGTGTGTTTTCCCCCAGCCACTTTTTACCAGCCGCCGCCGTCAGGTTGAATTTCTCCCACAGGTCAAGCCGTTTCCACTTGAGGTGGACCGTCCCCTTTTTGAAAAAACGGCCCTCGAAGTATTCAGACTCGAACATCCCCCCGGTTTTCGCTCCACGCGCCGCCCTGTCCAGCGCCGCCCCAACTGTATAGCATTGGTCGAAAGGCTTACCGTCCAGAACGCAAAGGATGCGGTCCAGGTCTGCGTAGATAGTCATCGCCTCGCCCCGTCCATAGGTATTAAAACTCCCATAGCTGAACGATATCCCGTAAGGGAAAATTAGTTTCTGGTTGATCTTGTAATTATCGTTCGTCTTCCATCCTTCACCCTTGCTCCAGTGGTTTTTCAGCGGATTGACAGGACCAGATCCGTTCTCTACCGCATGGCTGCACAGTTCATCAAAGACGCGCGCCACGCTCTCATCGAATAGCTTTTTGCGTGACATAAAGACGTTTTCGAGAGTCGCCTTGATATTCTCTGCCGTAAAAGGAATTGTGCTATCACGCTCCACATCACGCATAAAGTTATCTTGCTGTTTCGAGTCCAGCCAGCGGCTAAATTCCATTTGTTCAAATACACTTGTCCATGCGAGTCTGCGGTGACGAATGCTGCGCTGCCCCAGCGTTTCGCTGGCCAGCGAAGGAATCAGCGTGACCCCGTAGCCCGCCGCCACCAGATTCACCAGCGTCTCCAGCGTCGCCGCCTGCATGGAGCCCTGCAACCCGCTGCGCACGCCGTGTTTGCTGCCGCAAGCGGCCAGCGCCTGGTTGGCCAGGCAGTGACCCTCGGCCAGCACCAGCAACTCGTCGGCCAGCGCTATCTCCTCCAGTGGCTTTTTGGTGGATAAAGCGTGCTGCAGGGGCAGCGCGGCCAGCAGCGGCTCATCGAACAGGTCAATCTCCGTAATCTCCGGAGACTTCGCTGCTGTCGCCAGAAGCGCCGCATCCAGCTTGTGGTTGCGCAGCGACTCAATCAGCGCCCGCGTCTGGTCCTCCCACAGCTCGATCGTCAGCCCGGGATACGCCTCTTTCAGCGGCTTCAGGATAAGCGGCATCAAGTAGGGAGCCAGCGTAGGAATCACGCCCAGCCTCAGCGGCCCCACCAGTGGGTCGCGTGCTGACCGTGCGACGTCTTCCATCGCCCGCGTCTCTGCCAGGGCGCGATCGGCATGGAGAAGAATCTGGCTGCCCACCGGCGTCAGGTGCACCCGTTTGTTGGTCCGCTCCAGCAGGGTCACGCCCAGTTCCTCTTCCAGCTTGCGAATCTGGTTGCTCAGCGTCGGCTGGCTCACGTCGCAGGCCTCTGCCGCCCGCCCAAAATGGCGGTGCTCGGCCACAGCCACCAGGTACCGCAGATCCTGCAAATTCATAGGGGCACTTCCGCTCGATCAACAATAGTCAGCAATAATCATCATAGTTGGAATGATTGCCCCAATCTATTTGATCGCCGGACCTGCAGCAGAGCGGCTTCACAAAGCGATTCGGTGCAGGAGCGTATCTGTTCCTGTACCGCCGCCGTTGTTGCTTGCGGCAATTTTCGGGGGCCCAGTCCGTTAAAGTGAGAAGTGGCAACTGCCCCGGCCCCCTCGATTGACGACATCTATTCATTCCGACAGACTCCTCGAAATCCTGCGCTCCACCTTCGGCTTTGCTGCTTTTCGCGCCAACCAGATGGCAGTGTGCGAAGCCGCCGTCGAAGGCCGCGACCTGCTGCTCGTCATGCCCACCGGCTCGGGTAAGTCCCTCTGCTACCAATTGCCCGCGCTTGCGCTCGGCGGCACGGCGCTGGTCATCTCACCGCTCATCGCGCTCATGGAGGACCAGGCAGCCAAGCTCGCCGCACTCGGCCTGCGCGTGGCGCGGATACACTCCGGCCTCGACCGTGCAGACTCGCGTCAAGCCTGCGTCGACTACCTGCGCGGCGACCTGCAGTTCCTCTTCATCGCGCCCGAGCGGCTGCGCGTCCCCGGCTTTCCTGAGATGCTCGCCAAGCGCAAGCCAGCGCTCATCGCTATCGATGAAGCACACTGCATCTCGCAATGGGGCCACGATTTTCGTCCCGACTACCGCATGCTGGGCCAGTACCTGCCCGCGCTGCGCCCCGCGCCTGTGCTCGCTCTCACGGCCACCGCCACGCCCACCGTGCAAAAGGACATTGTCGCGCAGCTCGGCATGACCGACCCGCGCCTGTTCATCCACGGCTTCCGCCGCGACAACCTCGCCCTCGAAGTAGTCGAGGTGTCGATGCCCGAGAGGCCCGCCGTCATCTGCAGCCTGCTCACTCAGCCTGAGCGGAGGCCGGCCATCGTCTACGCTCCCTCGCGCAAGCAGGCCGAGCGCCTGGCCGAGGAACTCTCCAGCCGTATGCCCGCCGCCGCGTATCATGCCGGTCTCGACGCCGAAACCCGCGACCGCGTGCAGGCCGCGTTTCAGGCCGGCAAGCTTGAAGCTGTCGTCGCCACCATCGCTTTCGGCATGGGCATCGACAAGGCCGACATCCGCACCGTGATCCACGCCGGCCTTCCCGGCACCGTCGAGGGCTACTACCAGGAGATTGGCCGCGCAGGCCGCGACGGCGCGCCCAGCCGCACCTTCCTCATGCACTCTTACGCGGACCAGCGCACCCACGACTTCTTCCTCACGCGCGACTATCCGCCGCTCGATCATCTGCAACAGGTCTTCGCAGAATTGACAGAGGACCCGCAGCACATCGACGATCTGCGGCCGAAGCTCAAGCTTGCTGAAGAGGAGTTCGACAAGTCGCTTGAGAAGCTGGAGATTCACGGCGGCGCGCAGGTCGACTTCGGCGGCAACGTCGTGGCGGGTGGTACAGCATGGAAAAAGACCTACACCATCCAGGCGCAGTATCGTGCCGAGCAGTTCGCGTGCGTGCTTGAATTCACGCAGTCCGCCGGTTGCCGCATGGCCGACCTCGTGCGTCACTTCGGCGACGTGGACGACGCAGCGCGCCCATGCGGCGTGTGCGATGTATGCGACCCCCAGGGCGCCGTGCTCAAGCAGTTTCGCCGCGCCAACGCGACCGAACTGCATCTCGCGCAGACCATCGTCAACGAACTGCGCGGCGTGGACTACAAGGCTGCCGGAACGCTGCAGCGCGCCGTCGATCCCGCAAGCCGCATGGCGCGCGTCGAATTCGACGCGCTACTGGATGCGATGACGCGTGCCGGCTGGCTCGCCATTGAAAACGCCGAGTACGAGAAGGACGGCCAGGTGCGCCGCTTCCGCAAAGTGAGTCTCACGGAAAGCGGCCTCGATCTGCACCCCGGCACCAGCGAGCAGCTCTTTATTGCCGATGGCATCACTCTGCAATCTCCGGCACACAAAAGCCGCAGCGCGAGCAAGAGTGCACCGGCAAAGAAGAAGCGCAGCGCCGAAGCATCCGACGAGTCCACCCCCGCCACTCCGGAGAGCGAAGCGCTCGCCACGCGGCTGCAGGCTTGGCGTGCCGAAGAGGCCAAGCGCCTGCGCGTACCCGCCTTCGTCGTCATGCACGACCGCACGCTGCGCGCCGTGGCTTATGCGCGTCCGCGCACGCCGAATCAATTGTTGGCCGTAAATGGAATGGGCCCCGCCAAAGTGGAAAAATTTGGCGAGGCCATCCTGAAACTGTGCAGCTCTTCGAATTGATAAGTGGCGTTAAGCTACGCGCTCGATGGTGAGCGCTTCCAGCACCACCGGCTTGTGCGGCTTGTCCTGCCCGTTGCGCGCCACCTTGGAAATCTTGTCGGCAATATCCTGGCCTTCCACCACTTCGCCGAAGATGGTGTGATTGCCCGTGAGCCACGGTGTCGGGGCAACGGTGATAAAGAACTGGCAGCCGTTGGTGTTGGGGCCGGAGTTGGCCATCGCCAGCTTGCCTGCCTTGTCGAAGCGGTGCTTCGAGCCCTTGGTCTCGTCTTCAAAGCGATAGCCCGGGCCGCCCATGCCGGTGCCCGTCGGATCGCCGCCCTGGATCATGAAGTCGGGAATCACGCGATGAAAAATCGTGCCGTCGAAGAGCTTGTCGCTGGACTTGACGCGCGTGCCGGGGTGGACCCATTCCTTTTTGCCTTCGGCCAAGTCGATGAAGTTCTTGACGGTGATGGGCGCATCGGCCTCAAAGAGGCGGACAGTGATTTTGCCTTCGGTCGTGTTGAAGACGGCGTACGTTCCAGTTACGAGTGCCATATAAACTCCTGGGCTTGAGTCCAATCGAATGGGGTTAGGGTTGGGGCGCGGCGGGCGCGGGCTGCGCGGCCGCTGCCGGATCGGGAGGCAGCGGCTTGCCCTCCTGCACAATCGTGATTTTCTTCAGATAAACCGGCACGCGCGGCTTGTCGTTGCCGTCCGTCTGCACGCGAGCAATCGACTTCACCACCTCCACGCTTGCCTCATCGCACTGCCCGAAGATCGTGTAGTGCTGGTTCAGCGAGTCGTAGCCCTGCTCTGTGATGAAGAACTGGCCGCCGTTGGTATTCGGGCCGGAGTTGGCCATCGCCAGCCGTCCCGGCACATCGAAGTTGAGGTTCGGGTCAAACTCGTCGGCAAACGCGTAGCCCGGGTCGCCCGTGCCTGTGCCTGTCGGGTCGCCGCCCTGGATCATGAACTGCGGAATCACGCGATGAAACGTGGTGCCGTCGTAGTAAGGTTTGTGCCGCATCTTCTTGCTCGTCGCCGGGTCGGTCCACTCCTTGGTGCCGTCGGCCAGGCCAACGAAGTTTGCAACAGCATTCGGCGCCTGCTTCTCAAAAAACTGGCAGGTGATGCGCCCCATCGAGGTATCCATCACCACGGTTGGCCCGTTGGGACGGATAAGCACTGCCGCAGTGGCCTCGGGTGCATCCGGCAAATCGGCCGGCTTGGGGGCATCCTGGGCCAGCGCCGCGGCGCTCAAGGTTGCAGCAAGGGTAGAAGCGAAAAGCACATGCGTGAGTTTCATGCCGTGTTTGAGGTTAAATCATCCGGCGTTGCGCCTGCCAGACCGCTTACGGAGCCATGTATCGTAATGCCATGATTGCCTTTCCTGCGAAACTCCTTCTGAAGGCAGCTGCAGTTCCTGCCCTGGTGTTTAGTTGCCTTGCGCTTGCCGGCCTGCATGCCCTGGCCCAGGCAGACAAAACTGCGCCGCCCGTCGCCAAGCCCGCCACCGACAAGCCTGCCGACGACAAGGCGGGGTTACCCCCGCTGCCCGCCGATGCGCACACCCAGCAATCCATCCAGCTCGCTGGCAAAACGCTCAAGTACACCGTCACCGTGGGCGCTCTGCCCGTGCGCGACAAGGACGGCAAGGTCGCCGGCGAAGTCGTTGTCACGGCTTACACGGTCGATGGCGAGAATCGCCCCGTCACCTTCGCGCTCAACGGCGGCCCCGGCGCGTCGTCCGTCTATCTCAACCTCGGCGCCTTCGGCCCCAAGCATCTGCAGGCTGGCAACGAGGGCGACAGCCCCTCCGACCCCGCCGTGCCCGCCGACAATCCCGGCACGTGGCTCGATTTCACTGACCTTGTCTACATCGATCCCGTAGGCACAGGCTTCAGCCGCGCCACTGTCCCCGAGGCCGACGCCAAGAA
>DCFV01000050.1:20976-22307 GCA_002314435.1 Acidobacteriaceae bacterium UBA1795 | reverse complement strand
TAAAGAAAGCCCGCGCCCAGGAGGTCTCCATGTCCCGGATTTCCCGTCTAGACCGCAGTGAAGTTGCGCCCGAACTGGCCGCCCTCTACGACAAGGTCTTTGCCCAGCGCGGCAACGTGCCCAACATGTTCCGCGTCATGGCCCACCGGCCCGAAATCTTTTCCACCATGATGGCCCACTTTGCCGCCGTGCTGAATACAGGCACCGTCTCCACCAAACTCAAAGAGCTGATCATTGTCCGCACCAGCCAGGTAAACGACACCCCGTACTGCCTGGCGAGCCACACCGTGTTGGCCCTCGGCCTGGGCTGGAGCGACGACCAGCTCGCCCACCTCTCCGACTGGCGTGATCGCGCCGACTTCACCCCGGCCGAGAAGGCCGCGCTGCAGCTGGCGGAAACCGTAACGCGCGACGCCCATGCTCTCACCGACGCGCAATTCGCCGAACTGCGCAGCTTCTACTCCGAGGGCGAAATCGTGGAATTGCTCTGCGCCATTGGCCTGTTCAACTACTTCAACCGCTTCAACAACGCGCTGCAGATGGAGCCGACCAAACCCGGTGAAGGCGGTTGCGCTTCGCTGCCTGCAGCGGACTCTGTCGCGACGCACTAACTGGCAGCCATCCATTCTAGATTTGTGGTGCAAGCCATCCCGTATCGCCGCGCTGCCCTATATTCCGAATTCTTTAAGGAGCCTCACTCAGCACATGAAACTTGAATTGCCCGCCGGCGACTTCCGCGCCTACCTCTTCGACTGCGACGGCACCGTTGCCGACTCCATGCCGCTGCACTATCAGGCCTGGAAGGAGGCGCTCGCCGAGTGGAATTGCACCTTCGACGAAGCCCTCTTCTATTCCTGGGGCGGCAAGCCCGTCAGCAAAATCATCGCCGACCTGAACGAGATGCACGACCTCTCCATGCCGGTGGAAGCCGTAGCCACACGCAAGGAGGCGCTCTACCACCAGCACCTGCCGCAGTTGCAGGGCATTCCCAGCGTCATCGAACACATTGAAAAGCAGCACGGCCGCATTCCGTTCGCCGTCGTTTCTGGCGGTCGCCGCAGCTCCGTGGCCGGCGCACTCACCGTCCTCAATCTCCTCGACAAGTTCCAGACGCTGGTCTGCGCCGAGGACTACACGCACGGGAAACCAGCTCCCGACTGTTTCCTCATCGCCGCCGAGCGCCTCGGCGTGCCGCCGGTCCAGTGCCTCGTCTTCGAGGACACGCAGCTCGGCATCGACGCAGCCGTTGCCGCGGGCATGTCCTATGTGCGCGTGCCGCAGTACATCCCGGGAACCGAACCGGAACCGGCAGCGTAAGGAACAGCAACGCC
>DCFV01000050.1:0-20579 GCA_002314435.1 Acidobacteriaceae bacterium UBA1795 | reverse complement strand
CATCTCGCCACCAACGGCCGCTACGGCTTTCATCGCGACGAACTGCAGTTCCTCTACGACGCGCGGCATCTCGATTGGGGCTACGTCGCCTACCCGCCGTTCACGCCGCTGATCGAGCACGTGTCGCTCTCCCTCTTCGGCCTCTCCATGGTTGGCCTGCGACTGTTCTCCGTGCTCGCGCAGGCGGCCGCCATCGTTGCCACGGGCCTCATGGCGCGCGACCTTGGTGGCGGCCGCCTTGCGCAGGTCGCCGCCGCGCTTGCTGTAGCGCTCTCGCCGCTGCCTCTCTTCAATGGCACGGAATTCCAATACACCAGCTTCGACTTTCTCTGGTGGGTGCTCATCGCGTACTTCACCGTACGCCTGCTCACCACCGAAGACCCGCGCTGGTGGCTCGTTATCGGTGCCACCGTCGGCCTCGGCCTTCAGACCAAGTACTCCATCATCTTCTTCATTGCCGGCATTCTCGGCGGCGTCTTCCTGTCCAGTGCGCGCCGCTACCTCCGCTCAGGCTGGTTCTGGGCGGGCATAGCTTTGGCGCTCGCGATCCTCCTGCCCAACTTCATCTGGCTCGTGCGCCACGACTTCATCTCCTACCAATTTCTGCAGCACATCCACGCGCGTGACGTGGGCCAAGGCCGCACCAGCGGATTCCTCCCCGATCAGTTGCGCATCTGCATCAACGTGATGGCCGCGCCGATGGCGCTTACGGGGCTCATCTTCTTTCTGCGCAGCCGCCGCTACCGCATGCTGGCCTGGATGTACCTGATCCCCGTTGCGCTCTTCTTCGTCGGCAAAGGCCGCGGCTACTACACGGCCGGTGCCTATCCCATGCTGCTGGCCATGGGTGCGGCCGGCTGCGAACACTGGCTCATCAACCTACCCAGCCTTGCGCGTCGCGTCATTTCGAGCGTCTACTTCACAGGCCTCGCGATCTTTGGAGCGTTCGTCGTTGCCGTTGTCATTCCTCTCGCCACATCGGGACCGCTGCGCGACTTTGCGCTCAGCCACAACGGCGACCTGCGCGAAGAGTTCGGCTGGGACGAGTTGGTCCGCACCGTGGCCTCCATCCGCGACTCTCTGCCCCCTGCCCAGCGGGCGCATCTCGGCATCTCGGTCTCCAACTACGGCGAGGCAGGCGCGATCGAAATTCTCGGTCCGGCGTATCAATTACCGCCACCCATCAGCACAACCAACTCCGGATGGCTGCGCGGCTATCCCACGCCGACACCCACCACCATCATCGTGCTTGGCCTCAGCCGCGCAGAAGCAGACTCGATCTTCACTGGCTGCTATCTCGCCGGCCACAACGGCAACTCCGCCGGCGTGCGCAATGAAGAGAGCCTCTACCACCCCGACATATTCGTCTGCGGCCCACCGCGCCTCTCCTGGCCCGAACTCTGGAAGAAGCACCACGACTTCGGTTGAGGCAAGGCCCTTAATACAACAGCACTGCCACGCGGTATGTCGTAAACCCACCGTTCACATTGCGCGGCGGACAACTGCCCACCGCTGCCCTGCGATAGCGCCACGTACTCAGTTGCTCCTGCAGCGGCTGAGGCAGCCGCGAGAGGTCGGGGTTCTGCCATCGCACCAGAAATGCCGGCGTATCGTTGCCCCTGTACTTGGCATCGGATCGGCAATACGTGCGCGCCGCATCCGTATCCCCGGCGACCATCACATGCTGCGCCCGCAGCAGCGCGGCAATCGTCGCTTCCACCTGCTCTTGAGAGAGCAGCACGGCGCCGCGCGCAAAATCCTGAACGGCAAAGCTCAATTCATCAACATCGATCACGGCAATGCCCACCTGGTCCACGGCCGCGTCCAGCAGGTTCGCGCGATGCCCGGGCGACTCCATCCATCCCTGATGAATGCGTTCTGGACGCGATCCCACGGCGATGTTCTCTTCCACAAGACTGAAATGTGCGCCGGCCGCCGCCGTTCTCATCGTCAGGTCCAGCTCGCCTGAGTAGCGATGCGCAATCTCCTGGGTCCGCGCCGCCGCCATGCGCTCGCAGTGCCGCAGCGCCGCCACTGCTAGGCTTGCATTCCACTCGAGCGGCCTGAGCCCAATCTCGGTCCGCGCTGCGTTGGCCAGTTGGAACAGCGTCTGTGCCTTCGCAGGCTGCTCAACTGCAGTCGTCTGCGCTGCCGCAGCCGTCCATCCCGCCGCAAGGAAGCACAGAACCATGCCTGCGCGAAGTCGTAGAACCGGCATGCACTCTTATAGCGCCTGCCAATCCGTCGCGTCACTCGCCTTTACTGTGCCGGCTCAGTAAAGCAGCACTGCCAGCCGGTACGCCGTAAAACTGCCCTCCGCGCCCTGCGTTGGGCAATTGCCCACCGCCGCCATGTGATATCGCCCTGTTGCCAGGCGCTCGGTCAGTGAGTCCGGCAGCCGCGTCAGGTCCGAGTCCTGCCAGCGCGCCACAAACGTGGCTTGCGGTCCACCTTGCGAGGTGGGCAGGCCGCGGTCCAGCGCACAGGTGGCGCGTGCCTGCGCCGGGTTGCTGCGCACCTCCACACCGCTCACACGAATCAACTCGGCAATCCGTGCCTCCACCTGCGTAGGCGTCAGTTTCTCCACGGCGTGGGAGTAATCCGCAGTCGCATACAGCACGCCGCGCGCTGCCACCACCGCAATACCCACGCGATTCACCTCGCCATTCAGCAGGTTGGCGCGATGTCCCGGCGACTGCATCCACTCCTCATGAATCGTTGGCGCATCCGGACCGATAGCCACGTTCTCCTCAATCAGGTCAAAGCGTGCACCGGCACGCCCCGTGCGGTCCGACAGATCGGCCTCTCCGCCATAGCGGTGGGAAATAGGCCCTTCCGCCGCCATCCGCAGGCAGTGCGCCCGCGCCGCTGCCGCCAATGACTCATCCCATTGCAGTCGCTCGAGCCCTGCCTGTGCCCGCGACCGGTTGGCCAGCGCCACCAGTTGTTCAGCCGCCGCCGGCATCACCTCGCCCGCACGCCCAGGTTGTGCCGCCTGCGCGCCGGCCACAGCCGTACCGGCAAGTGCCAGCACGCACCCTGCAACGAATCCTTGCATCGCCTTCATGGATTGCTTCAACCCGGCTCCTGCTCCGCGGTCGCGGTATCCTTTCAGAGTTGATGCCATTTTCAGCCGCTCGGTTCCTAAAATACGCGCGCCGCCAGCCGCTGGCCGTCATCGGCGCACTATTGCTGGCCCTGTTTGTCTGCTCTGGGCTGGCTGCTCCGTGGCTCGCTCCGTACAGTCCCTCTACAATTGATCTCGCGCATCGCCTCGAGGCTCCCTCTGCCGCACATCCGGCCGGCACCGACGAACTGGGCCGCGACACGCTCTCGCGCCTGCTGTGGGGCGCGCGCCTGTCGCTCGCTGTCTCGGTCACGGTGGTCGCTGTATCCCTCGCGCTGGGCCTCATGATCGGCGGCTTGGCCGGCTATCACGGCGGCTGGATCGACACAGCCCTCACCACCTTCGCCATGAATACCTTCCTCGCGCTGCCGGGCATCCTGCTTGCCATCGCCTTCGCCGCATTTCTCGGCGCGGGGTTTACTAACTTGGTTCTGGCTCTCGCCATCGGCGGATGGGCCGGTTACGCGCGTCTGGTCCGTGCACAGGTAATGGCCGTGCGCGATCGCGAGTACGTCGACGCGGCGCGCGCGCTCGGCGCCGGAGGCCTGCGCATCTTCTTCCGCCACATCCTGCCGAACATCGTGCAAGCCATTCTGGTGCAGGCTGCTATTGGCATGGCGGGCGTAATCCTTGCAGAAGCCACACTCTCATTCCTCGGTCTAGGCATCCCCGCGCCGGCACCCAGTTGGGGCGCCATGCTCAACGACGCGCGTTTGCATCTGTTCGATACGCCGCATCTCGCACTGTTTCCGGCCGCCGCCGTCGCCTGCTCCGTCCTGGGTTTCAACTTCCTGGGCGACGCCCTGCGCGACCAACTTGACCCTCGTACGCGACTCGAAATAGGCCTATGATAGCTCCATGTTTTCGCTCCTCAAGGGTGACTGCGAGCATTGCGGCCAGTCGTACCGGTATTCGCTGATCGACTCCAACTTCAGCGACTGCACTTACGCCTACTGCGATGCGTGCGGCAAACTGGCGACAATCAGCAACTCCAGCAGCCTCCTGGTAAAGATGCCACCAGCCACCGGCGAGCATCATGTCATCAGCGAGGCGTGGGAGGAGTTCCTGCGCCCTTGCCGTTGCGGCGGACACTTCCGCCACAACGCCGCGCCGCGCTGCATGGTCTGCCTCAAGCCGCTTTCGGCCGAGCACGCCGCCAAACACATTGAGCGCGGGTTCCTGCCCGGCAATCGCTTCTGGCACTGGCAGAGCAACTGGACCGACCGCTATTGCATGGACCTTGAAGACCCGGCACACCCCGGCGTAGTGCGCCATGTGACCAATCCCTTTCTCGGCAGCACGCCCGAGCCCGAGCTGCGGGTGCCTCCTCGCCGGCACTGGCTGATCCGCCTCTTTTCGTTCGGCACATGAAGTTAGGCGTCATCAGCGACACGCACGGCCTATTGCGCCCTGATGTTCTGCCCACCCTGGCTGGTGTTGAGCAGATTCTGCATCTGGGCGATGTAGGCAACCCTGCGATCCTCAAGGCGCTCGCAGAAGTCGCACCCGTCCACGCGGTCCGCGGCAACATCGACCGCTCAGGACCATGCAGCCGACTTCCTGAGGCCGATGTGCTTTTCTTCGAGGGGCACTATCTCTACCTGCTGCACGATCTCGGCACGCTGCATCTCAATCCAGCCGCCGCCAAGTTCTCTGTCGTGCTTTACGGCCACTCGCACCGGCCACACAGCGAACGTCGCAAGGGAGTGCTCTACTTCAACCCCGGCTCCTGCGGGCCGCGCCGCTTCGAACTGCCGGTCACGCTTGGCATATTGACGCTTGAGGCAGGCTCCGAACCCGCAGCGGAGATCGTCTATCTGCCCTTCATGGACTAACCGCGCTCATCCCCGCATGCGTGGATTCACCCACCGATAGACCACGTCCGTCAGCAGGTTCACCAGCACATAGGTCAGCCCGATCGAGAGCAGGCAGCCCTGCACCAGCGCATAGTCGCGGTTCGAAATCGCGTCCACCGCCAGCCGCCCCAGCCCCGGCCAGCTGAAGATCTTTTCCGTCACAATGGCTCCGGCCAGCAGCGCACCAAACTGCAGACCCACCACGGTCACAATCGGCACCAGCGCATTAGGCAGCGCATGCCGCCACACCACGGCCGTCTCGCTCAAGCCCTTGGCACGCGCCGTACGAATGTAGTCCTGCCCCAGTTCTTCCAGCATTGCCGTGCGCACCATGCGCGTCAGAATCGCCGCCAGCGATGCGCCCATGGCCGTGGCCGGCAGCACCAGGTAGCGCCACTCAATGCCCCCGTGCGCACCACCGCCGTGCGCGCCTGAGACCGGCAGCCATCCCAGCAGAATCGAAAACACCAGGATCAAAACCGGACCCAGCGCAATGCCCGGCACCGAAAGTCCGAATAGGCTGACAACAGAGAGCACCTGGTCGAGCCACCGGCCCCGTCGCACCGCAGCAGCAATGCCCGCCGGCAACGCCAGTGCCAGGCCCAGCCCCAGCGCCGTTACCGCCAGTGCCAGCGTGTAGGGGTAGCGCGCCACAATCAGGTGGCCCACCGTGTCATGAAGGCGGATCGAGCTGCCCAAGTCGCCGCGCAGCACACCCGCCCAGTAGCGCCCGTACTGCACGGACAGCGACTGGTCCAGCCCATACTGGTGGCGCAGCGCGGTCACGTCGGCCGGCGTGGCCCCGTCGCCCAGCATCTGCAGAATGGGGTCACCCGGCACCAGGTGAATCAGCAGAAATACGAGCGAAACCACGAGCCACACAACAGGCAATGTCAGGACGAGGCGAGTAAGGGTCTGCTTCATGGCGCACTATAACCATTTAATCAGCTTTGGACGCGCCGCCGGACGAGCGCACCCGCACACGCACCGCTGCGCACAGCAAAACTGCGTGTAAAACCATCTAAAGGATGATGCGGAAGGGGAAACGGGATAGCGGGACGCGGGCGAAGGGCCGGCGCCCACTGAATCAGGATGGGGTGCTGCAGCCGCGGAACCCTCACGGCGATGGATACCGGCCGCTCCGCGGCGTTCGAACCACTAACGCGCTCTAGTTGCCGCGCGACGAGCCGGAGTTGAACAAGCGGCTGTACTCGCGCACGTCACGGGACGACGAACTCATGCCCATCACGTTCTCCACGCGGCGCGAAAACGGATCCGCCGCGTCGTCCACCGTCTGCTGCGAGGGAAACGGAACGCTGTTGGGGGCAGGCTGCGCTGCGACTGGAACCGCTGGGGTCGCCGCAGGCTCTGCCACTGGAACTACCCGCTCTACCACCGGGGGAGCGCTGCGCTCCGGAGCGGGGGCTGGGGTCAGATTCCGCACTTCATCCGAAAAAACGAGGGGCTTGAGAGCCTCAACGACCTTTTCAATCCGGTCTTTTCTGAGGCGCAACTGTTCAAATCTCGCGAGGATCTCGCTCAGTTCCGCGCTCGCTTCGTCGAATGCGACACGATAGACTTCCTGCCTCATGTTCGCTCCAGGCGGCCAGACTCACGTGGATGAAACCGCAGGCATTGAGATTTACCCGCACTTTCAGGGAGCTCCTCGTACTGGCACCAGCTTCATTGTCTTCCAGTTGCCTGAGGAGAAAATCAGAAAATGGTCACACTTGGCCCATAACGTTGGGTCGGTCCGGTAACCTTACCCCCACACAAAAAACCTGTCCTCCTGCACGCACATCCGTAGCGGCTCCACGCCGCCAGCGGCGCTGACCCTCCTAAAAAGCGTCATCGAGGGCTTGATTGGGCACAAAAGAAGTCGGCCCTACGTGTCCTTGCGCGCTCGGAATGCGAACCGGGGCGCGCTGCAGAACGGGGATTCCGTAGAAACCAGTTGGATCCTCCTGCCCATGCGGGCAGGGATACGGGGAAGCAATCTAACGTGCGACTTGATTAGTTAGTACGAATAAGTTGGAGCATCACTGCTCTTGCGCTCTGCCGGTGCGCCCTGCACGTCGCCGCCAGCCAGCGGCTTCAAGGCTTCAACGACCTTCTCAATGCGATCTTTCCGCATCCGCAGCTGCTCAAACTCACCCACGATCTGCGATAGTTCCGCATTCGCCTCATCAAAGGCAAAACGATACACTTCCTCTTTCATGGACCCTCCCAGGCCGGTAGTCTAGCACGCATCAAATTTGGATTTGAGAAATCTGGCTACAACTTTTCCGTTACTCCATTCAATTCGAACTTCCGATATTTACCCGCCCCAGGCGGTTTACAACCAGGTTGTTCCTGCCTTCCTGGCAGGGCCCTTCCTGTTCCGCCCGGCAGTCTGTCTCCGGGCTTTCTGGCCGCTTCCCGGCCAGAGCGGGTGCTGTGCGAGCCGCTACTGCCAACCTCCGCGCACGCACTTCGCTCCCACGTTTCCTTCTGCACTCCGTCTTATGCGCGGGTCAGCAGGCCGTTCAGTCCAAGCGACAGAACCCGAGAGTCCCGGCCGCCAAAGCCCTGGCGCAGAGCATTGTCGATCCGGCGCTGGAAGGGATCAGAGGACTCCTCAACCATTTCCGGCTCCTCGTAGGCCTCGGCAACCGGCACGGGTACGGGCTCAGCTTGAGTCATGGGCGCTGGTGCGATCTCCGCGGTCTGCTGCACCAGGAAAGGCGCAGATTCGGGTTCCCGCACGGCCGCCGCTATCGTGATCTGAGGAACATCGGACAGCAGAGGCTGCAACGCCTCTACGACCAGTTCCATCTGCGTTTTGCGGAGCCGCAACTTCTCAAACTGGTTCAGAATCTCCTGCAGTTCCGCATTGGCTTCATCGTAGGCGAATCGATAGGTGTCCTGTGTCATGGTTACTCCAGGGGCTTAGAGTAGCACTGAAGATTCAAACGTCAAGACTTGTCGTAATCTGTACTGAAGTACAAAGGTAATGACAACCTAGGTGGGTTAATCGATAACCTAAGCGGGTTACTGAATAGGATGCCGGAGTAGGACCAGCCGGAATAGAGGGAAGACCGGGAGAAGGTCCTGCAAGGTACGGATGAATCTACATCGCGTTCCGTAGTCCTTCATGCCGCGGACTGCTGAACTTCAGCGCATTGCGCAGCCGCTGCTGAAACGGATCGGTAGTCGCGCTCTCCTCATCTTGTTCAGGAGCAGCCACTTGATTAAACGTATAGGCGGGTTGAGTGGTACCTTCAGCCACTGGTACCGGCACTGCGGACTTCGCCAGGGCCGAAGCCGAAGCAGCGATGCCCAGCATCGGCCCTAGGGCAACAACTACCCCTTCCAGGCGCTCTTTGCGCTGGCGAAGTTGTTCAAATTTGCTGGTTATATCGAGAAGTTCAGACCGTGCTTCCTGGTAGGCGACAACAAATACGTCCTGCCTCATGAGTTCTCCAATGGATTTCCCTTGCCGCGTAGCGTAACACGTTCGCCGGAGAGAAAAATCTAAAGTAATTTACCTTTAATCTGACTAAAGTAATGAGGCCCAAGACGATCAGTCAGCGCCAAGTCCTTATGCATCAGTCTTTCCGCCTTCATCTGTTCCAGTCCGGGCGGCTTTCGTCCACAACGGCTCCACGCGCACCTTGCTGATCCGCCGCCCTTCCATCTCCACCACCGTCAGGCGTCGTTCCTCATAGTCGACACTCTCGCCGTTCTTGGGAATGTGTCCCAGGCGCGTTAGCAGAAACCCGGCCAGAGTCTCCACACCACCCTCACGGGGCAAGCTCCATTGCATCTGCGTCTCTAGGTCGCGCAAGTTGGCGCCACCGTCCAACAGCAGCACGCCGCTGGCCGTGGCCAGCACCGGCCGTGCCGGGTCGTCAAACTCGTCCTCCAGTTCGCCGGTCAGCTGTTCAATGGCGTCCTCCGCCGTCACCAGTCCCACCGTTGAGCCGTATTCGTCCACCACAATGGCCATCTGCCGCCGCCGCTGCTGAAAGTCGCGGATCAAGTCCAGCACGGTCTTGGTCTCCGGAGCCACCAGCACGTCGCGCATTACCTGGCTCAGCCTCAGCTGCACCACCGCCGGTCCCTGCCGCTCGGCCGCCACCGTGCGGCCGGCAATCCGCTGGCCAGAGGGCCGGAAGAACATGAGCCGCGCCAGGTCCTTCGAGTAGACAACACCCACAATGTGCTCCGGCCCGCGGGCCTCGTCGTACACCGGCACGCGCGAGTGCATGTGATCAATCACCAGCGCGCTGGCCTCCTCCACCGGCATGTCCGAGGGCAGGGCGAAAATCTTCTGCCGCGGAGTCATGATCTCGCGCACCGGCACGTCGTCCAGCTCCAACGCGCGATGCACTAGCGTCTCCTGATAGACCGGCAGCACGCCAAGGCGACGCGCCGCTGTAGCAATCATCTTCAGCTCTTCCGGCGAGTGCACGGCGGAACGCTCGCTCATGGGCACATCAAATCCGCGCAGCACCAGCGCCGCCGAGTTGCGCAAAAAGCGTACCGCCGGCCGCGCTAGCGCCATGAACACCAGCATCGGTGGCGCCACGGCCACCGCCAGCGCCTCTGCCCGCCGCAGCGCCAGCGACTTGGGCACCAGCTCTCCCACCAGCACCTCCATATAGGTAATGAAGGCAAAGCTCAACGCCACTGCCGCGAGGTGGGCATAAACCTGTGCATGGGCAGAGATTGTGGGCAGCAGCTGAAGCCAGCCGTAGAGAAGCGTGGCCGCGAGCGGCTCGCCAATCCAGCCCAGCGCCAGCGAGCAGAGCGTCACGCCCAGTTGTACGGCCGGCAAAAAGTCTTCCAAGTCCTTCTGCAGTCGGCGAACGGCGCGCGCCCCGGGTACCCCCGCGGCGGCCATCTGCTCCATGCGCGTGTCGCGCACGCTCACCAGAGCGAACTCCGCCGCCACAAAGAAGGCGTTCACCAGGATCAGCCCAGCCACAGCGACGAATTGCAGCAGCGGCAAACCGTGCATCTCGCCTGTGAGCATAGCATTGCACGCAGCCCCGGACTTATCCGTCCTGCTGTGGAACCAATGCCACGCCGCCTGCGTATGGAGGAGTGAACAGCAGTCCGGCCGGGCCCGCAGCGGCTCCGTGCGGTGACTCCCGAACTGCTGGCCCGTCTGACCTGTGGATCTGAGCTGTGCCCCAGGCCGGCCGGATCGATCCTTTATTCGGAGCCGTGCGGCTCGCGCAATCGTATCTGGAGGCTCAAGTGGCTGCGTCAAAGAAGAGCAGAAAGTTCTGGATCTGGCTCGGTTCCGCCGGCCTTCTGGTGATCATCGTCCTCGGCGTGATGGCGGCGCGGATGGTTAAGGGCTCGCAGATCGACCCCAACCGACTGGCCAAGGTGCAGCGCGGCGATGTAGCCCGCTCCGTGGTCGCCACCGGCAAAATCCAGCCCATCACCAAGGTCGAGGTCAAGTCCAAGGCCTCCGGCATCGTAGAGAAGCTGTTCGTCGACATCAACAACCGCGTACAGAAGGGTCAGCCGCTGGCCGAGCTCGATCAGCAGGAGATTCGCGCGCAGGTGGAAGCGCAGCGCGCCCAACTGGCCGGGGCCGAGGCCAACGTGGCAACCTATGAGGCCAACATCGAGCAGGACAAGGTGAACGCCGCCGCGCCCGATCTGCCCATGTATAAAGCCACGCTCGACCGCAACCTCGAGATGCAGAAGCAGGGCGTGGTAAGCCAGCAGGCTCTGGACAACGCCAACCGCGACTATCTTGCCGCGCTCAACAAGCGCGACTCAGCCAAAGCGCAAATCCTCGTCGATTCAGCCAAGTTGAAGCAGGCCCGTGCGCAGGTCATGCAGAGCAAGGCCAGTCTCAGCCAATACGAAGAGCAGCTCGGCTACACCACCATCGTCGCGCCAATGGACGGCGTGATTCTTTCGCGCGACGTGGAAATGGGTGACGCCGTCAGTTCCATCCTGGTGCTAGGCTCCACCGCGACGCTGGTGATGACTGAAGGCGACACCACCCAAGTCTACGTGCAGGGCAAAGTGGACGAGGCTGACATCGCCCACGTCTACATGGGGCAGCCCGCGCGCATCAAGGTGGAGAGCTTCCGTGACCGCGTCTTCAACGGCAAAGTCACCAAGATCGCCCCCCTCGGCGTGGAGAAGGACAACGTGACTACGTTTGAGGTGCGCGTGAGCATCGACAACCCCGGCGGCGAGTTGAAGGCCAACATGACAGCCAACGCCGAAATCCTGCTCGACGAACACAAAGGTGTGCTCACCGTGCCGGAGAACGCCGTCTCCTACGACAACCAGAAGAACGCATTCGTCAATGTGCCCGACAAAAATCAGAAGGAAGGGACGCGTAAGCTCTCCGTCAAAGTCGGCCTCTCCAACGGCTCGGTCACAGAAATCGTCAGCGGACTCAAGGAAGGCGATCAGGTCGTACTACAGCAATAACTGCCTGATTCACTGTTCCCTTCCGCACAGCGGTGTTCGGAAACGGACAAATCCAGAGCGCTCGCGCATCGCACTCGTAGAGGCCGAAATACAGTATCCCTTGAGGTTTCGCGTGAAGTGCCTTTGGCAGACCAATTGCTTCATATCCTTTCGCCGGACACTGTGAACGATTGATTACGAACCACGAACCGGCAAGAGCATCGAATCGAGGAACGTATGAAACGACTGATTCTGGCAGCAGCGGCATTCGTGGCGTTCGCCACTCTGCCTGCACTGGCCTCTGAAGCCACCTTCGAACGCACCCTCTCCGTCAGCGGCCGTGTCGAGCTCAACGTCTCGACCGGATCGGGCAATATCCACATCACCCACGGCGCGGGCAATCAGGTGCACGTCTTCGGCCGGGTCAAGTCCGGCTGGGGCCAGAATAACGACGAGCGCGTGCGAGAAGTCGCAGCGCACCCGCCTATCGAGCAGACGGGCAACATCATCCGCATCGGCTCGCACCACGAGAACCTGCACAACATCAGCATCGATTACGAAATCCAGGCCCCGGCTGACTCCTTCCTGGAAGCCAGTTCCGGATCGGGCAATCTCACCATTGAGGGCGTGGGCGACAACGCCAAGCTCTCCACCGGCTCTGGCGACATCCGCGCCACCGGCCTGCGCAACGGCTTCACCGCGAATACCGGCTCCGGTAACATCACCATCGAGCAAACGGGTCAGGGCGACGTACGCGCGCAAACCGGCTCAGGCAACATCGAATTGCGCGACCTGCGCGGCGGCCTGCGCGCAGGCACCGGCTCGGGCGACATCAAAGTGACTGGCACACCCACCATGGACTGGAAGCTCGAAACCGGCTCAGGCTCCATTGAGTTCTGGCCCGGCAGCACTGGCTTCACCCTCGATGCCTCCACCGGCTCCGGCAACGTCCACACCGATCAGGAGATGGCCGTGCAGGGCTCCGTGAACCGCCATCACGTCACCGGCAAGGTACACGGCGGCGGCCCCACGGTCCGCATCGAGAGCGGTTCGGGCGACATTCACATTCACTAGGCGGCGCTCATCGCCCCACAGGTTTGTTCCTCAGGCGGAGTCTTACTGGGAAGGCTCCGCCTGCCTTTTTGTTCTTAAACTGCTCTATGCTACTTATGGAATGAAGTAATACGGGTTCGGATATTTGACGGAGAACTCCGCCTCCGGCTTGCCGCGCAGATCGCTCCACTGGTCGCCGACACTCAGCACAATCCTGTACCCCTCCGCGGCGATCTTCGCCCGCTCGCGTGACTTGTACTCCACCGCTGTCGACTTCGCATCGCCCGGCCCGCGCATCAGCAGCTGCGTGTAGCTATCAAAGCCCACGGCGTGCAGATTCTTCTCTGTCGTCGCGCGCTGCATGTCGGACCGCCCTGTCAGAAAGAATACGCTCACGCCTAACTGCTGTGCCTCCTGAACCAGTCGCAGCGTGCCCGGAATTGCCGGAGCCTCGGCCGTCTCCACCCACGCAGTAAAAGCCTTGCTGTCGTAGGCAAAATCCGCCTCCTGCATCTCCTCGTAATTGGAGAGCGTGGTCTCGTCAATATCCAGCACCAGCGCCAGCTTCTGCAACTGTGCGTGGTGCGCGGCGCGGCGACGCAGGAACGCGATCGCGTGCTCCGCCTCCAGATCGAGATCCTTTGCATAGCAGCCGCAGGCGCAGGTGCACGCGTGATACTGCTTCAGCTTGTCCTTGATCTGGTCAAGGTTCTGGATCCGTTCGCTCGGCGCAAGCGGCGCAACCCGCGGCGCTGCCTGTTGGGCCTGCATACCCACGGAAGCAGCTGCCAAGACAATCGCGATCCACGCAACCGCAAGTTTCTTCTTCAACAGGAGTCTCCTCTCCTGTCATCGTAAAGCGCGCCGCTGCGCATCGTGGCCGCCGTACGCAGTACCGTTACACTGAAACCATGGTCCGCGTCTTCCGCCCCATCCCCGTCAACTCGCTCAAGCTGCTCGTCTTCGACCTCGACGGCACGTTGATCGACTCCGCGCAGGATCTGTGCAACAGCGTCAACGCCACCCTCACGCATTTCAATCGCCCGCCGCTGCCCGACGCGCAGGTAGCCACATTCATCGGCAACGGCGCGCAGATGCTGGTACGCCGCGCCCTGGCCGCCGATGATGGCGTTGAGCCCAGCGAAGCGCTGCTCGCACAGGCCTATGCGTTCTTTCTCGAGTACTATCGCGAGCACAAGCTCGACTCCACCTATGCCTACGACGGCGTGCTCGAAGCACTGGCCGCGCTGCGCAGCGTGCACGACCAGCCCGGTGCTTCGGCGCGCGCCATGGCCGTGCTCACCAACAAACCCGTACGCCCCGCGCAGGCCATCTGCGAAGCCCTCGGCCTCGCGCCCTACTTCCTCAATATCTATGGCGGCAACAGCTTCCCCTCCAAGAAGCCCAGCCCCGACGGTCTCTTCGCGCTGATGCAGGAGGCCAACGCACGCCCCGAGCAGACCGTGATGATTGGCGACAGCCGCGTCGACATCGAAACCGCCCGCAACGCTGGGGCCTGGTCCATCGGCTGCACCTTCGGCCTTGCGCCCGGCAGTCTCGAAGACACACCGCCCGATGTCCTCGTAGACTCGCCTGCTGACTGGACAGTGGCTTTGCAGGCTGCGAAAATCGACGAAGAACCATAGTTATCCCCTTTGAGTCCTTTGTGCCGGATTCGCCAATTCCCCCGGCTTCGAGTGGCTCTAAGATCGTCAGTTGGTTCCAACGCGATTGCGCATGAACGGATGCGCAGCCGCCATGCATCTCCATGCGCTCGGTTGCGCATCCAATCGATACGTTGCGGTTGCGTTTGTACTCTTGGTTTGTTCGCTTTCTGAATGCTGTCTTGGAGTCTGCCTTTCATGCGTTCTCTTGCTGTGGCTCTTCTGCTGTCTGTGCCAGTCGCTGTTCTTGCCGACAAACCCAGCACCCCAGCCGCCCCGCCCACACCCGCGGTTCAGGGCGTAGTGGCCGACCCAACCGGTGCCATCATTCCCAGCGCGGAAGTCGACCTGATCGACGCCAGTGGTGCCGTTGTATCCAGTGCGCACTCGGCTGGCGATGGCAGCTTCCGCGTCACCGCTCCGCACAGCGGCAGCTACACGCTGGTGGTCTCCGAGCCCGGCTTTGACACTGTGCGCGATCCCGTCGTGCTTGCACCCCCGGTCATTTCCGCGGCTGCAGGCGCAGCAGCACAGGCAATGGCCGCGCCGCTTCACATTGTGCTGCCCATCGCCGGACTTGCCACCAACGTGCATGTCAACGCCGACTCCAGCGAAGACCTGGCTGCACCGGAAGACAACCAGGACTCCTCCGTGATGACCGCCGGCGACCTGAAGGCGCTGCCCATCTTCGACAACGACTATGCCACCGCCATGAGCGCCTTCCTCGACGACAGCGCCGCGGCCACCGGCGGCTCCGGCCTCATCGTCGATGGCGTCGAGGCTAATCGCGCCACCGTATCCGCTTCCGCCGTGCAGGAGGTCCGCATCAATCAGGACCCATATTCCGCGCAGTACTACTGGCCCGGCCGCGGCCAGATGGAGATCATTACCAAGTCCGCCGCCGACCACTACCACGGCGAGTTCAACTTCCAGTTCCGCGACTCATCCATGAATGCGCAGAACGCGCTGGCCTCCACCAAGCCGCATGAGCAGCGCCGCATCTTCGAGGGCAGCGCCACCGGCCCCATCCGCATCATTCCCAAAAGCAGCTTCCTCGCCAGCTTCAACCGCGCAGAAGAAGACCGTGACGCCGTGGTAAGCGCCACAATTCCCTCCGGCGCCTACCAGGCCAATGTGGCAGCGCCCACCCGCGATACCGAGTTCAGCCTGCGCGCCGCGCGCCAGTTCAGTGACCGCCACTCCGCCTATGCCGAGTACAGCTATGAAGACTGGAACGGCCAAAACCAGGGCGTGGGCGGGCAGACCCTGGCCTCCGCCGGCTACAACAGCGAGTACCACGAAGACGACGCCAAGCTGCACGTCGACTCCACCCTCTCCGCCGTGCTGCTCAATCAATTGTCGCTGGTCGGAGAGCACAACTCCAACCGCAACGCCAATGCCAATGAGGCCGCGCGCGTCTCCGTCTCCGGTGAATTCACTGGCGGGTCCGCGCAGAACGACTCCTTTAGTTCCGAATACAACTTCCGCCTCTTTGACATGGTCACTTGGACGCACGGCCGCCACCTCGTGAAAGCCGGCATCGGCATTCCGAATTTCAACCGGCGTGCGTACGACGACAACACCAACGCCCTCGGCACCTACATCTTCGGCCCCACCGTCGCCGCAGACGGAGTCACAATCGTCACCTCCGCGCTCGACAACTACTCAACGAACCACCCCTCGGGCTTCTCGCAGAACTCCGGCGACACGCACTTCATCTATCACCAGCAGGAGATGGGTGCATTCGTTCAGGATCAGTGGAAGGTGACCGACCGCTTTTCCGTCACGCCCGGCCTGCGCTACGACTGGCAGAACTTCCTCGCCACGCGCCGCCTGGGCTTTGCGCCGCGTGTCTCCTTTGCCTGGGTACTCAATGAAGACGCCAAGGTTGTCGTCCGCGGCGGCGGAGGAATCTACTACGACCGCTTCGGTTCTGGTCCTCTGCTCGATCTCACCCGCTATGAAACCGCTCGCCGCCGCTCGGTCAAGCTCTCACTCGACCCCGCCAGCTCATCAAGCTGCGTGCCCATCACCGACTGCGTAGCCATCACCGAGCAACCCGCCGCTCTCGCGCAGCTCATGCCGGGCGCCAAATTGCCCTACCAGATCCAGTACGGCCTCTCCATAGAGCGCGGCTTTGGACAGCACGCCACAGGCGTCGTCAGCGCCTACTCCTTGCGCGGCATCGACGAGTTCCGCTCCGTCGACGTCAACGCGCCCACACCCGAGTCCGGCTACACTGTGCGGCCCGACTCCACCTACGGCATGATCCGCCAGATGCAGACCGCCAGCTTCTTTGAGGGCAGCGGCCTCGATATCTCCTACCGCGGCGAGTTGAACAAATACTTCACCGGCTTCGGCCGCTACACCTGGTCCCACTTCGAGTCCAACACCGGCGGCATCGGCTGGTTCCCGCAGAACCAGTACGCACCCAACGACGAGTGGTCCAACGCAGGCTTCGACAGCCGCCAGCGCCTTGGCCTCTATGCCATGTTCAACTCCAAGAGCGTCTTCAATCTCTCCACCGGCATCTTCGCCAACGCCGGACGGCCTTGGACCATCCTCACCGGCACCGACGCTTACGGAGACAGCCTCTTCAACACCCGTCCCGGCGGCGTTGCGCGCAACTCCGAGATCATGCCTTCCTACGTCGATATGGATCTGCGCTGGGGTCACGATTTCCCCATCACGCCGGACAAGGGCGACGACGCCCCGCGCCTCGGAGTCTCTGCCGGCGCCTTCAACCTGCTCAACCACGAGAACCCCTCCAGCATCAACAATGTCTACACCTCCTCAAGCTTCGGGGATGTCACCGCCGTCAGTGCGCCGCGCCGCATCCAGCTCGGCATGCGCTTCCTGTTCTAAGGCAGCGGGGCATTCTGCTTCACGGCGCCGGCCTCCTCCGGCGCATTTCGCTTTTCCGCCCCGTCCCCCAAGCGTACACTGTATGACGACCTGCACTTCCCGGCTTTCTTTGCCGGAACTTTTCTCTGGGTTTGCTCGTAAAGCCAGGAGAGAGGCGCCATGACACCCAGCCGCATCCTCGTTCGCTTTCTACTTCCTGTCCTTGTCCTCGCGCTTGCCGCCCGGCCTGCCCGCGCAGACCGCGATCAGGTCCAGTTCGGCACCAACATCGTTGTCCCCGCCGGCGAAACGATTCACGACGCCGTCTGCTTCTTCTGCAGCGTGAATGCCCAGGGCACCATTGACCACGATGTGGTTGTGTTCTTCGGCGACGTCCACATCGCCGGCCACGCCAACCACGACGTCGTCAACTTCTTCGGCACCGTGCGCGCCGACGACAATGCCTCCATCGCGCATGACCTCGTCAGCATGGTCGGCAGCATCCGCCTCGGCGAAAACGTCACAATAGGCAACGACATGGTGGCCATGTTCGGCGGCGTTCATGCGGCCGACTCGGTCGTCGTCAACGGCAACCGCGTCATTCAGCCTTTCTGGCTGCTGCTCATTCCCATCGTGATCGTCGGCGGCATCATCGCCCTGATCGCGAACGTGGTACGCAACTTCCGCCACCGCCAGCTCATGGCCGCAGCCTACGCGTATCCGCCGCCGCCGCCTCCGCCCGCACCTCCAGCGCAGCCGCACCCTTAGCTTCAGGCCTTAGGCTAGGGGTGTTCCCCACACGGACAGTCATTTATCCATTTGATGGCTGCCTGGTAACTTCCGGTTTGGCGGTTAACCGTCCACAACCCATACTTTGAGTGTGCAGGTGAGTGCCTCTGCGAGTGTTGCGTTAATTGAGAACTACACGAACGCAGAGTGAATTCAGTGCGCCAATTCCTTCGTAACAAGCGGGTCTGCGTTGAGCATGGGGCTAAAAAGTCCTGGCTGTCCTTTCTTGACTCGCACCTTTGGCGCGGTTGGAGTGAATGCCTTTGCTGAGACGAACACGTCGTAAAACCCTGGCGGAACGTCTGAAGAATAGTGACCACTCGCATCCTTGAGCACCGTTACGTCTTGCTTGATGCCGATGTTGTCTCTAAGACCGACGGAGCTACCCGCGGAATCCCAATGTATAAATATCCTGGCTTCTGGAACTACCGCTTCTAATGAATCTGTGATCTGTCTGCGAATAGCAGACTGAGACGTAGCACCGGCGCATGAGAGACAAAGGAAGACAATAGGAATCACGCGAAAGCGGCTCATAGTTCGTTCTTATACTCTGCCGTCAAGTTCATTTCAATCTAACTGGATCTTCGATTTCATACGCCAATCGGCGTTCAATCATAGCCTCGAGTTCTGTGTCCCTTGGATCAGAAAAATGTCCGTCGATCCTTGTGGCCGTGTCTGGCGAGGCCTTTGAATATGGTGTTCGCCCCTTTTCGTATCGCCATAGACGGTAGGATCTTGTCGTGTTCTCAAAATAGGAGAACTGCCGGAGCAAGCGCTTAGGGACGGTGTGAGAATTCATGGAGGATCTCCCGCAGCGCTACCCCAGAAACATCCCCGCAATCGAAGCCGAAATCAGGTTTGCCATCGTGCCCGCCAGCATAGCGCGCACGCCCAGGCGGGCAAGGTCGTTGCGCCTCTCCGGCACCAGCGCGCCAATGCCGCCGATCTGCATGCCAATGGAGCCGAGGTTGGCAAAGCCGCACAGCGCAAACGTCGCAATGGTGAACGAGCGCGGATCGATAGTGGCCTTGTGGGTGCCCAGTGCGATGTAGGCGATCACTTCGTTCAGCGCCATGCGCGTGCCCAGCAGGTTGCCAATCAGGCTGCAGTCGTGCCACGGCACGCCGATGAGCCACGCCACGGGCGCAAACACGTAGCCGAGAATCTGTCCCAGGCTGCCCGGAACCCAGATGAAGCCCGCGTGCACGTGCGTCCAGCCCAGCAGGCCGTCCAGCAGCGCCACCAGCGCAAGAAAGCTGATGAGCATAATGGCCACGTTCATCGCCAGCTTGCCGCCGTCGATGGTGCCGCGCGCAATTGCGCCAATCAGGTTTTCTTCCTTGTGCTCTTCGTCCTCGGGGATGATGACGCGGCCTTCGGTCGCGGGGACCTCTGTTTCCGGCACCAGCATCTTCGCCATCAGAATGGTGCCCGGCGAGGTCATGATGACGGCCGAAAGCAGATGGCGTGCCTCAATGCCCTGCGAAATGTACATCGCCATGATGCCGCCCGACACATGTGCCATGCCGCTGGTCATGATCGTCATCAGTTCACTGCGCGTGGCCTTTGCCAGGAACGGACGGATAGTGAGCGGCGCTTCTGTCTGTCCCATGAAAATGGAGGCAGCAACGTTCATGCTCTCGGCGCCAGAGATGCGCATCGTCTTGAGCATTACCCACGCAAGGCCGCGAATGATGATCTGCATCAGCCCGATGTGGTACATGACGGCGAAGAACGCCGAGATGAAGATGATGGTGGGCAGCACCTGGAAGGCGAAGACTGAGCCGATCGAGGTGTTGGCCGTGCCCAGCGCGCCAAACAGAACCTTGGTGCCGGCCTGCGTGCAGGCGAGCATGTTGTTCACCACGTTGCCGGCCCAGGTCATGGCTTCCTGGCCGAAGCTGAAGCGCAGAACGAAGAATGCGAAGACAAGCTGCAGGCTCAGGCCCCAGGCCACGGTACGCCAGCGGATATGTTTGCGATCCGTCGAGCCCAGCCACGCGGCCACCAGCACGGCCAAAATTCCCAGCACCCCGGTATATCGATCCAATGCCACTCCTCAAATCCAGTGGAAGAGAACGTAGATCAGGGGCGAGAGTCTCGAACGCCAAATGTCCACAGCACTTGTTGACCCATGATTCCTGGTCTCTGATCCCTGTCCTCTGTTTCTCCTACCTTATAGCATCGCGCAGTTGTGCTTCGGCCCGTTCGCGCGTCACCACACCGCTGATGAGCGGCACGGGCTCCGGCGCTGCAGGCGCAAGCGTAACCGCTTTGCGAACCAGTTCGGCCGGCTCCGCCAGCATGGCCGGGCTGGTTGCATAGATGGTGGCGAAGGGCCGGCCTTTCTCCACGCGGGCACCGCGGCGCGCATGGAAGATAATGCCCGCATGCGGATCGACCGGTTCGCCGGCATTCTCGCGGCCCGCACCAGTGCGCTGCACTGCCCAGCCCAGCATGGTCGTATCCATGGCGGAGACAATGCCACTCTCCCAAGCGGACAGCACCTGCGTCGCTCCGGGTTTGTGAAATGCTTGCATGTCGTCGAAAACAGAAACGTCGCCGCCCTGTGCATCAACCATCTTGAAGAAGACGGCGAGTGCCGAGCCGTCGGTAAGCGCCTCTTCCGCCAGACGGTGGCCCTCCGCGGCCGACACAGCTTTGCCGCCGAGGTGGATCATCCAGCCGGCGAGCTGCAGCGCGAGCTCGCGCAGATCTTCGCTCTGCTCCGGACGTTCGCCGCGCAGCAGCAGCAGGCACTCCATCAGCTCAATCCAGTTGCCTACAGCGGTGCCCAGCGGCTGGCCCATGTCGGTC
>DCFV01000085.1:635-8563 GCA_002314435.1 Acidobacteriaceae bacterium UBA1795 | reverse complement strand
ATGGAAGGAATTGGCCGGTGTGCTCTGCGGAGGGACGTTGCTGCTTGCCGTTTCGATGGCCATCGCGGGCCCGCACGTACTTGGACACTATGTTGCGTTCGTGCGGCAGGTAGAGGGCGGCGTGGGCTCGGAACCACAGAACATGGCCAACTGGCGTGGCATGTCAGCTCTATTTTGGCTCGATAACCTTGCAGTTGTAGTGATGCTGACAGCGACTGCACTTCTGTGGGCGTGCGTGCGTGACCAACCTCGACCGCGGCGTTTCGGTCGCTCTGCTGGCCTCCACGCTGGCGAGCTACCACATGAATCCGCAGGATCTGTCGGTTTGCCTGGTGCCGTTCTTTCTATGTTGGAAACAGGGTATCCTTCGCGCGGCGCGTGTTCCGGCCGCGGCTGCAGTGGTGCTGCTGGTGCCCATGATTCTGGCAGCGGTGCATCTGCCCTGGGCATGCATGGCGCTTCTGTTAGCCGCTGCGCTCGTCGACGCCGGATGGCCCGATGGCCCGAATAAGAAGACCCGGCGCGACAGGTTATCTAAGCCGACAAATGCGAGGGCTGCCCCTCGTCGAACTGTTCCAGTCCGGCCGTGACTCCAACGGGCAGGTTGTAGAACGAGCGCACAGGGCCGCGATGTCCGCAGCACCGTGCATAACACTGCAGGCCAAGGCTGCTGGCGGCCACATCGGTACCCTGGACGGGCGCAAAGGAAACCGCGCGTACGGTGACAGTGAGCAGGCCCAGATCAGCCAGAAACTCCAGGTCGCGATGGGTCCGGATCAGATCGCGCGAGCCCGTGATCTGCGTCAGTTCGTTGGCTGAAAAAGTCACGGCCCGGGCGGAAACACGATCAAAGCCGCTCACATACTTGGCCCCGCGTTCACATACCGAGGTCAGCAAGCGGACGTGAGGCGCGGTCAACTGACCGAACAGATCCACAAACCCCGCGTTGCTGTCGTCGTTGCCATCCACTGAGCAGGAAGTGGCCAGCAACCCGGCCCACATCTGCTGCATGGCATCGGAGTCGACCCAGGAACCGTCCTCCAGAATGCGCAGCACCAAGTTAGCCGGAGCGTGCATCGTTTCGGCTCCCGGGTGCAAAGCAAGCATCTGCTCGGCACGCAGAGCAATTTCAATGGCGCTGGTGACGCGATAGTTGCTGAGCCCCTCGCGCATGAGTTGCCTCAGCTCCGTCGCGACTGAAGGGCTCAGCCGCTGCACAAAGGCCAGAGTCTGGGCCAGGCGGAATTCACGCAAGACATCCTCGGGCTCACACTGGCTCGAGTCGGCCATCATGTGGCTGTCCCACAGGCGGAGGTCCACACCGGCAGGAAACACGAAGCTCATGCCCACGCCATACTGATCGCGACGCACGGCCCTCGCCTGCACCGCCACCCGGCGTTCGATGTTGCCCTCCGGCGGGCCGTTCCGCTGCAGAGTAAGCGAAATCATATCGCCGGGCACCCAACACTCGCGCGTAAGCAGATACACGCCGGTGGAGCTGATATCGCGTACTTCTTCGAGTCGGGGCTCGGTGCCGGACCAGTGATAGGCGATGAGATTGGGAGATGTACGGCGTTCCGCGCGACGGCGGTCGAGCGGAATCGATCTTTCTGATGAAGCCATAGACAAATTCATCGCATCCTCCCTGACGTCAGGGACTCCGCACAGCAGCCCGCGCAACCGCCAAGCGTTTCCTGTCTTCCGCTTCGGCAGCCGGAGCCACATTGCTTCATAGAATCTTACGCCTGTATATGGCTAATTTGGGGGATGATCCCATTACTTTAGAAACGTCGGACTGGCCAATGAAGTACCCGGTCCGTGGGTGCCGATTGGGGAAGCGGCCGGTCACCGGAGTGCGGCTAACGCTTCTGCACCGGCCGGAAGTGGCAGGTGCCTCCGGCCAGCACGGCCGTCCACCGCGAAGGGTCGGCCGGCTGCTCGGTGGAGCCCAGAAACAGCACCCCGTCCGGCGCTAATAGATTGTGTACGTTGGCCAGCAGAGCCCTGCGCGTATCCAGCGAGAAATAGAGCATCACGTTGCGCAACAGAACTACGTCGAAGCGCTCATGGAACGGCAGCCGCTCGCACAGGTTAGCCACTTTGAAGTTGCACATCCGGCGCAGTTCCGGCCTTACCACCCAGTCCTCGCCCACATGGTCGAAGTACTTGACCATGTGGCGCGCCGGCAGGCCGCGGTTCATCTCTACGCGGTGGTAGCGACCCTGCCGGGCGCGGTCAACCACCTCCGACGACAGGTCTGTGCCCTCGATGCGAAGGTTCCATCCGCTGATGGAGGGAAAGTGCTCGTGCAGCAGCATGGCCATCGAGTAGGCCTCCTGGCCGGTAGAACAGGCGGCGCTCCAGAAGCGCAGGCTGCGGTTCTGGCTGCGCGCATCGATCAGCCTGGGCAACAGTTCGGTGCGCAGCAACTCGAACGGCCGGCAGTCGCGGAAGAAGCTGGTTTCATTGATCGTCATGGCTTCGACCACGGCCTGCTCAAGTGTGGGATTCCTGCGCAGGCGCAGGTGCTGCACGAGTTCCACCAACTGCGTCATTCCCTGCGTACGAAGCAAGCGACTCAGGCGCGTGTCGAACAGGTAGTCGCGCGACGGGTCCAGCACGTTCTGCGAGAGACGCAAGACGAGGTCGCGGAGAAACGCGTAATCAACAGAGGCCGCGGAAGCCATTACGAGACCGTCGTTTCCCGAAGCATCCGGGCTTCGGTCTCTGTGCGGCCAGCGAGCCGCAGAATTTCAGCGGCCACGCTCTGCAAGGGTAGAACGCGATGTGCAAGACCGGCGCGCGCCACCGCTCCCGGCATGCCCCAGACCGCGCTGCTGGCCTCGTCCTGGGCAAGAATCGTTCCGCCCCGAGCGTGAATCAGGCGTGCACCGGCCAGACCGTCCGAGCCCATACCCGTAAGCACTACGCCCAGCGCGGCGCCTCCGTAGACAGCGGCGGCGCTGCGGAACAGCACATCGACCGCGGGACGGCAGTGGTTCTCCGGAGCGGCCTGGTTCAGGTGCAGGATGTGCGGCTGACCGGGGAGTCCAGCGACGCACACCTCCATGTGCCAGTTGCCGCGCGCGATGTACACCGTGCCCGCGCCCACCGGGCTGCCCTCGGCAGCCTCCACGATACGGAGCGGACAGGTGCGTGCCAGGCGTTCGGCCAGCATCTGCGTGAACAGCTCCGGCATGTGCTGCACAATCAGCACAGGCAACGGAAAGCGCGCGGGCAACTGCGGCAACACCACATCCAGCGCAGCCGGCCCGCCGGTAGAGACTCCGATCACCACTACCGCCGGAGGCGTTGAGGGACCATACGGATGAGACGTCGGGGGTATTGCCGTCTGCCTCGTCGTCGGCGTTTGCCGCGACTGCTGCTTGCCGGCGAGGGCATGGATCTTTGGCAGTAGGTCCTGGCTCAGAACTTGCGTGGCTGCGGCGGGGTTTGCCTGACCGGAGGGCTTGGTCACGTAGTCCGAGGCACCCGCAGCAAGTGCCTCAATGGTGACCGCGGCGCCGCGCTGGGTGAGCGAGCTGCACATGATTACCGGGATGCGGAGGTGGCGCTCGCGCAATTCGCGCAGCGTCAGCACCCCGTCCATCACGGGCATCTCCACGTCGAGCAGGGCCAGGTCGGGGCGCAGGCTCTCCAACATGCCCAAAGCGGACTCGCCATCGGCCGCGGCGCCCACCAGTTCCAGTGCGGGATCGGAGCTGATGACGCTGCGCAGCAAGCTGCGCATCACTGCGGAATCGTCGACAATCAGGATGCGGGTTCTGCGCCCTTGCGGCATCAGGTCAGTTCTCCGTCAGGCCCAGCATGGCCAGCTTTTCCGTCAGTGCCTCCTCGTCGAACGGCTTCATCAGGTACTCGTCGGCGCCCGCTGTCAGGGCTTGCAGAATGAACTCGTTCTCCGCCTCGGTGGTTACCATCATCACCTTCAAGTTGGGAAACCCCTCTGAGCGCAGTTCGGTCACCATCTCCAGCCCGTTCTTCACCGGCATGTTCCAGTCGACCAGGGCCAGATCGAATGGGAGACTGCCGTGCAGCTGGTCGAGCCCCGCTTGTCCGTCAGCCGCCTCCACGCAGTCAATGCCCTTCTCTTCCAGCAGGCCGCGCAGATAGCCGCGTACAAACCGGGAGTCGTCCACAATCAGCGCTCGCACGGGCATCTCCACTAGGCCACCGGGGCTGCACCCAGATGGATGGGGTCGAGCTTCTCTGGATTGAGCATGACCAGCAGGGTGTTCTTCAGCTTGTAGGCGCCGGCGAACAGTCCGCGACGGCTGTCTTTGAGCGTGGAGGGATTCGGCTCAAGATCGACGGCGGGGACAGTCAGCACTTCACCTACCGAGTCGACCAGAAGGGCGTAGCAACCGCCGGGACTCTCCAGCACCAGGATGTCCTGGGCGGCCTCGACCGGCGACATGCCGAGTAACTGGCGCAGACTGACGACGGTCAGCACGTCGCCGCGATAATGAACCAGGCCACCCACAAAGCCTGGTGCCAGAGGCACGGGCTGCGGACGGGCCGAGCCGACAATCTCCAGAATGTGGCTGATTGGCATGCCGAACAGCCGCTCGCCCAGGCGCACAGAGCAGATCTCCACCAGCGCCGAGGCTGACCTCTCTTCGGAACGCAATGACTCTTTCTGCAGGCTCATCCCACTGTCTCCGCAAGCTCATTCCATTGGGTGGCGCCGGACTCGGGTGCGGGAAGAGCGGAAACGCCGCCGAGGTTGACGATGCCAGTGACGCGGTTCTTGAGCAGCGTGACGCCGTCTGTACGCTGCGCTGTGCCGGCTTCCACAAAATCGCTGCCCGAGGCCACGTCGAGCACATGCGACACGGCGATGCCGACCTGACGCCCGCCATCGCGGCACACAACCACGATGACGGGAGCCTCGGGATTCTGCTCCGCCGCGTTGAGGATGCCACCGGAGTCCTCGACGGGCAGCAGCTGCCCGTCAAAGTTGAGCACCGGACGGTAGTCGATGTACTCGATGCGCGAGGCGGGCAGCTGCTCGATGCGCAGGACGTCGCTCAGCGGCACGGCGGCGTTGCGTCCGGCCACTTCCACCAGAAGGAACTCAGCGCCGGTGTCATCGCTCAGGGCTTCGCCCTCGGCTGCGAGCCGGCCATCCTCCTCTGCCGTCATGCCCACGCTGGCCCTCACGGCGATCGCGCCCGGATCGAGGATCAGCGCCAACTCGCCATTGCCCAGCACGGTGGCTCCTGAGTAGAGGCCGATGCCCTTCAGCGCCGACGACAGCGGCTTGACCACGATCTCTTCAGGATCAGCGAGCCCGTCGACCACCAAGCCGTACTTTCGGCCGTCGGCATCCAGCACGGCGATAAAGTTGTCGCGCTCATGGACCGGTGTATGGACGCCTGCGGGCATGAGCAGGTGGTCAAGAAACACAAGCGGCAGAAGCTTGCCGCGCAGACGGTAGAGAGGCGCGTTGTCAATCCATTCGATGGCTGCGGAGGCGTTCTCCGCGGAGACATGCACCAATTCAGAAAGGGCGCCCTGGGGCAGCGCAAAACTCTGCCGCAGACTGCGCACAATCAACGCCGGAATAATGGCGAGGGTGAGTGGAATGCGCAGACGCAGCGTGGTGCCCTTGCCTACGCGCGAGTCCAACTCGACCTTGCCACCGATCTTCTCCACGTTGGTGCGGACCACGTCCATGCCCACTCCGCGGCCGCTCACGTTGGTGATTGCCGCAGCAGTGGAAAAGCCAGGCAGAAAGATCATCTGCAGCATCTCGCGCTCGCTCATCAGCGCCGCGCGCTCGCGCGTGACGATGCCCCGTTCAAGCGCCTTGTTGCTAATCTTTTCGGGCGAGATGCCAGCGCCGTCGTCGGAGACCTCGATGATGACGTGGCTGCCCTGCGGCATGGCACGCAGGCGCAGCGTGCCTTATGCGTCCTTGCCCGCGGCGGCGCGCACGTCGGACGGCTCAATGCCGTGATCGAGCGAGTTGCGCACGGCATGCGTCAGCGGATCCTTGATAGCCTCAAGCAAGCTCTTGTCCAGCTCTGTCTCCTGCCCTTCCATCTGCAGGCGAATCTGTTTTCCCAGAGTCTGCGAGAGGTCGCGCACAATGCGCGGCATCTTCGAAAAGATATTCGAAACCGGCTGCATACGCGCCTTCATCACGGACTCGCGCAGGTCGGCCGTCACCATGTCGAGACGGCGGGAGACCAGGGTCATGCTCGGATCGGACGAGGTGGCCTGCAGCACCTGGTTGCGCGTAAGAACCAACTCACCCACGAGGTTCATCATCCGGTTCAGCAGCGACACATCCACACGCAGAGTGCTCTCGGCTGCGGATGTGGCCTGCGGTGAGCGGATACGTGCAGCATCACTCTCGTGCTCTTCCGGCGCGAGAGGCGGCGCGAGAACCGGAGCCGCAGGAACTGTTTCTGCAGTATGCGCAGGTGCGGTTAGCGCGGTCATCCTGGTCTTTCGCGGAGCACGCGGCTTGGCCTTTTTGGGCGGCGTCTGCAGTTGTTCCAGACACGCAATCAGATCGGCGTCGTCCTGTTCGCCTTCGCCGCCCTCGGCTTCCACCAGCTTTAGAATCGAGCGCAAACCATCGAGCAACTGCAGGAGGCCGGTAATCACCGGAGCGGTTGCTTCAAGCTTGCCGTCGCGCAGCAGGCCCAGCAGGTTCTCGCCTGCGTGGGCCAGCGTTTCGAGCCGCTTGAAACCGAGAAAGCCAGTGGTTCCCTTGATGGTGTGTACGGAGCGAAAGACCTCCGCCAGCAGCGCCGCATCGCCAGGGTGCGTCTCCAACTCGGTCAGGCACCGCTCCATGCGGTCAAGGCCTTCCTGGCTCTCAATCAGAAACTCACGCGTCAACTCGTCCATTGCTCGCAACCATCCGCCCCGGCCGGTGGAGGAGTTCGGCGCGGGAAGCACTCTAGGCGTTTATCGGTTGGAACATGCGGGACTTGAGCTGGAGCGGAACGACCAGCCGCAGCGCGTGCATGCAGCCGGGCAGATGCTTTAGCCTCAAAGCTGATGACGGTGAGGGCGGAGGCCACGAAGATGGAAGCAGGAGATCAACTGACGGCGGCACTGGCGGCGCTTCTTGAGCAGGCGCGGGCTGCGGCGCAGCACTCCTACTCGCCCTACTCCGGCTTTCGCGTGGGCGCGGCCCTGCGGCTGAACGATGGCACCGTTGTGATCGGCACGAACGTGGAAAACGTGAGCTACGGGCTCACGCTCTGCGCCGAGCGCGCTGCGCTGGTGCAGGCTGTCTCCCGCTTCGGGCCAACCGTACGCATCACCGCCGCTGCCGTTGCCAATTTGAACGACGCACCCAGTCCGCCCTGCGGCGCCTGCCGACAGGTGCTGGCAGAATTCATTGAGCCGGACGCGCCGGTCGTCTTCCCCGCCGCCGACGGAACGCGTGTGATGGCCTTCCGCGATATGATGCCGCTGGCCTTTGACATGAAGCTGGACAAGCGGGGCTAGCACACTGGCCGGAGCGCTATAAAGAAATGCCAGTCGCACTGGAACGAAGGACAAAGTGACAGAAGCGCCATTGCATCCAATTGATCTGATCCGCAAGAAGCGCGACCGCGAATCGCTGACCGCGCGTGAAATTGCGTTCCTGGCGGCGGGCGCGGCCAACAGGTCCATTCCGCAGGAGCAACTGGCCGCATGGCTGATGGCGGTGCGGCTCAACGGCCTCTCCCTTGACGAGACACGCGCTCTTACGCTGGCGATGCGCGACTCCGGTGAGAAGTTCGACCCGGGCCGCCTGGGCAAGGCGGCCGTGGACAAGCACTCGACTGGCGGCGTGGGCGACAAGACCAGCTTCCTGATCGCTCCGTTGGCTGCGGCCTGCGGCGTGGCGGTACCCATGATCAGTGGCCGCGCACTGGGCCACACCGGCGGAACGCTGG
>DCFV01000085.1:0-363 GCA_002314435.1 Acidobacteriaceae bacterium UBA1795 | reverse complement strand
GCTGGAGTCGATCCCCGGCTTTCGCACGGCGCTCTCGCTTGCTGAGTTCGAGGCCGTGCTCAAGCGCTGCGGCGCGTCTATCGTGAGCCAGACCCCCACCCTGGTGCCCGCCGACCGGGTGCTTTACGCATTGCGTGACCGCACTGGCACGATTGAAAGTCCGGGCTTGATCTGCGCGTCCATTTTGAGCAAGAAGCTGGCTGCGGGGCTCCACGGGCTTGTGCTCGACGTGAAGACCGGCTCCGGCTCATTTCTACCCAAGCGCGAGGACTCCGAGTACCTGGCAGCACTGATGGTAGCCACGGCCGAGGCCGCGGGCACGCGCACGGTTGCGCTGATGACCGACATGGGCCAGCCGCTGGG
>DCFV01000062.1 GCA_002314435.1 Acidobacteriaceae bacterium UBA1795 | reverse complement strand
GTGCGGATTTTGGGGGGCAGGTCAAGTGAATCCCTAGTGGTCCGTACTGCGCTGCGAATAGCCAAGGCGGATAAAAAGTTCCTGACGGTGTATAGAGAAGGACCAGCGCTGACCAGCGCTTTAAGGTTGAGAAATGACTAAGGCGCAGGGCAGTGCGGCCATCATGGACTATGCGCTATCCATATCGTTCAGGGTCTTAATCGAGTCCCCAAGGGAACAGCTTCCATTGATCTCTGCCTCATAACGTCTTTTATTTCCAAAAGATAGGGTAGGGAGTGGAGTACGCACACTGTGGAGTATCGCCTTGGTAAGGCATTGTGCCGTTAGTAATGCAAAGCAGGCATAGAGGGCTTATTCAGGCATATCCTGCCCGACAGTAGGAACAATTACGACTACTTGTAAGGTGTTGGTTTGGCTTGTTTTATATTTATTTCAATAGCTTAGATCAATCTATGGTGCCGAAGAAGGGACTCGAACCCCCACACCCTTGCGAGTACGTGGACCTGAACCACGCGCGTCTGCCAATTCCGCCACTTCGGCACGGGACACGAATCTGGCGTCTTCCACCAGTCCGGCAGCACTTTTCAAGTCTCGCAAATGCAGGGCACTGTGTCAAATATGCGCGGGGTTGGATCAACGGCGCTTGAGCGCTTCCAATTCATCCAGAGTGCGGGGCCAATCGGCACCCAGAAGGCGCGATAAGCCGCGGTCGGCGAGGACTTTACCGCCGGTCTGGCAAGGGGCGCAGTAGTTGGTTTCGTTGTCGGCGTAACGGATGCGCTGCACGGGCGCACCACACCGCGGACAGGGCAGGCCGAAGCGTCCGTGGATGGCCATCTCAGGGCGGAAGGCGGTGACGTGCTCGGGGAATCTTTCGCGGGCCTCGGCGGCCAGCCTGTCGATCCATAGTGTTAGTGTGACGCGTGTGGCGGTGAAGAGACGTTCCCACTCCTCGGGCTTGAGTTTATGCGTGAGAGTGATGGGCGAGAGCTGCGCGGCGTGGAGGATCTCGTCGGAGTAGGCGTTGCCCACGCCGCTGATGAGGCGGGGATCTGTGAGTGCTCGCTTCAGGGTACGGTTTTCCGCAGTTAGCGCTTCTCGAAAGCCGTCAACGTCGGTCGAGAAGATCTCCACTCCGCCGGGATCGATGGACTTTAGCCCCTCTTCGCCGCGCACGACGTGGAGCGCGGCGCGGCGCTTTGAGCCGGCCTCGGTGAGCACGAGCGACCCTGCAGGGAAGTCGAAGGCAGCGAGAGCATTCTTACCTCCGATCTTTGCGGCAGGGGGCTTCCAGTGGAGGCGCCCGGCGATCATGAGATGCAAGACGAGCCAAACGTCGCCCTCAACGCCGATGGCGACGCGCTTGCCGACGCGGCGCAGGGCGACAACGGGCTTGCCTTCGGCGGAGGCGAGTGGCGGGTCGACTGTGCGCAGCAGAAAGATGGAGCCGAGGCGGACACGATCGAGCGGCTGGCCGAGGATACGCGGCTCAAGCGCGGTAAGGTAGGCCGTGATGTCCGGCAGCTCCGGCATAGACTCCAGAGTGCAGCAGGGGCGCGCGTGCGCGCAACTCGTATTTTCAGCCGAGTATGGTGTTGTCTATGAGGCGTGTTTCGCCAAGGAAGGCAGCGACGGCAAACAGCGCGCCCGGCGCGGCTGTTTCGACGGGAGCAAGCGTTGCCCAGTCCACCAGTTCGATGTAGTCGACGCGGACGGCGGGCTCGACGGCGAAGGTGACGCGGGCGGCTGCAATCAGGACTTCGGCGCGGCGTTCGCCGTGCTTGACGAGCGCTTCAACGCGGCGCACGGCGCGACTCAGGGTGAGAGCCTGCTTGCGCTCCTCTTTGCTGAGATACGCATTGCGCGAGCTGAGCGCGAGCCCGTCGGCTTCACGCACGATGGGGCACACTACAACTTCAGTGCCGAGCCGCAGGTCGCGCACCATGCGGCGCAGAACAGCTACCTGTGCCGCATCCTTCTGGCCGAAGAAGGCCTTGTCGGACTCGGCGGCGACGAGCAGCTTGGTAACGACAGTCGCAACGCCGCGGAAGTGGCCGGGCCGGGATGCGCCGTCGAGGCGGTTGCTCAAGCCTTTCACGTCGACGAAGGTGGCTGCACCCTCGGGATATATCTCCTCGACGGACGGCGCGAAGACTGCCTCGGCGCCCCCGGCGGCGGCCAGTTCGCAGTCGGCCACGAAGGTGCGCGGATAGCGTTCGTAGTCTTCGCTGGGGCCAAACTGTGTGGGGTTCACGAAGATGCTGACAGCCGCGTGGCTGCAGGACTGGACCGCTGCGCGAATGAGCGACGCATGGCCAGCGTGCAGCGCTCCCATGGTGGGCACGAGGCCCACGGCGTTGGAAGCATGTGCGCCCGCCCGCCGCCGCGCCTTGCGTGACCACTTTCTTAACTCTTCAACCGTACGAAGAATTTCCATCAGGCTTTCCGCAGCTTCTCAAGCGGCCGCGATAGTTCAGTGTTGGGCCCTAACACGCGCTTTGCGGCCTCGGGCAAATGATAACTCTCCGCATCAGAAGGGAAGGCGCGATGCTCCACGTCCTCGCGATAGTGCTCCACTGCCGAGCGCAACAGCGCAGCGGCGTCGCCGTAGTGGCGCACGAACTTGGCGGGTGGGGCGAAGGTGAGGTTGACGAGGTCGTGGAAGACGAGGATCTGGCCGTCGCAGTCGGGGCCTGCGCCGATGCCGATGGTGGGGATGGTGAGCTGGGCTGTAATGGCCGCGGCGGCTTCGCGTGGCACGCCCTCAAGCACGAGCGCGCCTGCCCCGGCTTCGGCCAGTGCCTGCGCGTCTGCTGCCAGCGATACGACTGCATCAGCGGTGCGGGCCTGCACGCGATACCCGCCCATGCGGTGTACGCTTTGCGGCGTGAGGCCAAGGTGAGCAACGACGGGAATCTCGGCGGCGGTGAGCGCACGGACCAGTTCCACGCGCGGCCCTTCGATCTTGATTGCCTCGGCGCCAGCTTCTTTTACGAAGCGCACGGCGTTGGCCACGCCTTCGGCGATGGTCGAGTGGTAGCTGCCGAAAGGCATGTCGGCGACGACGAGTGCGCGGCGCACGGCCCGGCGCACGGCGCGGGTGTGGTGCAGCATCTCGTCGACGGTGACGGCGAGCGTGTTCTCGTGGCCGAGGACGACCATGGCCAGCGAGTCGCCTACGAGGACGAGATCGATGCCGGCTTCGTCAATGAGGCGCGAGGTGGCGTAGTCATATGCGGTGAGCGCGCTGATGGGCTTGCCCTGGCGCTTCATTTCGGCAAGCGCGGGCATGGTCACTTTTGTGATGGGGGTTCCGGCGAAACACGCTCCGCCTTCAGGGGAGTTTGTCAGACTCATGGCTTCTCCAGTGCCGCTCCGTCCATGCAGGATGCAGCCCGAACAAGCCGAGTATACGCCCGTTGTCGGCTCTCGAAGCAACTTTACCGTCTCATCTGCTGATGCTGCTTGCAGGTGCTTGCGGTGACACGGCTTGTCGCCGCACACTAATAGAAGCGCATGCCTTCGACTCTTGTTACCGGAATCCCTGCCGCGCTGGGAGCGACAGCTGTGGTCGGCCTGGTTGCCGGCGGCTATGCCTATGCCGCTATGTGGCCGGGTTCGCAGATCTTTGGGCGTACGCTGACAGCGCCGAAGCGGCCGGGCGAGCTGGCGTTGACATTTGACGACGGGCCGAATCCGGCTTGGACGCCAAAGCTGCTGGACTCGTTGGCTGCGCACAATGTGCGGGCTACGTTCTTCATGGTGGGGCATTTTGTGCAGGCTGAGGCGGAGCTGGTGCGCCGCGTGGCC
>DCFV01000158.1 GCA_002314435.1 Acidobacteriaceae bacterium UBA1795 | reverse complement strand
GTCTACCACGCCTGGTATCTTCTCAATCGCATCGCCCACCCGCGGCCCCAACTCGTGCAGCAGCGTCTCATCCGGCGAGAAAATCTTGATCTGGATCGGCTCCGGTGCGTTCGAGAGATCGCCAATCATGTCCTGAAGAATCTGGATGAACTCCACGTCGAGCTCAGGCTCTGTTGCCTTGATCTGCGCTCGTGCATCGGCCATGATCTCGTCGATACCACGCGAGCGTTTGGCCTTCAGCCGGACCGTGAAATCGCCCGTGTTGGCTTCGGTCACGGCAGCCAGTCCCATCTGCAGGCCTGTACGGCGCGATGTGCTTTCCACCTCTGGCATCGACCACAGAATGCGCTCCACGTGAGCCAGCACGCGGTTGGTCTCCGTCAGCGAGCTGCCCGCAGGCATGATGTAGTCGAGGATGAATCCGCCTTCGTCCATCTCCGGCAACAAGTCAGAGCCCAAAGCCCGGTAGCCGAGCCAGGCGCCTGCAGCCAGCACAAGACACGCCGCGCCAAGCATTGCTGGCCGCAGTAGAGCCCAGCGAATCACTGTTCGATGCACACTGAGAATCCTCTCCAGCAGCTTACCCGCACCATGATCACTATGATCGCGCGCGCCGCGCTGCTCGTGGAGCAGCAGGTAGCTCAACCCCGGCGTCCACGTCAGTGCAAGCAGCAGCGAGGTCAGCAGCGCTGATGCCATCGTGATTGCCAGCGCGCGGAAGAAGCTGCCCGGCACGCCGTTCACCCACACCAGCGGCAGAAACACCACCACAGGCGTCAGCGTTGAGCCGATGAGAGGAATGGTAATTTCCTTCAGCGCCAGCTTCACTGCTTGGGTACGCGTCTCGCCCTTGTCGTAGTGCATCACGATGTTCTCGACCACGACAATCGCGTCGTCGATCACCAGACCGATCGCCGCCGCCAGTCCGCCGAGGGTCATCAGGTTGAAGCTCTGGTCGAGCAGCTTCAACACGACAATCGTGGAGGTGATCGTGACCGGGATGACCATCCCCGCAATGAGCGAGGAAGTCCAGTCCCGCAGGAAGAAGAACAGAATGCCGCAGGCCAGAATCAAGCCAATAAAGATCGCGTCTCGCACGCTCGAAATGCTGTCGCGCACCAATTGTGACTGATCGTAGAACGGCGTGACGTGCACACCCGGCGGCAAACTCTTCTGCAACTCCTTCATCTGCACTGCCACTGCATCTGCCACGGCCACTGTGTTGCTTGCCGGCTGCCGTGCGATGTTAATCAGCACTGCGGGCTTGCCGTTCGAAGTCACTGACGTCCAAACTGGCTCCACCGATTTCTCAATCACGGCCACATCGGCAAGCCGTACCGGTGCCCCCGATGCAGTCGTCTTCACCACCAACTGCGCAAGCCCCTCGGCGTCGTGTACCTGCGAGCCCACCAGACCGAGCACCAGCTGGTGACTCTCCTCGTAGAGCCCGGGAGACTCCACGATGTTGGAGGCTTGGATGGCATTCGAGAGGTCGGTGATCGTCACGCCAGCGATTGCCATCTGTGCGAGGTTTGGCACCACGTGAAACTCCGGCACCTGCCCGCCCTGCACCACTACAGTGCTCACGCCGGCCACGCGGTTCAGCGGCGGTTTCAGCTCATATGTCGCGATCTCCCAAAGCTGCGTCTGCGGAACAGTATCCGAGGACAAGCTGTAGCCCAAGATGGGAAATGTAGCAAAAGTGAGTCGGTTGGTGGTGATGTGCGCAGTGGCCGGCAGCGTCTGCGCCACCTTGCTCACCGCCGCATCCACCAGTTGCAACTGGCGGATCATATCCAGATTCCAGTCGAAGAAGATGCTTACTTCCGCCGAGCCGCGGCTGGTGATCGACCGCACGGTCTGCAGGCCCTGCACGGAGTTCACTGCATCTTCGAGCGGACGAGTGATCGTCACCTCCATCTGCTCCACCGGCATCGCGCCAGCGTCCACGCCGATCACCACGCGCGGAAAGTTCGTCTCAGGGAAGACCGAGATGGGCACCTGCAGTGCGAGATAGATTCCCGCCACGGTTAGCACCACGGCGAAGAAGACAATGGGCCGCACCCAGCGCGTCAGCCAGAAATGTTGTTTCGCCCCGGTTTCAGGCTGCAGTGAGTTCGCAGGCATCACTTTTCTCCTTCTTTGCCTGCGGCGGGCTTGTCGTCGCTGTCTGAGTCCGCCGGACCGGCCTTTACCTTCGTCCCATCATCCAGTCCGAATGCCCCCACGGTGATTACCCGGTCAGAAGGTGCGAGACCGCTCAACACCTGCACGTCTTCGCCATCCGACACGCCGAGCTTTACTGCCTTGCGATGCGCTGTGCCGTCTGCGCCGATAACCAGCACAGCCGTGCTGCCATCCTGTGCTGTCAACACAGCCGTGTGCGGAATTTTCCATGCCAGCGCAATCGTCTGCGTTGTGATCAACGCCTTGACCGGTGTGCCCGCTTTTAAAGCTCCGCTACGGTTATCGATCTTCAACCACACCTCCACCGTGGTACTGCCGGGGTCCAGAGCCGGGCTGATCAGCGAAACATAAGCCTTCACTGCTGCATCCACTCCGGGAACACGCACTGCTGCTTCGTCGCCGAGCTTCATCTGCTGCGCCACTCTCTGAGCGACGTGCGCCTTTGCCAGCAGGGACGAAGTGTCCATCACGGTGATCAGCGGCGCACCGGCTGCTGCCGTCTCGCCTGCAAACAGCGGTCGATCCGTCACCACGCCATTGATAGGGCTGCGAATCTCCGAGTAGTACACCTGTGCATCTGCGCCTTTCAGCTTGCCCTCGGCCGAGGTCAGCTGTCCCTGCGCTGCTTTCAGCGCAGCCTCACGGCTTACCTTCTTCATCGACTCGGCGTGCAGCAAAGCAGTCTGATGCGCAGCCTGCGCCTGCACCAGCGCCGCTTGTGCCGTATCCAGATCCCGGCCCGGAATCGCGCCTTCGGCAAACAGTTGCTTGCGACTCTTCACAATGCTTTCGTTCAGGTCGAGATTGGCCTTGGCCTGCGCCAGGTCCAGCTCGGCGCGTTGTGCATCTTCCGGAACCTGCGCCTTTGTCGTCGTGACATAAGCCGCCTGCGCGGCCTCGTACGATCCTTTGTTGTCCAGCGCAGCCGCACTCAAGTCGGCGTTCTCCAGGCTCGCCAGCAATTGCCCGGCCTTCACCTTGCTGCCGCGTTCCACATAGAACTTCTTCACTGGAGCTGTAATCTTCGGTTCCATTGCTGCCTGAGCGATCGGCGCCAAGACGGCATCGGCAGTCACCTGCTCAGAGATCGCGCCCTGCTCGGGCTTCTCCGCCTGCACTGTGACTTCAATCTCCGGCGCAGCTTCTTTCTTGCATCCGGCAAGAATCATCAGCGGCAGGACCAGTGAAACGATGATGGGACCAGCAACTGAACTGCGCAGGCTGAGTCGCCGGCGGTGGGCTGTCCTTTCGTGCGTAGCAATCGTAGGCATCACATCGCTCCTGTGAGAGTCTTCAAATTGGTTAGCGCAGACGCGTAGCGCACGCGGCCGTCCTCGCGCGCATTCGCAGCGCTCACATACGCGGTCTGGGCATCCACCACTTCCAGCACGGTGGCCTCGCCTCCGGTGTAGCGCATCTTTGTCAGACGCAGGCTTTCCGCCGCCGTCTGCTCACTCGCATCAAGCGAGTCCAGTTGATGGCGTGCCGCCACTGCCTCGCCATACACCTTCTCGAACTGCGCAATCGTCTGCCGTTGCGCTGCCGTCAGAGCCACGCGCGCCGCATTACGCCGAATCTCGCTCTGCTTAATCTTGTGCTGCGTGCCCAGCCAGTTCCATACCGGCAGGTCCACCGTCACGCTGGCAGAGTAGCCAAGGTTGCGCACGTTATCCGGCCCGTTGACGGCGAATTGCTCTGCATCGATGCCGTAGTTATAGTTCAGACCGATTGTAGGCAGATAGTCGGCACGTGCCGACAGCACGCCGGCGTCACTTTCGCGCAACGCGGCCAACGCACTCTTCAGTTCTGGATTGTTTGCTGCTGCAGCCTGCGCGTACTCGTCGCGGCTGCTCAGCGGTGCGCTCTCCTCCGCTTCGTCCACTGTGTAGGCCGTGCGCGGATCGGGAAAGAGCAGAACACCCAGTTCCAGCCGCGCGTTCATTGCCGTCAGTTGCGCGTCTTCCAGTTCACGCGCTCGCTGTTGGTCTTCCAACTGCGCCTTCACCACATCCGCATGCGCGGCCTCGCGCGCCTCTTCGCGCTTTTGCGTCAGGCTCAGGAAATCCGCAGCTTCGTTGTGCGCCTGCTCCGCGATATGGGCGCGATGGCCGGCATCAATCAGCCCGAAGTAGAGCCCGCTCACGGCAGACACCAGTCCACGCCGTGCAATCTCAAGCTCTGTCGCAGCACGCAGATCTGCGGCGGTTGCGCGGCGAATATCAGCCACCTGACCCAGCCCCAGCGTCGTCGCCACCATTCCCTGGCTCGTGTACTCGTGCACCGCATTGTTCGCTATAAAGCGCGGTGAAGTCGTGGCCCCCAGCGGCTGCGTGTAGAGTGCCTGGTTGTGAAACAGCACTGTAGGCAGTGGCGCCATGTGGGCCATCGTGCGGTCAATGTGCGCTAACTGGCTGTTGGCAGCCGCGGCAGCATAGTCCGGCTGGTTCTGCTGCGCTCTGCGAATGGCCTCGTCCAGCGAAATCATAACGGCAGCAGGAGCAACATCCGTCTGGCTCTGCAGCGCAGCGCAGCCCAGGCAGAGCAGAGCCGCAGCGGTTGCCCATGGAAGGAAGCAGCGTGGATTTGTCATAACAAGTCGATTCATTTCCATTACGTTTCTTCTCAAACAGCCATGCCCAAGTGACCATGAATTACGCCAATCTCTCCCTGGCGTCTGAGTCTTCAGGCGTAGTCAGCGACTGCCTGTAACCAGACAGTGCCCCGGCAGCGCGCCGTACCGCAAGAGAGAGTCCGGTCCAAACCAGCAAAATCGCACTCAGACAGGCAAGGGCTGCAATCGTCTGTCCTACCCATCCCAGTTCCTCGCCCGTGTGCAGAAACCGCGCCCAGGCTCGCAGCTTGCGTCCGGCGTTGTTGTCGCTGAACCGCTTTACAGATTTCACGCTGCCGCTCTGACGGTCGATCACCAGCTGCGTCGCCTGCTCCGGCTGCCCGCCCACACTCTTATCAACGTTGAGCGTCATCACTTTGTCTTCGGGTTTCGGCAGGCTGACCGTGATCATCTTCCAGGCCGGAATCTGCAGTTCTGCCGTCAGTAAGGCCTGGTTCAGACCCTGCGCCGTCGCCGCCTGAGCCCCTGCGCTGCTCGCTGCGCGGTTCGAGCCATTCCGCTGCGGACCGCCTTCTCCGCGCCATCCACCTGCCGGGGGCTGCGTCCCCGTCACCGTGTAGAGAAGATTCGATGCCCAGGGATACGAGATGACGACGCCCGTCAGGACCACACAGAACAGCGGAATCAGCGACCACACGCCGAGGGTGTGATGCCAGTTCCACTCGCGCGCTTTTCCCTTCAGCCCACCGCGGAACAGAACACGGCTCTTCAGGCTCGCCACGCTGAGCGACTTGGGAAGCCAAAGGAACGCGCCAGAAACCAGCAGGGAGAGAAATACCAGATTGGCGGCTCCCGTGATCCCGCGTCCCAGCGCGCTCCGCATGCCCAGCCCCAGTGAGCGATGCACCCGCTCCACTATGCCGAAGAAGGCGCGGCTGCTCTCCGAAGGCTGGCCGACGACTTCCGCTGTCCATGGATTCAGAAGCAGCGTCCGCTCGCGTCCATACCGCGCTTCAATGGCTGCATTCGGGGCGTTCCGCAATGCAAGTTCGGTAGGGACACCCTGGCCCCCGTCGCGCAGGTCCGCAATCACGGACTCGATCTGCAAATGAGGTGCCGCATCGGTGGGCCCTTGCAGAACCGCGGGCGCATCCACCCACGCATTGATTTGTCGCTCGAATGCCAACAGAAATCCCGTCAAGGACAAGACAAGGACCACAATGCCGGCGCAGACTCCTGCCGACAAGTGCAGCCAGAATAGCACGGTGCGAACCGACCTCATTCCCAGACCTCCCGATCATCAATGCACTCCTAGAGTGCCCGACGAATCTTAAAGAGGTCTGAAGATGGGAAGATTATTCAGGAAAGGTTGGCGGCGGGCAGTTGCACCGTAAATGCAGTTCCTTTGCCCAGTTCGCTCTGCACAGAGATTTCCGCGCCATGCTGCTTTGCAATCTGCGCCGCTAGCGAGAGGCCAAGACCTGCTCCTCCTTCGGCGCGCGAGCGGACCTTGTCCGCCCGCCAGAATCGATCGAAGATGTGGGGCAGTGCCGCCGGCTCAATTCCGATGCCCGTATCGGCCAGCGTCACCTTCACTCGTGGCCCCTCAGCACAGGCGGCCAGTTTGATCGAGCCGGTCTCCGTGTACTTGATCGCATTGTCCAGCAGAATCAGAAACAAGCGGCGCAACTCGGCGCCATCGCCGTTCACCCACACCGCGTCCTCGGCGCCCAGGCAAGCTAGCTCCAATCCCTTCACATGGGCTGCAGGGGCCAGCTCGGCGCAAAGCTCACGCAGAATCGGCGCCAGATCCATCCGCGCCATTTCCACGCTGTGCCTGCGCGCATCACCCCGCGCCAGCGACAGCAGACTCTCCACCAGCTTCGACATATGACGCGCATTGCGTACGATCTTGTCCAGAGCCTCCGCCAACTCCTCGCGCGAGCGCTCCCGACGCAGTGAAACCTCGCCCGCTGTGATGATGAGCGCCAGGGGAGCACGCAGCTCGTGCGAGGCATCGGCGGTGAACTGCTCAATCGAACGGAATCCCGCTTCGATCCGCGCCAGCATCGCATTCAGAGTCCGCGCCAGTCGGGCCAGTTCATCGTCAGTCGGCGGAACCTTCAGGCGCGATGTCAGATCCGAAGGATCGATCGCATCGGTCTCTTCCCGAATCTGCTCAATCGGCGCCAGTGCGCGCCGGCTCATCCAGTAGCCTGCCAGTACCACCAGAACGAGCGCCGACGCGATCATCATGGCGAGATAGAGCGTGTACTCGCGCAGAGAACTCAACAGGTCGCGCAGCGGCTCCACCAC
>DCFV01000007.1:6374-9474 GCA_002314435.1 Acidobacteriaceae bacterium UBA1795 | reverse complement strand
AGCAGCGTCGGATCGTTGGCAGGCACCAGCGAGGAAGAGTGCACGCGACGGTGCCCCTTCGACTCAAAAAAGCGCAGAAATTGCTCGCGAATATCGTTTCCCGTGCGGTGTTGCATGATGCTTTTAGTGTAAATGGCGCCCGGGTACGCCGTGCAGGGCGGCCGTCACTCTTCGTGCGGCTCGTCCACCGATTTCAGTACCGTCAAGGCTTCCTCCGGCACGTCCCACTGGCGCAGAATCCGGTAAATCACGCTGGTCGAGAAGCCCGCCGACACCAGCCGCCGCATCACCCGCGCAGTCTCCTTCTCGTCTGCCGGCTTGCGGATGCGCTTGCGTTCCAGATACTGCCGCGCCAGCGTCTCCTCGTTGGTGCCTGCGTAGCGTGCTTCCACCGTCTCCTCGACGATGGCCCGCGGCACACCCTTCTGCGCAAGCTTCTGACGCACTGTGCGCGCACCGAGCTTCTCGTTCTCCTGTCGCAACCGAGCAAACGTCTCGGCATATGCCACGTCGTCCAGATACCCGTATTCGCGGAGACGCGCCACCACGGCCTCGATGACCGCCGCACCGTGCTCGCCCGGCTCCACGCGCGGCTGCATCAGCCTTCGCAGCTCGACCTCGGTGCGCATGCGCCTGCCCAGCGCCTTAACAGCGTAGTCGTGGAGCCCCGTCTCATTCAGAAATAGGCGTGGTTTGCGGGTTTTCTGCGCAAAGGTCATGGGGCTGCCCGGGAGCGGCAGCACGACAGCTGCGCACCGCTCATGGCTCTCAAGCTACAGTATCGCTCCTACTGCGCAGCACTGAGCGGAATGCGATACACGTTCACCGAGTACGGTGCCAACTGCACGCTCAGCGTTCCCGACTGCACGGGAGCAGTCGATGACACAGGTGCAACTGCCTTCGGATGCTCGAAGCTGTTTTCCGCGTTGAGATCGGTGCTTTGCAGGATGATCACGTTCGCCGTTGCGGAGGCAACGGTCGCATTCGTCTGGATCTCAGCCGGCCGCGCGTTGGCCGTCGTATTGATCACCCGCACAATCAGTTCGCGGGTGCCATCGTCGATCGTAGCACTGGTGTAAAGACCGCCCTCCGCCTGCGGCGTAGCGGACAGTAGGCGCGTACCTGTATTGCTCGCGAAGATTTGCTGCACGTAGTAGTTCGGCGTGCCGTAGGAACGCAGGCTGTCGAACCAGATCGCATCCGGCGTCCATTGCCAGGCATCTGTGTTTGCCAGCAGCGGCGCATACGAGGCCATCTGCACCACGTCGCCGTTGCGTTCAAGTCCCGTCATGAATGCCGCTTCGGCAATGGCCCCGCGCCAGTTGTTGCGATTGCCCGAGTTCGCCTGACCCGCTGTCTGCGCAGCATACTCGCCTGCAAACACCTTCGGCCCTGAGCGGTCGTACTTATCATAGCGGTGCGTGTTATCCAGGAACCACTCCGGCGGCATGTAGTAGTGTTCGTCCACCAGGTCCGGTTTGAGTTCGCGCCAGTTGGCCCACGCGCTTTCGAACAAGTCGCCCGAGGGCGAAGGGCCGGCAGCGGCAACCAGCTTGATCTCGGGATGCTTCTCCCTGAGCGCGGCCGCGAAAACCTTGTAACGCTCCACGTAGCGCGGTCCCCACTGCTCGTTGCCCACACCAATCATCTCCAGATGGAACGGCGCTGGGTGACCCATGTCAGCGCGCAGCTTGCCCCACGGCGAAGTCACCGGGCCGTTGGCGAACTCGATCAGGTCGAGCGCGTCCTGAACGTACTCCTGCAACTCGTCCATCTTGGCCGTCTCGCTTGAATTGAACTGGCAGGCCATTCCGCAGTTGAGAATGGGCAAGGGACGCGCGCCAATGTCCTCGGCAAGCTGGAAATACTCGTAGAAGCCCAGACCGAACGACTGGAAGTAGTCCGGTGCAGCTTTCTGGTCGAACTCGTTGTTCCACCGGTTCATGATGGACTTTCGCTGCGCCAGGTCGCCCACCGTGGTCTTCCAGCGGTAGCGATTCAGCAATTCGCGACCCTCGACGATGCAGCCTCCCGGGAAGCGAATGAACCCGGGATGCATATCGTAGAGCAGTTGCACAATGTCTTTACGGAGCCCGTTGGGCCGGTGGTTCCAGGTTTCGACAGGGAACAACGACACCATGTCGAGATCCACGTCGCCCTTCTGCTCGACATACAGATTCAGCCGCGCATGGGCGCTGGTTGCGCTAGCGCGCAGTACGGTCTCGTAGTGCTGCCACTTGCCGTTGAAGCCTTCCAGCTTGCCACTGGCGATCTCGTTCCCCTTCTCATCCACGACAGAGGCGCGAATCATTTCCGGGCCGCTGGCGCGCACGTAGGCTGAGAAGCGGTACTCCGCTCCACTCTCGATGCCCATGCCACGAAACCCTGCGTTGTAGAAACCGTAGCCCGGCTCGTAAGCGTGCACCCGCAGATAGTGCGGGTTGGACGCATTCAGCGCATCCTCCGTGCGGATGTCGAGCTCGCCTTTGGCGTTCTGGATTCCGCGTTCGTTGAAGGCCATGACTTCTTTCCAGGCAGTCAGCGGATCACTGAATTCGAACGAGCGATTCTTGACCAGCTCGGGATAAAGCCCGCCGTCGGCCGCAAAATTGATGTCCTCGAAAAAGATGCCAAACATCTGCGGAGAAATCGACGCACCAGGATGGGCGGCATCGACCCGGATGACCACGGGAGCGGACTGGCTTCTACCAATCATCCCGTTGGACACAAGCACGAGGAGCAGAGCTAGAAAACGATTTCTCAGGGTCATGGCAGTTGCGCCAAATTATAGATCGGCAACGCAACCCCTGGTTCGGCCGCCGATCACACATTCTGCTGCAACGGGAAAACGCCGCCAGTGTAGCTCCGTGTAGGCCTTCCTCTCCGTGCAGATCCGTCCCGGTTACTGCTCTTCGACAAAGTCCGCCGGGTTCGAGAACCGGGTGAGGCTCGAGATAAAGTTCAAGTGCACGATGCCCGTTGGCCCGTTACGCTGTTTGGCGATGATGATCTCCGAGCGCGCCTTATCGGACTCCGACATCTCTTCGTCGCGGTTGTAGTAAGCCTCGCGGTGGATGAACATCACCACGTCGGCGTCCTG
>DCFV01000007.1:2080-6113 GCA_002314435.1 Acidobacteriaceae bacterium UBA1795 | reverse complement strand
ACGTCGGCGTCCTGCTCGATCGATCCCGATTCGCGCAGATCGCTCAGCATCGGACGCTTGTCGTCGCCACGCCGCTCGCTGGCACGCGACAACTGCGACAGCGCGATCACCGGCACATCCAGTTCCTTGGCCAGCGCCTTCAGTCCGCGCGAAATGGCAGACACTTCCTGCGTACGGTTCTCGTAGCGCTTGCCGCCGGCCGTGGGCAACGTGGCCGACATCAGCTGCAGGTAGTCGATCACGATCAGGTCCAGCTGGCCCGCGTTCTGCTTGAGCCTCCGCGCCTTGGCGCGCATTTCCGCCAGTGAGATGCCCGCCGTGTCGTCGATAAACAGACGCGCCTCGATCAGCTGCTCCAGTCCATGCGTCAGTTTGCCGTGGTCCTCGCGGCCCAGGAAGCCCGTCTGCAATTTGCGCTGGTCTACACCGGCCTGCGACGACAGCATGCGTCGCAACAGCGACTCCTTGCTCATTTCCAGGCTGAAGACGGCGACCACCGCGTTGCTGTTGATGGCTGCATTCTGCGCAATATTGATGGCGAACGCGGTTTTACCCATTGAGGGACGTGCCGCAATAATCACCAGTTCGCTCTTCTGCATACCGCTGGTGTTGCGGTCGAGTTCGATAAAGTTCGTCGCCAGGCCGGTAACCTCACGGCTCTGTTTGTAGAGGTTGTCGATGGAGCCGAACGACTGCGCGACGATCTGGTCCAGGCTCTGGAAGCCGTGCGAGATGCCCTTTTCGCTGACTTCGAGCAGCGCACTCTCAGCCGAGTCCAGCACCTCGAGCGCCGTCTCGCTCTGGTCTGCCGCGCGCGCAATGGCCGCCGAGCAGATGGCCATGAGCCGCCGCAGCAGGCTCTTGTCCTTCACGATGCGGACGTACTCGTCAATCACTGGCCGCAGCGGCAGCCCCTCGGTCAGGGACGCGAGGTAAGCCACGCCGCCCACCGTTTCGATCTCCTTGTAGCGGGCCAGCTCGTTTGACAGGGTGACGATGTCCACCGGGCGCTGCTCGTTGATCAGCTCGCCCATGCGCAGGTAGATGCGCTGGTGCGAGTCGAGCGCGAAGTCGTCGGCCTCCAGCTTCTCCGCGGCCTCCGCGTGGGCAGCGTTGTCCAGCAGGATGGCGCCCAGAATCGTCTTTTCCGCGTCGATGTTGGCCGGCAAACCGGCGTCGAGCCTCAGCTCAGGAAACGTGGCCATATTTTTAAGTGTAGGCCGACTCGCCGCTCGCGGAGACTTGTGGATCTTCGGGACATTCTGTGGGAATCGAGAGCGTGAAGGAGTCTTCGCTCGCTGGAGCTACTGCGAAATCACCATCGATGATGTGCTTCCCATGGTAAGCTGTGCCGCCCGCCAGAACGGGATGCCAACCGGAATAGTCGCGTGAATCTGCACCTGTACTTGATTTCCGGGTTGAGCGCATAAACTCACTGACCCTGAACAGGGCGCCCACGTGGTAACGGGGTTACCGCTCGAATCCATGCCGGTCGTTGCAGTTAGGTAGCTGACATTCACTGTCGACGCCCCTGAAAATGGATACCCGAGACTCTGCACGTAAGTCTGAACATCCGATTGCAGTGCACCGCAGTGGTCCAGCCCGGGCGTATTCGTGCCGCATTGCGATCCCCGTACAATCGCCCAGCGCGACCCTTCCCTAGCCGCATTGGACAGAAAATCGTAGGCATAGATCGCAATAGAGAACTGAATGATTCCGAATATCATTGCGCCGTAAACGGGGAAGGCCAGCGCCATCTCGACCAGCGCACTGCCACTTTCCTTGACGCTTGCCCTAACAGCGCGCAGCAGTCTGAACTTGCGCATCGCTCTGGGAATCGGCGTTCTCTCGCCAAGTATTTGATCTTTCAGGGTCATTGGATCAGCACCTTCTGTGTTGCACGGCCCTGCACCGTGATTGTGTGAGCCATCCCGGGCAGATAAATAAGTGGGTCAAAAGTAGTCTGTGCCGTAACGGTAAGGTTCTGTTCGACAACACCGTAGGTTCCGGTGCAGGCAGGGGGCGTACCGCTTAGAGTTGACCCATCGGAGCAAGAGTTGGCCAGAGACGAACTCACAGTGAAACCCGTTGTGTTGAGCGAATAGATGTCATTCGCTTCATTCTGGGCCGCAGTCGTAATCCCGGGTGTATCACCAGAATAGAATGGCCCCTGTGCCCCATATTGCACTCCTGCCCGGGCCGCGTTGGTCAATTCAATCCCTGCATACTCCATCCGGCCCAGTTCAACCGAGCCCAGAAGAAGTATGAGCAGCAAGGGCAGCGTAAGCGCAACTTCTACAAGCGCCTGCCCCGCCTCATTGCCGGGATCGCTCTTCCTGAATTGCCGATGTTCGATCTTCCCAGTCCTAGGCATCATCCCGTCCCCTACTCCACCAGCACGATCTGGGTTAGCGGCGTGGTCCGCGAGTTCGCAGTGTTGTAATTTGGCAGATACAGCTGTCCATTTCCTATATTCATCGTCTTCGCGACAAAGCCTGTGGCCACTACGCCGCCTCCGCTATCATGCAGCGTCACATCGGCGCCCGGCGCGTAGATAAATCCATCCAGGGTTTGGTTGGTACTGCCGAACTGTACTTGCAACGCATTCGTATTCGATGCCGGCTGCCAAAGTGCAATGCCGTTTGTCGTGCCCTGAGAGCCCGACGTCGGCGCAAAGATGCTGATGAGAGAGCTATTGCCGGAATCCTGGGTGAGGGTGCCACCGTATAGCTCCATTGTTGCGCCGGAGGTGCTACTGAAAGTGTTGCTGGACTGATCGTAGTTTCCAGAACCAAGAGTAAGCTGGACGTTATTCTTAATTTCGACCCCATTCATAAAGATATAGATTGCATCCCCAGAAGACAGTCCTGGTAGGGTTATGTCATTGCTTAGGGTCACCTTGTTCGTGAAGCAAACAATCGGCTTGGACGACGTGGCGCTGACGGTCCCCACATTTGCGGTTGTAATCGAGGTGGCCGCGCTGACAGTTGCAAGCGAGGTGAACGAATTGGTACCGGCAGTGCAGCTGGCATTGCTAGGCTGCGGAACAGTGGAAACCTGCTTGGCGAAAGGATCGCCGGAGACATTTCCCTGATTGATCGAAATCCCCGTCGGGCCAATATTTCTGCCACCCGAAACACCGCCTGCCACGTCGACGAAGTTGACGTTCATGCAACCCCCGGTGCCAGCTCCGGTTACGTTTACGGCGGCTGGGTCAGTTGAATCCACATAAATGCCACAACCCTGGGGTGCTGTCCCGCCCTTACATGTACTTGAAGACACAACGCTGCCAGTGATCTCGAAGCTTCCCTTCATTTGGAAGGTTCCAGGTCCTTGGCCGATGACATAGCCGCACCCTTTCGATGCCGCCGGATTCCCTGCTACCGCCCTGGCCGCAACCGTTAGAGTGCGAAAACCAAACATTCCCATGAGCGACGTGTTATAGGGAGCGCTGACGATCGCTTCCGCATAGGCTGTATACGCAGTGTTGGGACCGCTCTGCGGAGGCATGTTGATCTTTACACATGTGAGCCCCGCCCCTGGGCACGAGCCGCTATTTGCGTATCCGTTGGCTGTCGAAGACGCTTGGCCCGCCGCCTTTGCTGTGGTCGTCGATTGGTTGTAGTGATAATCGAGGGCGGCCGCCGTAGCCGCGGCATCCGCGGCATTCTGAACTCTTCGTCTCTCCCGAAAAGTCAAACCGACATCTACTACCAATGCCACACAGGCCAAAAGTAAGAACAGACTGAAAACTGTCATGACGAGCGCCTGGCCGCCTTCTTCCTTGATTAATCTCATCGGGGAACTCCTTGCCTGCCGTCGGGCTCGACGTCTTGCCGCTGCCAATTCGCCCTATAGCCTGCTGTAGCCTCAACCTCTTCTATCGCTTCCAAGTGTAAGGATTATCCTCTACGTTGGACGCTGGGTGCAATGCACTTAATGTCATCAAGAGGTATTACTAAGGTGCAAGCAAGCCCCCGCGGTCGAGCAGCAGCTTGACTCTATCGTTCCCTCATAACCATCTTGGTTTCAA
>DCFV01000007.1:1523-1747 GCA_002314435.1 Acidobacteriaceae bacterium UBA1795 | reverse complement strand
GGCTTGCGCGCCGCCAATACCTCGTCCAGCCGCGAAACGCGCGTCGAATGCGGCGCCGTTTTCACCAGTTCAGGCGTCTCCTCCACCTCGCGGGCAATCGACCGCATGGCCTCGATAAACAGGTCCAGTTCCTCCAGCGACTCGCTTTCGGTGGGTTCAATCATCAGCGCGCCGTGCACAATGAGCGGGAAGCTCACCGTGTAGGGATGGAAGCCGTAGTCGAT
>DCFV01000007.1:845-1167 GCA_002314435.1 Acidobacteriaceae bacterium UBA1795 | reverse complement strand
GGCGTCTTGTAGGGCAGCTCGTAGAGGTCCTCGAGCTGCTTGCGAATGTAGTTGGCGTTCAGCACGGCGTCTTCGGTGGTCTGCCGCAGGCCGTCCGGCCCGTTGGCCAGAATGTAGGCCAGCGCGCGGATGAACATGCCCGTGTTCCCATAGAAGGCGCGCACCCGGCCCACCGACTGCGGCCGGTCATAGTCCCAGCGCTTCGCGCCGTTCTCGTCTTGGGCCAGCACCGGAGTCGGGAGAAAGGGCTCCAGAAACTTCTTGCATGCCACCGGCCCCGAACCCGGACCACCGCCACCGTGGGGCGTGGAGAAGGTCTTGT
>DCFV01000007.1:0-541 GCA_002314435.1 Acidobacteriaceae bacterium UBA1795 | reverse complement strand
TCGCCCGGACGCACCTTGCCCACCAGCGCGTTCATGTTCGCGCCGTCCATGTAGAGCAGCGCGCCCTTGGCGTGCAGAATCTCTGCAATGCGCGCGATCTGGCTCTCGAACACGCCCAGCGTCGAGGGATTGGTCAGCATCAGCGCGGCGGTGTCTTCGTCCACCTGCCGCTCCAGCGCCTCCAGGTCAATGCCGCCCTCGGCGTTCGACTTCAGATTCTCCACCTGGTAGCCACAGATGGCCGCCGTCGCCGGGTTGGTGCCGTGCGCGGAGTCAGGGATGATCACCTTCTTGCGCGCGTTGCCCTGCGACTCGTGCCACGCACGAACCAGCAGAATGCCGGTGAACTCGCCATGTGCACCCGCAGCCGGCTGCAGCGTGATTGTGTCCATGCCGGTGATCTCGATCAGACACTTCTGCAGCAGGTCGATCACTTCGAGCGCGCCCTGCGCTAAGGATTCCGGACGATAGGGGTGAGCCTCGGCCAACCCTTCGATGCGGGCCACGAACTCGTTTACACGCGGGTTGTACTTCATGGTGC
>DCFV01000081.1 GCA_002314435.1 Acidobacteriaceae bacterium UBA1795 | reverse complement strand
ACGGTGCGCGACGTTTTCATCGGGGAGCGCGATGTGGAGCGGCTGCCGAGTCAACTGATCTGGCCCGCAAGCGGTATACTCACTCTGATTCTGGATCAGGCCGCTGCTGCACTTCTGCCCGCAACCGATGGGGAGGGCTGCGGGGTTTTGGAGAGGGAACGATGATTCTGGCTGGCGATGTGGGGGGCACCAAGGTCCATCTGGCGCTCTATGACTTTACGGACGGCAAGCTGAAGTACACCCGCGACGAGCGCTTTGCGGCCAAGGAGTTCGGCGGGCTGGAAGAGATTGTCAAGCAGTTTCTGGGAGCAGAGAAGGTGACGGCGGCCTGCTTTGGCGTGCCGGGGCCAGTGCGCGCCGGACGGCTGCGCCTGACCAACCTGCCGTGGACGCTGGACAGCCAGGAACTGGCGACGAATCTGGGTATTCAGCACGTGTTTCTGATCAACGACCTTGAAGCGAACGGCTACGGCATTGCCGAGTTGAGCGCAGACCAGATCTATACGCTGAGCGAGGGCGACGCAAGCCAGACTGGCAACCGCGCGCTGATTGCCGCGGGCACTGGGCTGGGCGAAGGATTTCTGGCGTGGAACGGGCGAACTCATGTGCCCTATCCCAGCGAGGGCGGCCACGTTGACTACGCGCCGCGCAACGAAAACGAGATTGACCTGCTGCGCTTCCTGAAGCAGAAGTACAACGGACGCATCAGCTTTGAGCGCGTGGTGAGCGGCATGGGCCTCACCAACATCTACGAGTTTCTGCGTGACGTGCGTGGCGTAGACGAGCCGGCATGGCTGGCGGAGAAGATTGCCGCTGCACCGGATGTGAACGCGGTGATCACGGAGATGGGCCTGGCGGCGAAGAGCGAGCTGTGCGAGAAGACGCTGGACATGTTTGTCTCCGCCTATGGTGCGGAGGCTGGCAATCTGTCGCTGAAGGTGCTTTCAGTGGGCGGACTCTACGTGGGCGGAGGTATTGCGCCACGCCTTCTGGAGAAGCTGAAGGACGGCACGTTCATGAAGGCCTTCACGGACAAGGGACGGCTGAGCCAGTTGCTCATCAACATGCCGGTGCGGATTATTCTGGAAAGCCGCGCGGCACTGATGGGCGCAGCAGCCTACGCCGAAGCGCGGGCCGCGGAACTGAGCGGCGTTTCGCCCCGGGCGGCTTCAGTGAAGTTCTAAGACAGACACAGCAGCACATGAGAGGGCTAGCCGAGAAGCTGGCCCTCTTTTCTTTTCAGCGGTGGAGTACGGAGCCTACGGTGGCGATGGTGCCTTCATAGAAGTAGAGTCCGAGGCCGACGGTGAAGAGCCAGCAGCCGTAGAGCGCGTGCTCGAAGCTGGACGTTGCAAGCGAGTTCGTCTGTGCATAGCGTGCGGCAAAGAGAAGGCCGGCGGCGAATGTGAGCGCCACCGCCAGATGATTGCGGAAGATGATGTGGAGGAAGGCGAAGGCAAGGGCGCTCGCGAAAATCATCGTCCACCGGGCGAGAAAGAGCTGGGCATAGCGCTGAAAGAAGAAGGCACGGTAGAGCAAGCCTTGCGGATAGACCGAGAGCGCCGGGTAAGCCACCATGACGACGACCCAGAAGGCTGGCTGGCGGCGCACGAAGCTCCACTCAAGCTGTGGGACAAAGCGATGCACGCCGAGCCAGAGGATGAACGCGGAGACGGTGAATATTGTCAGGATTGAGGCGAGATACGGCGGAAGCCGGGCCACGTTCCAGAGGCGTACACGATTGAAGTGAGGATCGCGAGAAAGCTGCCAGAGCGCGTAGACGGACACAATCCAAAGCAGCGGTAACGCGGGAATGTGCATAGGCGCAAAGCGGTAGGCCAGCGGCAGAGCGACGAAGAGCACGACGAATTCTACAATAAGCAGGCAGCGCTGCATGACAAGCTCCGACGGAGCAGGATACCGCTGTTGCGCGAGGCATGGGTGAATGGCCTGTAGTTTCGAGCTTCGTGTGCGGCGCGCGGTTCGGGTAGGCTAGAGGCAACCGCATGATCTTTGCTCACGCAATTGGTAGCACACGCTACACGTTTGATAGCCTGCGCACGCTCCTGGCGCGGGCTACTCCACTGCGCTCGGGCGACGTGCTGGCGGGCGTGGCTGCCGGATCGGCAGAGGAGCGTGTGGCGGCGCAGTTTGCGCTTGCCGATGCTCCGCTGGCGCACTTCCTCGAGGAGCAGATTGTCGCTTACGAAGAGGATGAGGTTACGCGGCTCATCATGGACACGCACGATGCGACGGCGTTTGCGCCAGTGCGATCGCTGACCGTGGGAGAACTGCGCGACTGGCTACTAAGCGACGAGGCCACACCGGAGCGGCTGGCGGCGCTAGCCCCGGGGCTGACGCCGGAGATGGCTGCGGCGGTGTGCAAGCTGATGCGCGTGCAGGATCTGATTGCAGCGGCAGCGAAGATCCGCGTGGTAACGCACTTTCGCACCACGGTAGGGCTGCCCGGACGGCTGAGCGCACGGCTGCAGCCAAACCATCCGACAGATGACGCGCGCGGAATTGCCGCAGCGATGCTGGACGGCCTGCTGCTTGGCTCGGGCGACGCGGTGATCGGCATCAACCCGGCTGGCGACAACGTGGCGGCCACGGTGCGACTTCTGGAGTTGATTGACGCGCTGCGACATCGGTTTCACATCCCCGCGCAGAGCTGCGTGCTGGCGCATGTAACGACGCAGTTGGCCGCGCTGGAAGCGGGCGCGCCTGTGGACCTGATCTTCCAGTCGATTGCGGGGACCGAGGCCGCGAATCGCAGCTTCGGCGTAAATCTGGCGCTGCTGCAGGAAGCCTATGACGCCGGGCGCGCGCTGAGGCGCGGAGCGGTGTGCGCGGACGGCTCGGTAGGCACGAACATAATGTACTTTGAGACCGGACAGGGCTCGGCGCTCTCAGCCAACGCGCACCACGGCGTGGACCAGCAGACTCTGGAGGTGCGCGCCTATGCCGTGGCACGACGATTCGAGCCGATGCTGGTGAACACGGTGGTGGGGTTTATCGGGCCGGAGTATCTGTACGATGGCAAACAGATTGCGCGCGCCGGTTTGGAAGACCATTTTTGCGGCAAGCTGCTGGGGCTACCGATGGGCTGCGACGTGTGCTACACGAACCACGCAGAAGCTGACCAGGACGACATGGATACGCTGCTGACGCTGCTGGGCACGGCGGGGGTGAACTACATCATGGGCGTGCCGGGGGCGGACGACGTGATGCTGAACTACCAGAGCACGAGCTTTCACGATGCGCTCTATGTGCGCAAGGTGCTGGGGCTGCGGCCGGCGCCGGAGTTTGAGGCGTGGCTGAAGGGAGACGAGTTCGGTCGGCTGAAGCTTGAGGCGCGGACGCCAGAAAGGCTACTGCCCGCATGAGCGGAATCACGCCAGGTATCTGGGCTGCGCGGCTGCGTGCGTTGACACCGGCGCGTGTGGGGCTGGGACAGACAGGCGTGAGCCAGCAGACGCGTGACCAGCTGGATTTTCAGCGGGCGCATGCGATGGCGCGCGACGCGGTGCATGCGCGACTGGACGCGGCGGGATTGGCGAAGGAGATTGAAGGTATCACGGGCGCGGCAGTTGTGAGGATGCGGTCGCAGGCTGCAGATCGCGCTACGTATCTGCAGCGGCCTGACCTGGGCCGCACGCTAGATGCGGCTAGTCTTTCGGAGCTTAAGGCATTGCGGGAACCGGAGCCCTACGACTTGGTGCTGGTGGTGGCCGATGGGCTATCAGCGCTGGCGGTGGAGCGGCACGTGCTGGCTCTGCTACGCACGCTGCTGCCGAAGCTGAGTGGCTGGCGAATGGCGCCGGTGTGCGTGGTGGAGCAGGGGCGCGTGGCGGTGGGCGACGCGATTGGCGAGGCGCTGGGCGCGGCGTTGTGCGTGGTGCTGATCGGCGAGCGACCGGGGCTGAGCTCGCCGGACTCGCTGGGTGCTTACATCACGTGGCAACCGCGGCCAGGACGCACGGACGCGGACAGGAACTGCATCTCGAATATTCGCACAGAGGGACTGAGCTACAGGCAGGCTGCCGCGCAACTCCACTTTCTGCTTACCGAGGCAAGGCGGCGCAAGCTGACCGGAGTGACGCTGAAGCCGGAGATGCCGGTGTTGGGAGAGGGATAGGTCATGCTGCGTCTGCTGATGCGATGGACGGGACGCGCTGCGGCGGTGGTGCTAGCGGCATTCTCACTGCTCTACCTGGGCGACTGGGCGGTTTATGCGCTGCGCGGGTCTCCACACAGCGCGGTGACAGTGCATCACATGGTGGTGGTGCCGCTGAAGGGCAACAAGCAGGAGTTCGTTGACCAGGGAAGTGAGGCGCAGGCGTGCTCGGTTTCGCTGTTCGCGCAGGATGGACTGGATGCCTGCTGGAAGCTGCGCCGGAACCCAAACCAGAGCGAGACCTTCTAGCGCCCGGCCGCTCACACAGATAGGTGATCCAGGTCACGTTTTGAGAATGTTGCATCTGCGTAGGATCAAAAAATCGCACGGGGTGCGACCGACGCTATGTACAGCCACACCCAAAACGAAAACGGAACCTACAACACGCGCTGCCTGTATTGCTTTATGACGGTTGCCTCCGCCGTTGAAACGGAAGAGGAGTTGGTCGTGCTGGAAGCCCACCACATTTGCCCGGAACGGGCGCTGGCCGACCTGCTGGCAGAAGAGATGGCAGCAGCAGCGCATGCTCAGCACCCGCACAACCAGGGTTGAAGGCGAGCATGCCCCGCAGCCTTGCTAAGGCTGCGTTTGTGGCGCCGGCGTTGTGGGAGCCTCGGCTGCGGGCGAGTGTTTGCGGCCATTGGCGATCTTCTGGTAAAGATCATCGTCTGCGGCCTTGTTAATAGAGGCTGCTTTATCGAACTCGGCGCGAGCCTCATCTTTTCTACCCAAGGTGCGATAGAGCCGCCCAAGGCGCCAATGGACGTTCACGTCATCGGGCATTTGCTTGACGGCCAGGGTCAGCTCGCGCAGGGCATCGTCGTTGTGGCCCGCCTCCATGAAAACGATCCCGAGATCCAAGTGCGCCAGGCCAAACTCCGGTGAAAGAGCGGCCACTTTTTCCAGCAGAGGCTGAGCATCAGCGAACCGATTCATCTGGATGTAGGTGTCGCCGAGGTAGAGAAGCGCCTGCTCGTGGTTCGGGTCGTTGGCCAGCTCGGCCTGAAACTCCGGCACCGCTTCGGGATACTTTTTCTGCGTCCAGAGCAGGTAGGCGAGGCCGAAGTGCACGTCAGGCAGCTTGGGGTCGGCCTTCACGGCGGCGCGGAACATCTTTGTTGAGCCCTCGTTGTCTTTCATATCGTCGAGGGCTTCGCCGGCGATCATATCGGCCTCGGCTGAATCCGGATCAATCTCAAGGATCAGGTGGTAGACGTCGAGGACCTTCTGCATCTGTTTCGACCACAGATAGCTGTGGGCGAGAGTCAGAAGCAGGGGCAGGTTCTTTGGATCTCGATCTGCGGCCTGCTGTAGAAGGGGTGCGGCCTCCTGATAGCGTGCGAGTCCGTAATAGGACATGCCGAGGAGGACGGTGCAACGCTGAGTGTCGGACGAGTTGGGCGGCGCGGCCTTGAGCAACGCCTCGAACTCCGGAATGGCCTGTTGCAGTTCGCCGGCCTTGAACAGGGCCAGCGCCAGATTCAGGCGCAGGCCGGGAACGGCGGGGTTGAGGGCGAGCGCTTTGCGGTAATAGGGTATCGCTTCCTTGTAGCGCTGCTGGCGCGCCTCGATGAGACCGATCTGCGCGTAGGGCTCGGGATTCTGCGGCTGAGCCTTCAGGATTGCAGTCCATGCGGCCTCGGCCTCGACGTACTTTCCCTGCTGTTCGAGGGCAAGCGCAGTTTGGCGCGTGGGAGGCTGCGGAGTCTGTGCCAGGGAACTGGCCGCGACCACGAGCCATGCAAAACGGAGCCAGCCGTGTGCCAGCGAGATCACGCGTTTCCTTTTCCTTCTGCCGGGCCGCGCCGGCAGTCCGCATGCAAAGAGAAGCCTAGGCGCTTACGGCGCCGGTTGCTATCGATTGTCGCTCGCTAGCGCAGCCGCGGGCAACTGGAAGGCTAAAGACAGAAAAAGGGCGCGGCAGGCAGAACCCGTCGCGCCCTTGGGTTGAGGAGTTGGGCTAGAAAACGAACTTGCCGCCCAGTTCCAAGTTACGAGGATCCCACGCAGTGGTGATCTGGCCGAATTGGCTGTTACCCTGCGAGGAGCCTACGCCGTTCCACTCGAAATGGTTGAATGTGTTGAACGACTCGAAGCGGAGTTCGATGTGTGCCCGCTCCTTGATCGCAAACGACTTGTAGAGGGACGTTGTGAAGTTCACACGTCCAGGACCAACAACCGCGTCCTTGCGGGCGCTGCCGAAGCCCTGGTTGGCACCGCCCAGCCACGCCGGAACCGGGTTGCTGAACTGTGCTGTGTTGAACCACTGCTTGTACTTCTTCGGATAGGTGACCTTGCCGTCGACGTTCGGGCGGTTGGTGTAGTTGCCGCCCAGGCCGATGCTGTCGTAGGAGATGGACAGGCCCGGGCCCTGGTTGGCAATGATCACGCCAGTCTGGTCGAGAACCGTACCAGCCACAGTCCATCCACCAGCAATGGAGTGCGCCAGTCCGGTGCTCTTCGCGAAGAAGGGCAGGTTGTAGATGTAGTTGATGCTCAGGATGTGACGACGATCCAGTGCACCGGAACCCTTGTCGTACTTCAGGTTCCAAGGATTGGATACGGCATTCAGGTCATACGTGGTCAAATCGATTTCGTGCGAATACGTGTAATCGATTTCGCCGCTCAGACCCCAACGGTTCTGCACGCGCAGGCCGGTCTGGAAACCATTGTAGTTTCCATTGGTTGTGTTTTCTTGCTGGTTGATGTCGGCGTATCCCTGATAGGTACGGTATACGTTCGCATTGGCCAGAGAGCTCGGCTTGCTGCCATTCGGGCAAACGTCGTTCGGATAGTTGCCGCTGCCGTCACCCGCGCTGCAGCGGATGTTCATATCCGTGGTGACCGGGAAATTGTTGATGTGGCGTTGAATGTTCTGATGCCACGCCATGTTGCCGACGTACTGGATGACCCAGATCAACGAGGGAGCCACTTCGCGCTGCAGACCCAGGCTGAACTGAGCTACGGCCGGGGCCTTGTAGGTGTGTGCCAGGCTGGTCACGCCGGTGACAAACACGGGCACGCCCGTTGTTGCGATGTCAGAAGGCCCGGTGTTGTTGGAATCGAAATCGTGCCAGCTAACTCCAGGGCTACTGAAGGTGGTGTTGCTGACGCTCACGTTGTTGGCGAACGGCGAGTTGGTGGCAGCGTTGTAAATATCGTTGCCCTGCATGCGCTCATAGAAGGTTCCGAAGCCGCCGCGGAGAACGGTCTTGCCGTTTCCGAAGAGATCCTCAGAGAAGCCAACGCGAGGCTGCAGTGTCTTGTAGTCGTTGTTGACCAATCCCGGCGGGAAGCCGTTCTGGCCGGCAAGACCCATGCCGTTGACATAGTACTGAGCGCCGCTGTAGGTGAGCAGGCCCTGGGTTGAGGTGTTGATCAAATTCCCATCCCAGACTGGCGTCTGGCTGGAGACGAAGTCTTCAGGGTTGAAGTTGGCGACGGCATTGCTGCGCTCCCAGGCATGTGGCAGGGCGTCGTAGCGAAGGCCGAGCTGCAGGGTGAGGCGCGGCGTCACGTGCCAGTTGTCGAGGACATAGGCCGAAGGCGTCTGGTTGACATAGTGACGGATGGGAGAAGCCTGGAACTGGCTGTAGCCAGTGGACAGACCCATCAACAGGTCCATAAAGCTGTCGCCGGAGAGCTGGCCGAAGCTGTAGTAGCCCTGCGTGTCGCCGAAGATCTGCTGGTTCTTGGTGTAGCGGTTGTAGCTGAACCCATACTTCATGGCGTGCTTGCCCATGGTGTACGAGATGTCGAGCTTGGGCATGTAGTCCTGGGCCGCATTGTGCCACGGTGCGGAACCAGTGTCCTCAGCCACACCGTAGGGTCCGATGTAGTTGATGCCGGGCAGCGCGTTGCGCGTGATGGCAAACGACGAGGTAAGCGGATTGCTGACCCAGCCGGGAGGCAGCTGCGCATTGGCGCTGTTGGTGATGTCGATGGTGTTGCCGTCGTAGTTGATGCTGGCTTCGACGAGCAGGTTAGGATTGATGGTGCCGCTCAGCTTGATGGCCGCGGAGTTCGCCGGGTTGGACAGGGTGCTGGTGATGCTGTTGTAGCTTGCCCACAGCCAGCCAAGGAACGGCGAGGCATTGCCCTGCGATACAGAGTCGTGCATGTAGTGGCCCAGGATGGTCCACTTGCTGTTGATGTTGTGATCGATGCGGACCACATCGTCGCGCACACTGATGGGCACGGCGGGATTGGAAACGGCCTGATCAGAGGAATTCGTTGCCAACGGAATCGCGCCGCTCTGGAGGTAGAGCATGCCGTTGTTGTCGAACAGCTGATGCGGAATGACCGCATGGCCATTGGCGTCGAGCTTGAAGCCACCGGCGGCTCCGGGCAATGCGCCGGGGACCAGTCCGAGAGGCGTGAGGACGTTGGTTGCATAGTACGTGTCAGTTGCAACCGAGGGAACCTTGAGTTTGGTGTCGGAGGCGGAGGCCGGAGGCACATAGGCCAAGTCAGTTCCCGCCGTCGGACGGTCCGCGTTGTTCAGCGTGTTCACACTCCTAGAGCCGGAACCGGACAAGATCTTGCGCCATTCTTCGTTCCAGAAGAAGAAGGTCTTTCTCTTGTCTGTGTTGTAGGTCTTGGGAATGAAAACCGGGCCGCCGAGGTTGAACCCGTAGATGTTGTAGTGGACGTTGGTCTTGCTATGTGCAATCGGATCCGAGGCGTTGTAGGCCGGGGTGCGATTGAATTCCCAGAGCGTGCCATGGAACTTCTGCGTGCCGCTCTTGAGCGAAAGGCTCATGGTAGCGCCCGAAGAGATGCCATAGTCCGGAGGATAGT